>DYDH01000003.1:45754-73657 GCA_020717985.1 Herpetosiphon sp. | reverse complement strand
CGCCGCCAAGAGCCAGCCCAGCGGGGGCAACGACAACAGGTTTGGGAGAATAGCGCATCCGCATGTTCATGTTTTGCAGTTTACGGATTGCGCCATCAAGTGTATCCCACATGCCCTGCTGCGCGGCGACCACCACCATGAACAGATTCGCGCCTGCACTAAAGTTATCGGCTTCACTGCCGATCACCAGTCCATCGAAATCATTTTCGACACGGTCAAGCGCTTCCGAAGTAATGTTGAAAATGTCATCATCAAGCGCATTCATCTTGGTATGGAATTCAACCAAAGCAACGCCATCACCGATGTCAAACAGTGACGCGCCCGCATTGCTGATAATTTCCTTCTTCGTGGCGCGGAAGTCCTTCAGAAATACAAAGCCTTCAGGCTGTTTCAATTTCACATATTTCTTCTTCGAGACATCGTACGCGCCAACTTTGTTCGTGCCTTTATATTGATAGAAAGACTCGACGCCATTCTTCAACATTTCATCCACCCACTTGGCAGCGGGATAACCTTCAGCTTTCATGCGCTTAACAGTCTCATTCACGCCGAGCATATCCCAAATCTCGAACGGACCTGCTTCGTGCATGAAGCCCCAGCGGACTGCGTCATCAATTGGCTTGGCGGTATCCGCAATTTCGGGGATGATGGTGGAGACGTATTGGAAACTTTGATAGGTCAACGCCTTGACCAACTTCGCGGCTTTATCGTCCGCGCCCAACATGACCTTGAGCCTGTCGCCCAACCCCTCGACATCTTTTGCCGCCTTGACAGAGTCGAAGCGCGGCTTGCCCGCAGGAACATGCTCCATCGTGTTCAAATCCAGCGAGTGGAATTCCTTCTTGCCGTCTGCGCCGCGCGCTTCCTTATAAAAACCGATTTTGGTTTTATTCCCCATCCATTTGCGCTCAAGCAACGTATCCATCAATTTGCGCGGTTTTTCGGCGGCAAGATATTTCTGACCAAGTGTGTCATGTGGAATCAACGGCGCGAGATTCTTGCCCACGTGATCCCAAACGTCCACGCCGACCAAATCTATCAGCCTGAATGTTGCCGTTTTCGGGCGCCCCATCAAAGGCCCAGTGAGCGAATCGACTTCATCCACTGTGTAATCGTTGTTCATGATGAAATCCAGCGCAAACGCGCCGGTTCCAAACGCAACACGGTTGCCGATGAAGTTCGGTGTGTCTTTGCAAAGCACCACGCCCTTGCCCAAATCAAACTCGCCAAAGTGAATGAAGAACTCGGTGACTTCCTTTGAGGTATCGGCAGTTGGAATGATCTCCAGCAGTTTCAAATAGCGCGGTGGATTGAAAAAGTGCGTGCCGAGAAAATGCTGTTTGAAACCTTTCGAGCGTCCTTCAGCAATCGCCTTGACGGGAATGCCCGAGGTATTAGTGGAGACAATCGCATTCGGCTTGCGGACTTCGTCAATGCGGGTCATAAGATCAACTTTGATCTTGAGGTTCTCAACGATGGCTTCGCAGATCCAGTCCGCTTCGGCAACAGCGCCAAAGTCATCTTCAAGGTTGCCAAGTTTTACGAGAGTCTTCAATCCCTCGCCCATTAGGTTTGCAGGCTTGGCTTTTATGCAGCGATCCCAACCTTCTTTGACAATCTTATTTTTATCTGGCGCATCTTTTGCAACAATATCCAACAGCGTAACAGGCACACCGATATTCGCCAGGTGCGCCGCAATTGCCGCGCCCATTGTGCCCGAGCCGATGACGACTGCTTTGTGGATGTGATATTTCATGATTACTCCTTAGTTCCAAGTATCAAGTTCCAGGTTCCATGTCACCTGACACTTGGAACCTGGAACTTGGAACATTATCGCAATTCCTTCCCGCTGTATCCCAAAATCTGCCTTGCCACTACGAGGCGGTTGATCTGACCTGTGCCTTCATAGATGTCGGTGATCTTGGCATCGCGGAACCACTTCTCAAGCAGGAACTCGCGGCTGTAGCCCAGCGGTCCCATGATCTCGACAGCCTTCTGTGTGATCTTCGTTCCCACATCGCCTGCCTTTACTTTGCTCATCGAAGACTCAAGCGCATTCGGCTTCTTGTTGTCCGCCATCCAAACAGCCTTCAACACCATCAACCATGCCGAGCGCAATTGGATATCCATATCAATCACATCGCGTTCGATGGATGTCAACTTATTGCGCGGCAACCCGTAGCGGATTTCGACTCCGCTTTCAGTCAGTTTCTCTTTGAGGAATTCAAGAGCGGCTCGCGCCACGCCCAAGCCTGATGCGGCGACGAGAGGACGGGTGGCGTCGAAAGTAGCCATCGCACCCTTGAAGCCTGTCGTGGTCTTCTCAACTGTAGGACTGCCGAGGATGTTATCGTACGGCACACGCGCATCCACCAAAGCGATGGTGGCAGTGTCACTGGCGCGGATTCCCAACTTATGTTCCAAATTGACAATGCTCACGCCCTTTGTGCCTGCTTCGACAACGAAGGCACGCATACCAGCACGACCCGCCGTTGGGTCAATGCTTGCCCAAACGACGATAAAGCCTTTGCCAAACTGCTCATATTCCTTGAAGGATTTATCGCCCGCGGTGACGAAGATCTTTTCACCGTTGATGATCCATTCCTTGGTTGCTTCGTCCAGCACAGCACGTGTACGAATCGCGGATGTATCTGAGCCTGCGCCAGCCTCGGTCATGCACATCGCGGCGAAGGTCGGTTTTTCCTCGCCGAATCGCGCCAGGAATTTTGCGCGCTGTTCAGCCGAACCAGCCGACTGTACCGCCGCTGCGCCAAGTCCACCACCAGGGGTGATCAGGTAAAATCCCACATCGCCCCATGCCAGCATTTCTATTTGAGCCGCAAGAGATTGGTATGCGATGGACGGGCGTTTTTCCTTTTTCTCATCGCCTTCTTTTACTTTCTCTTCTTTTGGAGCGAGGCTTCCACCGCCAATGGAGCGCATGGCAGTGTGCATGAATTCGATATAGCTAAAGGGGATTTCATGCTCGTTCTCGTCAAAAGCGCGCGACTGTGAACGCATCATGTTTTCAGCAACGGTCTTCAACACAAATTGGATTTGTGCAATTGGTTTGGGTGTTTCAAATTCGATGGTCATGGTTTATCTCCTATTGGTTGAAAGTTGAAGGTTCAAAGTTGAAGGCGCTAACTTGCAACTTGTAACCTGCCAACCTGTAACCGATTTATACAATCGCCAGTCCAGTCAACATTGCGAAGCCGCGCCCATTACGTAACCACATTTCAACGGGATGCTCGCGGATATAGCCATGTCCGCCAAGGATTTGGACTCCGCGATCCGTGACCATCATGACCATGTCGGCTGCGCCTGCGGCAGCAAGATAGGCATCTTTGGCGGCGTCTTCCTTGCCTGTGTCCAACTTCCAAGCGGCCTCCCAGGTCAATAAGCGGATGGCTTCGATCTCGGTTGCCATTTCAGCAAGCATGAAGGCAATGGCTTGCTTTTGGGCGATCTTAACGCCGAAGGCCTCGCGCTCTTTGGCGTAGTTCATTGAATATTCAAAAGACGCCTTGGCTACGCCGACAGCAGCTGAGGCGGAGGCAATTCTCAACGAAGCCAGGATCAGCTCAAAGTCATGACCAGATGCGCCGCCTAGTCGATTCGCCGCGGGCACTTTCACAGAATCCAATTTGACTCGGTACAGCGGAAGCGCATTCAGGCTCATCAATTTTTCGCGTTCATCTGAAACAGATAATCCAGCCGCGCCTTTGGGAACGATGAAGCCCTGAGTCTTGCCGTCGAGGTTGGCGTAGACGAGAATGGTTTCGGCGTCTTTGGCGAAAGGCACAAAAGCTTTTTCGCCGCTGATGACGTAATCACTGCCGTCGGCTTTGGCGCTTGTGCGGAGCGCGTTGGGGTCAAAGTCAAAGGCATATTCAATCAAAGCGGCAGTGTACGGAGCCCAATCGCCTTCGATCACTTTGGGGAGATATTCTTTTTTCTGTTCTTCACTGCCCGCAAGCAAAATGGGCGTGGCAAACAGAGACGGAGTCATGACTGCCAGCGTGCCCGCAAGGTCGCCGAATGCCAATTCTTCGACAGCCAGCGCGCCCGTCACTGCGGAGCGGTCACCAAAGCCGCCGTAGGCTTCAGGAATGGAGGCTTGCAGTAATCCGATCTCCCAGCCTTTGCTGATGAGTTTCTTCGGCAGTTCGCGGCTCTCTTCCGCGTCATGCGCGGCGGGACGCAGATCATTTTGCGCATACTTCCCCACCGCATCCACTAACATTTGTTGCTCTTCACTTGGTTCAAACGAATACATTTGCTCTCTCCTTTGGGTGATTAGAGATTAAGTAATAGGCAATTAGGGATTAGGTGATTAGGGTGGCATTCCTAATTACCTAATCACCTGTTAACTCTTTAGCAATCCATGAAACATCAAATCCGCGTACCCATCTGCAACTTTTTCTATAGACTTGCCTCCTTCGGGACGGTACCAGGTTAACGTCCAATTCATCACCCCCATCAATGCGCGTACAGCCACGCCTGAGTCATCACATGAAAAAATTTCTGTGCGCACGCCTTCGTCAATAACATTGCGCCATAGTCTTTCAAATTTATCGCGCTGGGGAACATGCCGGGCATGGGATTTTTTATCGAGCGAGCGATGCTCAAACAGCAATACCGAGGAAAGGTCTGAGTTGTCTGCCAGGGCGATCAGATAGGCGCGAATCATCTGGCGCAGTTTTTGGTCGGCGGGAATATCCTGGGCGGCGATGTCTGCGATGTGGTCAGTCAACATGCCAAGGGCGCGGTCGAGAAGCGCGAGCAAAATCTCCTGCTTGGAAGTGACATGATGATAAAGACTCGCCTTCTGTAAATTGACAGCCTCCGCAATTGCAGACATGGAGGCTCCATGAAAACCCTTCTGGCGAAAAACCTGCGCGGCGGCATCGAGAATATCATCCCTGGTCATCAAATCTCCTTCCCTACCGAACGGTAGGTAGGCACATAATAACAAACTGCGGCGACTGCGTCAAGTCCCATTGTAAGATTGGATGTGAGACTCAAAGGAAGGTTTGCTAAAAGCGCTCACTGAATAACGTCAGGCAACAAACCAGGCATACCTGCGCACCATCCAGGTATGCAGGTATACATATGATTATGTAATGTATAAGGGAATTAGACAAAATACTGCCAACAGATAAGAAGCGCTATTTTGTAGAACGTGAATGTTGGCAATTTCCGAATGGACACCCGTAATATCATGCAAGGCGTTGATACTTCATTTGGTATCGATAGTTATTACATGGTTTCAATTCGACGACATCAATTCAGATGCAATACGCACAGGAAGGCAAGCGATTTACGACAGGAACCAACGCCCTGCTGGATTCCTGTCGTAATAACGTCGCCCGGCAACAGCGCGCTAGTTTACTCGCTCTTGCGTGTTTTCTTTATTCCAAGTTTTTGAGATGGCAAGAAAATTGGACATCATCGTGCCAATTCAAGTCCTTTAAATGCCTCAACCTGACCACGAATGGCACGCTCAGTTGGCAGACGCTCAATGGAGGACGCGCCGAAGAAGCCGGCAATACCGGGCATCTTCTTCAGCGCCTCGCCTACAACCTCAGGCTCGTCGAATGGACCGCCGTGGCAGATCACCATCAAATCCTTGCGGAGTTTCCAACCAGCCTCAGCCATCACCATTACTTTATCAATGGCCTCATCAAGTGTAAAGGACTCAGCCGCGCCAATACTGCCAGCAGTGGTTAGTCCGACATGGCATACCAACAGATCGGCTCCCGCTGTTGTCATGGCTTTCGCCTCATCCGCGGTAAAGACATAGGGCGTGGTAAAAAAGTCCATCTCATGCGCCAGACGGATCATTTCGACCTCTTTATCATAACCCATGCCAGTGGCTTCCAGATTGTTGCGCATCTTACCATCAAACAAGCCGACGGTTGGGAAGTTTTGCACACCTGAAAAACCGATCTCTTTCAACTGCTTCAAAAAGACAGGCATCAAGCGGAAGGGGTCCGTGCCACAGACCCCGGCCTGAACCGGGGTGTCCTTTACGACAGGCAATACCTCAGCCGCCATCTCGACCACAATGCCATTGGCATCTCCATAGGGCATCAGCCCCGCCAGAGAGCCGCGTCCGGCCATGCGATAGCGGCCTGAGTTGTAGATGATGATAACGTCGGCGCCGCCGGCCTCAGCGAACTTGGCCGATATGCCTGTACCCGCCCCGCACCCAACAATCGGTTTACCAGCTGCCACCTGAGCTTGCAGACGCTTGATGATCTCCAAACGTGAAATTGCCATTGTGAATATCTCCTATTTTTCCAACATATCCAACAAGGTTTCAGCCGCCCTGTCGGCAAATTCCGGGTCATTGACATTGTTGTCCATCTCAATGACCGGGATGCCCGGCTTGAGGTTCTTTTTTATGGCTTCAAAGCAAGCGCGATCTGCCTGTGGGTCCCAAAACACTCCGCCTGGGCTATCCAATTGTGAAACACCCTTGAGGGGAATCAGAATGACAACCGGCGCAGTGGCTGCATTGGCAGCTGCGGCGATCATCTCCCCTATGCGTTTGTTTTCTTCCACATTGGTGCGCAGCAAGGTAATGTTGGGATTCCATTGATAGAGCGTGCGGGATTTGTACTTATCAGGAATGGTATCCATTGCCCAAAAATTAGCCATATCCACGCAACCGGGAACCAGCACAGTCGGGATGCCGGCGCGTGAGGCGGACAGGCAGCGTTCAGGTCCAGCGTTCAATACTCCGCCGCATACTTCGTCGGCAAGTTCGGTGGTAGTGATGTCCAGCGAAGCTGCAATATAGCCGTCTGCGATCAGATCTTCCATTGTCCTTCCGCCTGTGCCAGTGGCATGAAAGACCAGAACTTCGTAGCCGCGCGCCTCCAACACACCCCGCGCTCGATCCACTGCAAGAGTGGTATTGCCAAACATAGAAGCAGCGATGATCGTCTTGTCATCGTCCCCTTTGCCTTTTTCCATTTTCACCATGCCGGCAATTGCCCCAGCGGCGTTGGTGTAGATGGCGCGGCTGATCCGATTGAAGCCGGCCACATCCACAATGGATGGCATAAAGGTGATATCCCGGGTTCCAACGTAGGCGCTGACATCTCCGCCGCCCAGTGTGGAAACCATTACTTTGGGAACGCCTACCGGCAGGGATCGCATGGCCGCAGTTGAGAGTGATGTTGCTCCACCGCCGCCCATCCCGATAATTCCGTCCAGTCTACCTTCCTCGAAAAGCCGGCGCACCACTACAGTCAGTCCAGTTGCCATGACCTGCATGGCTACGTCCTTGTGCTCGCCGGAAGCCAGATTGGATAAATCCCCGCCGCCTGCTTTTGCCACTTCCTGACGGGTGACATCCGCTGCAAAAGTCGGTTCCCCCATAACGCCAAAGTCGATGACTAGGGTTTCGAGTCCTTCTTTCTCGATCAACTCCTTAAGAAAAGCAAATTCCCTGCCCTTCGTATCCAATGCCCCTGTAATGACGACGGTTTTGCCCAATGGATTTTCTCCTTTGTTTATGTGAAGATCAACAACAAAGCTGTGAGCGCCAGTAGAGCCACCATGATGCCATCAAAAACTTCCTTGGAAATTTTGCTGCCCATCCAGCGTCCAATCCAAACTCCAAGCGGGACAATCGGAGCGATCCACGCAATTTGCCACAGCCGTTGGAAATCAAACAAATGGATATAGAGATAATACGGGACCTTGATCCAATTAAGGATCGCAAAGAACAGCACTGACGTGGCAATGAAAACGCTCGGTGTCACTTCTTGCAACATAAGGTAAATGCTGATGGGCGGTCCGCCGCTATGCGCCAGCGAAGACGCAAACCCTCCAACTGTGCCCGCCAACCAGCCATGCCAGTTACGATCCTGATATTTCAGCGAAGCCAGGATACGCTTTTCAAGAAGTTTATAAACCACGAACAACAATACAATGACGGCCAGCCCGGTCTTGAGCACATTCGTAGGCGCGTTGGCAATAAAGAAAGTGCCGATGGTTACTCCTATCACTGCGCCGGGGGTCAACAGCCAAACCAACCGTCCATTCCACTTTCGCCAGTGCAAGGCAATCGCAAATACATCCGCAAGAAGCAGGATGGGCAGCAGCAGTCCAAGGACCTGGTTGGCGGGCATCACCAGAACCATCATCGGCGTTGCCAGAGCTCCCAACATGCCACCCAGCCCGCCTTTGGATAGGCTGATCATAAATGTCACAAAAATGATCATGATCAAAACCACGATCGGACTACCGGTCATATATAGAAACTCCGGCGCTAAAGCACATTCTTACTGCTGACCTTGGCCTTTTTGGGCATGTGGGTCTCGTCCACTCCGGCGCTCTTCATGGCCTTGCGAATAGTCTTGGCCGTCTGGGCAACCAGCCCGGAGTAGAATTCATCTGTCAGCAGGCCCGAGCCGTGATCCTGAATAAATTTGAGTTGTTCGGGCGTGAGATTCGCGTTGGACGTGGACTGAGAACCGGGGTATGGGTCGCGGGGCGTCCGGTCGACCGGGGCCACAAACTCCACCGTCAGGGCATACTTATAGCCTCCTGCGTCCAAGGCCTTGATGAGCTTTGACCAGTTATAGTGGCCTTGACCGGCTGCCCAGCGATTATTGTCGGCTACATGGAAGTCGACCAGCTTCTTGCCAGCCATGGTAACGGACTTGTACAAGTCAGCTTCCTCGATGTTGAGGTGAAAGGCATCAAGCGCGATACCGCAGTTCGGGCCGACGGCTTGCGCCAGGCACAAGGCTTGATCGGCGCGGTTGATGAAATTGGTCTCAAAACGATTAAGCGGCTCCAAGGCCAGGGTGATACCAACTTCTTCGCTGTAGGCGTAGATTTCCTTCAAGCTTTCCACTGCCCAGCGCCACTCTTCTTCCGGTGACGCCATTGGGGTCACCTTACCCACCTGGGAGGGCACTACCGTGAGGATGCGACCATCCAGCTCTTTGGCTAAAGTCAGCAGGCTCTTGACGAATTTGATGGTGGACTCGCGCACCTTCGGGTCAGCATGGATCAAGTCCCGGCCGGGGGTCATCAGGGTCGCAGCCCCCCAGCATTTGACGCCGTTCTCTTTCAGAAGACGGCGCACTTCTTTGGTATCGTACTGTTCGGGTTCGCCGGCAATTTCAAGACACTCAAAACCGAAATGGGACAGCCGTCGAATCGTGGTTTCGATGGTTTCAGCACGCATCCAGTTCATCATTCCTAAGAACATAGTTCCTCCTTATTCTTGTATAAGAGAAATCCTACGGACCTTGAAGACCCGTAGGTTTTGTCCACAAATTGCTCCAAGCTGCATCCATCGCCAGGGTTGAGCAATTCACTCAATCGATAGTATTTGTTGGTCATGCCACGCCTCGCAAATAAGAGAACACCTGCGGCTTACAGGAATAACGCAGATGCGCGACTCGGAGCCTAGTGACTCACGCCGTCAATTTCTGCAAGTAATCCTTCATCAGCGGCCACAATTGTTTGTATTGCTCAAAACGACCTGCATAAATTTGGTGCATCTTCTGGTCCGGCTCAAAAGTTCGATCCAGCTTGACCATCACTTCGACACCCGCCTCCAGTGAAGGGAAAACACCACAGCCAGCGCCTGCGATGATGGCCGCGCCTAGAATACCGGACTCGTTGACAGTTGGACGCACGAAGGGACGACCCAGAATATCCGCGGTCATTTGCAGCCACACATCCGATTTGCTGCCGCCGCCTACGGCACAATAGTCGGCAACCTCAATGCCCACCTGAGGCAGTGTCTCAAGGCACTCGCGCAAGTAAAAGGTGATGCCCTCAATCAACCCCTTGAGAATATCGCCGCGCGTCGTCTCAAAGCGCAGACCGACCAGCACACCACTGGAATTGGAGATGAACTGGGGCGGGCCGGTCGTTGACCAGTGCGGCAACGCGAGGATGCTGCTTGGCCCTTTGGGCATCTCGGCGATCAAGTCAGCGTAAATATCGCGACCTGATTGCTGCGCTTCACGCCGCTCGATGGCGGCGTAAGTATCTCGGAACCATTTGACAATCGAGCCGCCTTGATTGTAGATAAAGTTCACATATTGGCCCGGCGCGGCGTGATGTTCAGTGTTCAAACCAAGCCGCATCATCGCCGCCGGCTCGTGTCGCTGCGTAAATACCGGCACAGCGCACAAATAAGTCCCCATACCGTACATCGCGCGGCCCGGTTGAATCACACCGCAGCCCACCGCGTTGAGGCACTGATCGTGCCCACCTGCCACAATGGCAACGTTAGCCGGCAGACCTAACTCGTACGCCATCTGACCGGATACCTGACCTATAACGGTTCCCGCAGGCACCACGTTCGGCAGCTTGGCGCGATCCAGTCCGGTCAATTTCAACAGCTCATCTGACCAGTTGCACCGGTCAACGTCGAACAATAGCGTACGGTTGGCGAGTGAGTAATCCACTGCCGGTTCTGCGCCAAGCATGAACGGAATGAAACTGCCCCAGAGCAAAAATTTCCACGTGCGCTCATAAAGTTCCGGTTGATGGTGTTGAATCCACTTGAGCTTGGTCAACCCATAATGATTGCCGAGCGTGTTGCCATTGATGCGATACAGCCGCTCGTCTTCGATGATGCCGCTCAACCCCGGCAGGTATTCTTCGCCGCGCAAGTCAAAGTTCAATATGGATGGACCGAGGATCTGCCGATCCTGTGTGACCGGGACCATAGCCTCACCGAGCGACGAGACAGACACCGCCTGGATCGGATCGGTGGAGGCGTTGACGGCCACGGCACGAATTGTGCGCTTGACCTGTTCCCACACCGCAACCGAATCAAGCTGCGCCCAGCCGGGTTCAGGCCTTGAAAAGTCATACTCTTCATACGCGGACGCAAGCAGATGGCCGTCTTGCGAAAAAAGCCCCGACTTACATCCAGTGGTGCCTACATCTATACCAAGTAGACTCATCGCGATGTCTCCCTAAACTTTACGTCAGCATTGCCCGGATACCGGCCAAGTGCAAGTAGTCGCGCAGCAACTCCACCGTGCGAGCATAGACAGCATCCTGTGCCTTGACCTGGCTGCCAGACTCTTTCAACGCTACTTCATAGGACTGGCGGATTTCGGTCCCTACGTTTATCTTGGCGATGCCACACTTGCCTGCGCCTAACACGTCTTCTTGTTTGATGCCAGAACCGCCATGCAACACAAGCGGTATGTTGGTCGCCTGGGACAATTGGTCAAGCCGGTCGAGATTTAACCTAGCCTGAATCTTTTTCTGATCCTTGCGTCCGGCGGCAATCGCACCATGAACATTGCCGATGGCGACCGAGAGCCAGTCGCAGCCGCTCTCTTGTACAAAGCGTCTGGCTTCTTCAACATCGGTAAACCCCAGTCCAGACGCAAATAATTCCTCATAAGGGGGAAGCGGTCCGGTTTCGTGACCCAACACCGCGCCCAGTTCTGCTTCGACGAGTACACCCTGGACATGTGCAAGTTCGACCACTGTCCGCGTTGCCTGGATATTGTCCTCCAGTCTCAAGCGCGACCCATCCAGCATGACTGACTCGTAACCAAGTGCAAGAGCCTCTTTGAAAACCGGCACGTAGTCCACACGCTGGTCATCTTCGTCAATGACCGGCACGTGATCAAGGTGCAGCCGGACATGCTCCGGCTGGCTCCATCGGGCAAATTCTTTGGCAACCGCTTCCGGCCCTTTGCTTTCGAACTTGATCCATTCGAGGCGCGCAGTTTCCACCAGCGCGAACGAATCCTGATCCACGACAGCCCGCACCACCGGTTCGACCATAGGCAGGTATGGGACGTTGAACGCCGGGATAACCACGCCGATTCGGCGCGCTGCGTTAATGATGTCGGCTACTTTTTGCATCGTCCAGTCTCCTTGGGTACCATCACAGCGATGAGCGAGTCTGTGAAAAAAACGCGATTCCCGAAGAATAGCGCAAAGGTATTTTTGTTTGTCATTTTATCCTCTAAAGCAGGGAAATTGGTTATCTATTCATCGAGCTCGATTTTGGCGCAGACCAACACAATCAGGAACGCGTACGCGCTTTCCTGACTTCAAGGCATCCATGCTCACCCAGTACAATAGGGGCGACCATGTTGGTCGCCCCTATGTAAGATGTGATACGTCAATCCATGAGTTTCTTGAGGAACGCCAGACCCTCGGTAGCCAGCAAATCCGGACTGGACGCAGGTGGTCGCCAGATGGCCGCTGCTCGCGCGATCTCTTTAACCGTCGTGCTGAAGGATTCGATGACCATCGCTCCATCATAGTTGATACTCTTAAGGGCAGCGGCGAACTCGTTCCACGGCACGTGACCGCTGCCGGGGATGCCCCGGTCGTTCTCGTTGGCGTGTACATGAACCAGGTAAGGGCCGGCAAGCTCAATCGCCTTGCCAAAATTCTTTTCCTCGATGTTCATGTGGAAACTGTCCAACATGATCTGGATGGCCGGGCTATCCACCATCTTGACCAACTCGACGGCTTGCTCAACAATGTTGATAAAGCTGGTCTCGAAGCGGTTCAGCGGCTCCATGCCCAAGACCACGCCTTTATCTTCCGCATACTTGGCAACTTGTTTCAGGTTCTTGGCACAGCGTTCCAATTCACGCTTGCGCTGTTCGTCTGTGGCTTGCCACGTTCGCCCCACAGCGGAATAGATCGGGCCGCCGATTTTATTCCCGCCCATCTGCGCCACCGCATCAATGCAGTGTTTGAGGTACGACACGCCATTGCGTTGAATGCCTTCGTCCTCATGCGCCGGATCGCGGGTCGCTCCCATGATGGCGCATACGGAACACTCCAGACCGGTGCGCTTGTAAGCTTCCGCGGCCTTTGCGTAATCTGTATCCTGTTCGCCTTCAATCGGGATTTCGACAAGGTCAAAGCCCATCGCCTTGGCCTTGTCCAGAAACGACAGGTCTTTGGTGGTGAAGGGCGAAGTCCATAGGAAGGTATTAATACCATATTTGATCATGTAAGCACCCTTTTGTTTGAATATTTACGGCGTGATTTGTACTTTGATCGGATCAGAAGTGCGCGCCTTGAGATCAACAATTGCCTGAGCAGCCTGCGAAAGCGGCACGGCGGTGCTGATCAGCGGTTCCATGTTGACCAGTCCTTCCGCGATTGCCGCAATCGTCGTCGGCCAGACACCAGGTGCCAGCCACGAGAAGCGAATTTCCTTGTCCATCGTGTGCGTCGAGAGCGCCGGCACATGGATCACATCGCCGGTATTGGGCAAGCCAAAATGCACGAGGATGGCAGCGTTGCCGGTAATCTCAAACGCCTGCTCAAACGCTTCGTTGGAACTGGTGGGCACGATGGCGCGGTCAGCTAACATGCCGTGCGTCACATCGGCGATGGCTTTTTTCAAATCATTGGCATAGTAAGGCGACTTGGCGTCGGCGGTGTTGAACAGGTAATCCGCACCCCACTTTTTGCCTTCTTCCAGGCGATAGTCGCGTGTGCCGATGAGGGCAACCTTGCCCGCGCCGACAGCCTTGCACATCTGCACCATCATAATGCCGATGGGACCAGGTCCAAAGATCGCCACGAATTGCCCCGGCTCAATCGCCAGTTTCTTGATGCCATACACAGCGCAGGCGAACGGTTCGGTAAACGCGCCAGCCGCATAGCTCACACTATCGGGCAGCTTGAATAGACCTGTATAGCGCGAGGCGCAGTATTCAGCCATTCCACCATTAGCCGTCACGCCCGGCACATAGAGATTAGCGCACATGTTCGTGTGACCACTAGCGCAGGCATAGCAGGCATTGCAGTGCTGCACCGGGTTGACCACGACACGGTCACCCGGCTTGAACAAGTTAGCTGCTTTGGCCACTGCGCCGACTTCCACTACTTCGCCGGTGAACTCGTGACCGAGCACAAGGGGTCCCTTGCCAGTGGCTGTGCCGAGCGGGCTATAACCATAGTAGTAAGAAATGTCCGAGCCGCAGATGCCGCAGTTCTTGACCTTGACCAGCACGTCAATATCTGAAACGTGCGGAATGGGGATATCCTCCAACTGCATCTTTTCGGCTTCGTAAAAAACTTGGGCTTTCATCATTTCTGCCATAGCAATTGTCTCCTATGGACCTGACAGGTATTGGAGACCTGTCAGGTCAGGTCAGTATGGTTAGCTGTACTTGGCAACCAGCTTGTCCATGAACGCTTTAGCCGGGGCGGTCGCTTCCAACGCGCCAGGCCAGAAGCACAGATCCATCGGCCACCAATCATCGGCGTAACCGGCCTCGAACAGCGCCTTGACGATTTCATCAAAATTCAACACACCCTTGCCAAACGGCGCGTGCGTGCTGGTGCTATTGTCGTGCAGCGTCTCGTCCGAATCAATAAAGTGGACGTGGTTGATCTTGCCTGTCAGCATATGGGCAAACTGCACCACGCCGCCGGGCAGAGTTTCCTTCTCACCCATCTGGCGAGCGCCGACTACCGCGCACATGTGGGCGTGACAGGAATCGAACAGCACACCAAAGTTGGGATGATCAACGGCGTGAGCCATGCGCACTATCTCGCTGGGTTTGTTGAATAAAAATCCCGGCTCGAACTCCCATGAGAACTTGACGCCATAGTGACCGGCCACTTCCGCCGCGCGGTGGAAAACTTCAGCCGTGCGCCAGAAGCAAGTCTCATAGCTCATGCCGCCCGGAACCTCGGTGGGCGGGACGATGGTGTCTGTGCGCATTTTGTTGGTGCCCAGATCAAGGCAGATTTCAGCATGCTGCATCACCACGTCAAGATAGTCAGCAGGATTCGCCAGCATCGGCGGAACCGCGCCAAAGTCAGCGGCCACTGCGGAAACAGCCAGCCCATGATCGTCCAGCAATTTCTTGACAGCCAGTCGCTTCTGTCGATCCTTGGCATCCTCAAACGACAGGTGCGGTCCGAACACGCCAAACTCAACGCCATCGAACTTGTACTCCTGGAGCCGCTTCACTACGTCGGTCAGCGGGACCGGCGCATCAGTATAGCCGCCCCAGATGTAGGCCCAGTTGCCTACGGAAACCTTTTTCTTGCCCATTTAGTGCCTCCTTCTTGAGAATTGTGAGAAACCCTTGCAAAGGCTTAGCACCCTTGCAAGGGTTGACGGACTAGGATCGTTTGATTTGGGGAATCATCGGAACTTTGAGGTTGATGTCTGGTCCAAAGAATTTGATAATGATCAAGTCTTCCGTGCCAGTGTTCTCAACCCAGATCGGCGTGGTCGCCTTGGAATGCGGGACCAACAGCTCGTCGAGCGCAAAATTGCCAGCTTCGATCGCATGACCGTCGTAAAGCCCGCGTCCGCGCCAGACCAGAATGTTGTATACGCCGTTATCCACGCTCTTAAACTTTTGTCCCGGCTTGACGACCAACTTCTTGCCGCTAAATCGGGTAGTGTTGTAGTAAATCCAATACTCATCGCCGCCCGGCTGACGGGTCTCGGCAATCAGTTGCGGCGAGGTATGGCGGTTCTCGTAGAAGTAGGGGTCGCCGCTCAGTTCCCAATCCACCTGGTTGAGAACAGCTCGCTCGCCCAATGCCGCACGATCTTCTTTGCGAACATCCTTGAACAATAGCTCTTTCGAGATGATCTTGCCACCGACCAGCGCTTGAAGCATGGCAAAGACATCGGAATCTTCCTGTAACTCAATGGTAAGCGCCGTGCCCGGCCCATGCAAACCACCAGCAGGTAAGTGGAATCCTTCACCCGGCACCAGCAAATATGCGCGTGAATGGCGCAAGATCAGGTCGCTGTTCCAATCAACGAGATACGGCAGCAAAATATCATACTGCTTCTGCTCGACGATGGTGGGATGCACGCCGAAGAATGTTTCGGGATGCGGGCCAACATCCACACCTTCTGGAAAGTAATAAGCTTCCTCTTTCGAGTTGCGACCAACGAGCGCCGCATCTGCCTGGCGTTGATGGATGTGATAAGGAATGCGCGCGGCAAAGTCATAGATCTTGGCAAGCCGCCCCAAACCTTTGTGCGTTTTGGAGTATGCATCGCCCAAGATGGTGGGGCCAGCAACCTCAACGGCTTCTTTGAGTGTTACGCGCTCGCCCTCGATTGCCAGGTAGCTCAACCCTTCATCCGGTGGGCCAACGCGATTATCGGCCTGGGTCGTCGAGCCGATCCAGCGCTCGGAAATCCAACCTCGCTCTCCGACCTCGTACTCGGCTTCTTTCAATCCGAGGCGGCGGCCCGGCGGCAGGAAATCGCGGGCAACCCACGCCGGTTCCAAGCGGAAGATTCCGTTGCTCTTTGCCAACGCGTTCTCAATTATCTCTCTCTTGTTATCTGTCATCTCATGTACCTCCAAGTATTATATGTTTGCCGGGGCGAAGCAGCCCAGGGATAACGAGAAACAATATCCAAAATTTTCCATATCGGCTACCAACTCCGACCTACGTCACATCCTGGCTGGATCTGCTGCCCGCCTCTTTCTGGCGGCGAACTCTCTTTGGCTTTATGTGGCTCCACCAAATGAACCCAAGCGTGGATGCAAGCAGAACAAGGAAGCCAACTTTATAGAGAATCAACAGCCATGGTTGGAACATACCAAATATACCCAGGACGATCCCCGCGATAAGCGCCGTCTCAATGGCATGGTGTATGCGCGGCGAGATATTCTCGTTGAGCACGCTGGCTGACATATTGATCAAAGAGATGAAAGTCAGCAGAATGGCAACAAAAATGAGGATAAAGGGAATTGCCGAAAGAAGAACATTCGTGGCCCTTTGTTTTTCGGTGGTCAATGCCTTGATTACGGGACTGGCTGCCAAACCGAGAATCAATGTCACAAAGATCGCAATAAAGAGACCAACCGGTATACGAAGACGACTTTTCGCCATAATTACTCCTGAAATCATCAAATAGAGAATATGGGCGAGGCAGTCTTCTGCCTCGCCCTTTGAACAGGTAACTAGTATTTAATGTCAACCTGCTTTTTAATTTCTGCCGATTTCAATATCGCATCGCAGATAACAGCCGAACGGTAGCCATCTTCAAAAGTTGCGCCGTGTGGACCTACTTCCTTGTTGTTTACAATGCAGTCCAACAAGTGCGTGATCTCATGCACAAAAGTGTGCTCCCAGCCGATGACATGCCCATGCGGCCACCAGTTTGCCCACCAAGGATGGTAGCCCTCGGTAACCAAAACAGTAGTCCAACCACTGGTCTCCTTCGGCTCATGATCTCGGTAGAAGATTTCGAACTCGTTAAAGCGCTCCAGGTTGAAACGGACGCTGGCTTTTTCGCCATTGATCTCGAAGCAGTTAAAATTCTTGCGACCAAGCGCGAAACGAGTTGACTCAAACGTACCCAGTGCCCCGTTTTCAAACTCGCATAAGGAAACAAAGGCATCATCCACATCAACAGTGCCCATCTTGTCGGGATTTTCGGCCAGGGGGCGTTCTGTGATGAAGGTTTTCGCCATCGCAGAGACAGTTTTAACGCCACCGACCAGATAGTGAGCCAGATCAATAATATGCGCACCCAAGTCACCTAATGCACCGCTGCCGGCAACAGACTTATCCAGGCGCCAAATCTTGGGCGTGTTATAGTGCGGGAGAATCCATTCCTGAAGGTAAACTGCCCGCCAGTGATATATCTTACCCAATGCACCACTATCGATTAGATTACGAATCTGCCGGACCGCCGGTACAAAACGATAATTGAAAGCCACCATATTCTTAACGCCGGTCGATTTGGCAACATCGACCATCTGTTTGGCTTCTTCGGCAGTACGAGCAATCGGTTTCTCACACAGAACGTGCTTGCCAAGTTTCATGGCATAGATGGTCGGGTCCATGTGTACGTTATTGGGGCCACAATTATCGAACAGGTCAATATTCCTGGCACAGCCATCCAACATGGTCTTCCAATCATCCGAGCATGCCTCGCGGAAGCCATAGCGCTTGGCGGCTTCCGCAACAGCCTCCTTGCCCCGGCCGCAAATCACATCCAGGCGGGGGATCGCCGGCGGGGGGTACATCATGTAGGGGATTTTCTTATAGGCATTGGTATGCGCTTTTCCCATGAAGGAATAGCCCAGCATTCCAACCCGGACCTCAGGAACCTCGCCTTTGGCCTTGGCGGCAGCCATCGTAGTGAAACCAGTTTCTTCACTCATGACAATCTCCTACTTCTTGGCTGCAAAAGCAGCATCAAATGCGACATTTGACGCTACAAAATCTTGTGACTTGATCATCTTCAACGCTTCGGGAGCACCCCACTCGCGGTTCATGCCGCTATCTTCCCATTCAATGGAAAGTGGTCCCTGATAATCAAATCGATTCAAAGCGCGGATTAAGCCGTCCCATTTGACATCACCATGACCAGGGGAGACAAAATCCCAACCGCGGCGGAAATCGCCAAAGTCCATATGTCCGCCAAGAATGCTGTTCCGCCCATTTAATTGGACGCGCGAATCCTTAACATGGACGTGGAAGATATTCTTTCCAAACTCGTTGATGAATTCAACCGGGTCGATGAACTGGTGGATAAAGTGAGATGGGTCAAAATTGAAACCAAAAGACGGGTGATTATTTACCGCATCCAAAGCCCGCTGTGAGGTAACCAGATCATAGGCAATTTCAGTCGGGTGGACTTCCAAAGCAAACTTGACATCATTGCTTTTGAAAACATCCAGGATCGGCAGCCACATATCCGCGAAAAACTTATAACCGCGATCTATCATAGCCTGGGTTGTGGGCGGGAAGAAGTACAGGTTCTTCCAGACAGGACTGCCGGTAAAACCATTAACGACCTTAACTCCCATTTTCTTTGCCGCAAGGGCGGTATCTTTCACTTCCTGTTGAGCCCTGGCGCGCACTCCATCTGGAGAACCGTCGCCCCACAAACGATCCGACAGCACCGCGCGATGACGTTCGTCAATTGGATCATCGGCGACACATTGTCCAACCAAGTGGGTACTGATGGCAAAGCATTTCAGGTTGTATTTATTCAGAATATCCCATCGGCTTTTAACATAACTATCATTGGCCAGGGCTTTGTCTACTTCAAAATGGTCGCCCCAACATGCCAGTTCCAAGCCATCAAAACCCCAGGCGCTGGCTTTTTTGGCTACATCTTCCAATGTCAGGTCTGCCCATTGGCCGGTAAAGAGGGTAATTGGTCTGCTCATTTTAATTCTCCTTTTTATTTGTTATTTATAGTCAGGTAATTGGATCAGTTTTCCACCTTGCATGGCTGATTCATGTGCCAGGATGCCTACTGAAGTCCAGTTCGCAGATTCAAACACATTCGGGAATGGGTCACGGTCTTCCACAATGGCCGAGAGGAACTCATTCGCAAGGTGCGGATGTGAACCGCCATGCCCGGAGCCCTGGATGAAGGAAAGATGTTTGTTCTCAGCCATGTCATAAACGCACTTGGTCGTGAATTCACGGATTCCCTCTGGAAGAAGATGAGCGTAATCTTTGATCGCCGCATGTTTCGCATCTTCACCGCCAAGGTGAACAACGGGTTCTTCATCGGAGACCAGCTGCCATTCAAAACTCATTTCGCTGCCATAAACATCAAAACTCTCAATGTATTGGCGGGCAACATCAAATAATGACCTGGTCACTTCCGCTGAAAGGTCCGAACCTTTCAGCTTGATATGGGCTGTCTCAACAGCGAAAGGAGAGCCATATTTTGGAATGAGAGCATCAGCGATCTTGCCCGACCCAAAGCAGGAAACATACTCCGCCATCGCACCGCCCATCGCCAGACAGGGACTTACGACGTGGGTGGCGTAATGCATCGGCGGAAGTCCTTCCCAATAGCCAGGCCAACCATACATATTCTGCTGATGTGCTGCCCGCAGGAATTGGATTTTGCCCAATTTGCCGGTATCACGCAATTCTTTGACAAACAAATATTCGCGTGAATAAATGACTGTCTCCATCATCATGTACTTCCTGCCGGAAGCTTTCTGGGCTTCAATGATCTGCCAGCATTCATCCACCGAAGTTGCCATGGGCACCGTACAGGCTACATGTTTTCCGGCTTTCAAGGCCGCAACACTCATGCGGGCATGCTCGTGGATGGGAGAGTTGATATGAACCACATCCACATTTGGATCCTCGATAAGTTTTTCGAAACTTGTATAGCGTGCCTTGATGCCAAATGCGTCACCGATCTGGTTCAGCTTTTGCTCGTTGCGCTGGCAGATCGCATACATGTTCGCGTTTGGATGGCGCTGGAAAATTGGAATGAACTCCGCGCCAAATCCCAAACCTACTATCGCAATATTCAATTTTTTCGTCATATTGCCTCCGCAGATTCAATTCAAGACTGTTTACTTCATTAACTCATGTAGGAAAACCACGCCGTCTGCAGCCAATGCATCCTGTGATGAAGCCAAGGGCCGCCAAATTGCCGCTGCGCGTGCAATGCTTTTTACCTTACTGGTGAAAGATTCAATGACCAGCACATCGTCAAATTTGATATCTTTCAAGGCTTGCGCAACTTCTTTCCAGGGAACATGTCCGGCGCCAGGTGTACCGCGATTATTTTCGTTGCTATGGACCTGGACTAGTCGGGATCCGACCTTCCGGATAGCATCTCCCATTGAGTTCTCTTCGATATTCATATGGAAGGTATCCAGCATGATCTTGCAAGACGGGTGATTCACCCGATCAACAAGCTCGATGGCTTGATCCGCCGTGGTAATGAAACTGGTCTCAAAACGGTTAAGCGGTTCCACTCCCAAGACTACACCTTTCTTACCGGCATAATCAGCAATATCCTTTAGTATTTCAACCAGGATCTTCATATCCTGTTCCCGCTCTTCAGCCGATTGCTGCCAGGTGCGTCCTACTGCCGAGTAAAAAGGACCAACGAGATTCTTCCCTCCGATCAATGCAAGTCCATCAATACTGGCTTTTACATAATCAACCCCATTCTGGCGAACTTTTGGATCAGGGTCGATCAAATCACGGTCAGGGCTCATCGCAACACAGCAACTGACGCTGGAGATACCCGCCTTTTTGATGATCTCGCCACATTTCACGAAATCAAGGGTTTTGGGATCATCGATGGGAATCTCAATATGGTTGAAGCCCATTTTGGCAATCTTGGGCGCCAAAACTTCCAACTCCTCCGTGGTCAGTGGAGCGGTCCAGACCCAGGTATTTACTCCGAACTTCATGGTAAATTCTCCTTTCGAGTTTAAGACTGAAGGCGATCTCCATTCAGCCCAAAATAGTGGATATGTTCATATGCAATGTTAAACTTCATAACATCACCGAGATGGTAGGAAGTTATTCCCGGCACCAGACTGAGCAAGGTTCGCTGTCCCGACTGGATGTGGAGGATCGTTTCAACACCGAGTGGTTCGGCAAGGATAAGTTGACCGGTAAATACACCGTTCGGATCAGGCTTGACATTTTCGGGACGGATTCCCACCAGGAAATCTGAAGGCAGCTTGCTCTCGCGCGGAGCAGTCAGATGCACATCGCTATCTTTGATGGAGATGGTGCCATCCTCCCGGCGGGCAGCAGTCAAATTGATACGGGGAGAGCCAACCAACTGAGCAACAAAAGTCGAGGCTGGACGGTCGTAGATGTCTTCAGGCGTGCCCACCTGGATAATCCGCCCTTCGTTCAAAACAGCGATGCGGTCAGCCATGGTAAGTGCTTCGATCTGATCATGAGTCACGAACAGTGTTGTGCTGCCCTGGGTTCTCTGCAAATGTTGTAATTCAATTCGCAATGCCTCACGTAGTTTCGCATCCAGGTTGGAAAGCGGTTCGTCCATCAGGAAGACACGCGGCGAACGAACAATGGCCCGCCCAATCGATACGCGCTGCATCTCACCACCCGAGAGACGGGCTGTCTTGCGATTAAGCAAGTGGGAAATGCGCAACTTCTCGGCAGTTTCTTCCACTTTTTTTCGTATCTCTTCCTCAGAGGTATGTCGCAAAGGAGAACGCAGCGGAAAAGCCAGGTTGTCATAAACAGACATGGTTGGGTAAAGCGAGTATTGCTGGAACACAAGTGCAACGTCGCGATCAGAGGGTGTCAGGGTATCAATCGCCTCACCATCAAAGAGGACAACGCCTTCGTCCTGTTTTTCCAAACCAGCGATCACCCGCAATGTGGTCGTTTTTCCCGCGCCAGTGGGTCCTAACAGCACGAAGAATTCTCCGTCTTTAATATCAAAGGAAATGTCATCCAGCGCGGTTACACCCGGATAGTGTTTACTAATGTGCTGAAGTTCTATGTGACTCATTGGGTCACCTCCAGTTTGATGGATGCTTCAGTCTTTGGATTGAAGAAGCGTACCATTTGGGGGTTGATGTCAAAATGGACCAGGGTATCAATGGGATATGGGATCAAACGGTCTGTGCGGATATGGATGATGTCGTTCTCATTGATCGTCAGATGAAGAACAGCAGATGAACCTTGCATCTCGCTGGCATAAACTTTCCCGACCAATTCCCCACGATCATTGATCTGGGCAGCCTCGGGGCGAAAACCGATGACAATTTCGTTTCCACCATCCAACCCTTTTTTCAACGAGTTTTGCCATCCTTGTTGTACCGCATAACGGTTGTCCAAACCTGACATCTGAACAATCCCATCGGCATACTTGCCTGTGATGAGATTCATGCCCGGACTGCCGATAAAGCGCGCTACAAACAGGTTTGATGGATCAAAATAGACTTCCGCAGGAGTGCCAATTTGCTGAATTGCCGCGTCGGACATTACCACGATGCGATCGCCCATGGCCATGGCTTCAATTTGATCATGGGTGACATAAACCGTGGTGGCATGTTGAAGGACGTGCAGGCGTTTGATCTCGGAACGCATCGACTCGCGGAATTCGGCGTCAAGAGCTCCCAGGGGTTCATCCATTAGGAAGACTGCCGGCTTGCGAACCAAGGCGCGCGCCAGCGCCACGCGCTGTTGATCGCCGCCGCTCAACTGGCCGGGATGCGCATTGATCACATGCTCGATCCGCAGTAATTTCGCCACTTCCTTGACACGCTTTTCCACCTCCTCACGCGATTCACCTTGGGCTTGGAGAGGAAAAGCGATGTTCTGGCGAACCGTCAGGTGTGGGTAAAGAGCATAGAATTGAAATACAAAGGCGATATCCCGTTCACTCGGGTGCAACCAGGTTACATTGCGCCCATTAAGTAGGATCGTTCCACCAGAAACTGCCTCCAACCCGGAGATCATACGCAAAGTTGTTGTTTTACCACATCCGGATGGACCAAGTAGGACGATAAATTCTCCGTCCTGTATCGTCATATCCAATGGTTTTACAGCATGGTGATTACCAAATTTCTTTTCAACTTGTCGGAGTTCAATCGTGGCCATAATTATTTTCCATTCAATCACACATATTTACTTGCGGACAGCGCCGAAAGTGACGCCGCGCAACAAGTAATCCCGCAGCGCAAATGTGACGATCACCACGGGGATCAGGAAACCCAGACTTCCAGCGGCAATTGCCGACCATTCCAAGCCACCGCTTCCAAGCATGGTAGCGATACTGGGCGGAGCAGTGCGGGCAGTGTCACTAGTGAGCATGAGTGCAAAGGCGTACTCATTCCAGGCAAAGATCAGGCAAAAAACCGTTGTTGCCGCGATGCCGTTCACTGCCTGGGGCAGGACGATCTTGAAGAAAGCCTGCAAGCGGGTATAACCGTCCACCAAAGCGGCTTCTTCATATTCGACCGGGATCTCATCAATGAAACCTTTAAGCAGCCAGACCGAAAATGAGAGGTTAAAGGCGGTATAGAGAACAATCAATCCTATATGTGTGTCATTCCATCCCAACTGTTTATACAACAGGAAAAGTGGAATGGTCACAACGACGCCCGGCAACATACGGGTACTGAGAATAAAGAACAACAGGTCGTCTTTCCCTGCGACTTTAAATCGGCTGAACGCATAGGCTGCAAACAATCCCAGTATCACCGAAAGGATCGTCGAAGTCCCGGCAATGATCACCGAATTCTTTAAGCGACCCACATAGTCACTCGGCCCATTGACTTTTTGCCCTACATCAAGAGCGAGTTGCTCCCAGTAATTCAAATCACCTGGGTTGGCTCGTTCAGCTTCCAGGTTGGCAGGAGAATACAAAGAACGGTCTGTAAAAAGGTAAAGGAACCCCTCCAGGGTGGGCTTGAAAAACACCTTGGGGGGTGGGGTGACGATATCAGCGCGGGATTTAAAGGCCGTCATGATCATCACCAGGACCGGGATCAACACAATGAAGCTCACGATCACAGTGATAATCACCCGGATGGATTTTCCCAATTTGGCGCGCGGATGCACCTTGTCTACACGCGTTGATTCGACTACAGGTATGCGGGGTCCAGTTTCTTCAAAGTTAGCCATGGCTTATCCCTCCCCTTTGCTTTGATTGAGGTATTTGATATAAAGGTTACTGACTGCAATAATGATAATAAGAATAATATATGCCAGCGCACTTCCGTAACCTGTGCGGAATTGTCCCAAGAAGGCGATGCGGTAGAGATCGACTGATATCAATTCTGTCTGAACACCCGGCCCGCCCCCGGTCATACCCATCACCAGGTCAAACGATTTGAACGCTTCGATCGTACGGAAGAGGACGGCGATCAACAACAAGGGAGCCACCTGCGGCAAGGTGATGCGCCAAAATTGGAACCACGAACTGGCCCGGTCAATGGCCGCGGCTTCGTATAAATAGTCAGGAATAGCCTTCAAGCCGGAAAGAACCAACAGCATCACGAATGGCGCCCACATCCATACATCCACGATCACTACGGCTATCAGTGCCAGACCAGGCGTCGGCTGACCGGCAAAACGACTGGCCAGCCAATCAGGGGATTTGGATGGGTCACCCATGCCCAGCAAGAAATTAAAAAAACCGAAAGTGGGGTTGTACATCAGTTTCCAGAACAAACCGACCACCACCGGCGAAATCATCATCGGAATCAAGATCAGCGTGGTCAAAATGCCGCCACCCTTGAATTTTTCACGCACCAACATAGCCAGCAGGAAACCCACCAGAGTCTGCAGGCTGACTGACATCAAGGCGTAACGGCCCGTGGTGGCGAAGTATTGCCATAAATTCTTATTATTCAGGATATCACTGAAGTTTTGAAAGGCGACCCATACAGGCGCCTTTTGTGCAATTGCGGAGTAATTGGTGAAACCGAGATACAAGCTGTAAAACAATGGAAAAACGTTCATCGCGATCAGGAGCAAGAGCGTCGGCCAGATGAACAGGTTGACGATCGCCCGATTGCTGAGATGACGTTGGCGAACTGTGGGGTTTGGACCTCTCAATTGAGTTTCACTTGCTGACATAATCCTGCCTCTTTCTTGACGCTTTTTGGTTGGGGAGGCGACTTCTGCCGCCTCCCCAATTTTATATATATGGAAGGGTTACTTTAGGAACAATGTCGGCTTAGGGGATAACGCCATCAGCCTTCAAAGAAGCTGTTTGCTCTTCAGCGATCTTATCCATGGCCTCTTTTGCCGTGCCCTCTCCACCAACGACAAAGGCGCTCAAGTAGTTCTGTGAAGGAGTCAGCAATGCAGCGTAGGTCGGGATGTTCCAGAAATCTGCAACAAAGGTCATAGTCTCAGAGAAAGCCGGGTTGTAGGGTGTCGCATCCTGGAATTCCTTGGTCTTGAGAACATTGCTGTTGCAGGTATAGCCACCGAGGGCAGCCCATTTTGCCTGGACATCCTCTTGAGCGAACCACTTGATGAATTCAAGCGATGCCGCCTGGCGTTCCGGGCTGATGAAGGAAATAACGCTGGTGCCTTGACCGCCAAGTGCAGCCTTGCGAATTCCAGTGGGACCAGCGGGATTGGCGAAGTAACCAGTGTTAGCCGCGTGGGGATTGGTGCTCGGGTTGGCCAGCGCCGGGAAGAAGGCGAAGTAATTCATCGCCATTGCCACCTGACCACCGATGAAGGCGTCATTGGTTTCGGTATAGAAGGCGTTATTCAGTCCGGGTGCCTGGCAGCAATCATACAGGTCGCGATAGAACTGCAAAGCATCGATGGACGCTTGTGAGTTGACCGCACCTTCGACGGTAAGGTCTGGGTTCCACCACGAGCCGCCATAGGAGAACATGACGTTTTCGTAACCCATCGTAATGGCATCATAATCCTTCTGGGAATAAATCGCCACACCGTTCATGCTTTTATCCGCCTTGGTAAAGAACTTGGCAATGTCCATCAGTTGAGCCCAGGTAGTGGGAACGGCGAGGTCATAGCCATATTTGTCCTTGAAGGCAGCCATATTGGCGGGATCTTCGAAGAGGTCCTTGCGATAAGCCCAGCCATCAGCATCGCCTTCGGTCGGGAACCCGTAATACTTGCCAGATCCGGCGGGATATTCGCCGTAATATTGCAGTGTAGCAGGGGTAACAGATGTGTCAATCCCGTTGGCTTTCATAAAGTCGGTCATATCAACATAGTAACCTGCGCTCGCGCCCTGTCCGATCCACTGGCTGTCACCAACAACCATATCCCAGGCATCGCCACCTGCAGCCATTTCAACATTGAAACGGTCACCAAACGAGCCCCATGGTTCCTGAATAACAGTAACCTTGATGCCGGTTTCCTCTTCGTACATATTGCCAATCTGCTGCAGATAGTCTGCAGGAGCCCACTGCGCCCAGAGGATAGTCAGTTCCGTGACGGCTGGTCCAGCAGCGGGTGCCTCGGTCGCAGCAGGTGCATCAGCCGCAGCAGGTGCTTCAGGTGCAGCAGGCTTTTCGGTAGCCACTGGGGCTGGGGCGCCACATGCGGACAATACCATCGCAAACAAAACCATGATATAGAATACTTTTTTCATTTCTTCGTCTCCTTATGTTATTATATAGAAAGATTAAAGATTGTTGAGGTATTCGAATACTGCCCAGCGTCTCTTGCGTTTATTACACCTCCTTTTCTCCTGACTTCAGGGATCCGATGGATGAATCTGCGTCCAGGATTCTTGTGACAGTAAGCGGTAAACCATCCATGTCAAATGGAAAATCGAGAAAGGTTATCCGGTCATCCAATTCAGTCACAAAAAATTTTTCAGAAATAATCAAAACGAGGGGTTTTCCAACATGATCATCAGGCAACAAATCAATAAGTGCGGGAACCAGATCTGCTATTGGCGAAACAGTTGCCAGGATGATTAAATCCACATCCGCAAAAGGCGTCAGAACATTCTTAAGTTCCGGCAAGGTTAATGCTGATCGCACGATGCAAAACTGGGGAAAACCGCCTAACTTCATTTCAATTGCTGAATACAAAGCATCGTGGTCGCATAAAACAAGGATCTTTTTTCGAAGGGTATCTGTCATCATAAATATTTTTGAAGCAGGATTTTTTTCGAAACCTTGACTAGCGCTAATTATCTTCTACTTTGGTGGTATCCAAAATATTTTTTTGAGGTGCCCGGAAACAAACACCTGAGAAGATGTGGCTTGAAATTACTAATATATATTAGTATTTTATTGTTCCAAGCATGTCGCAAAACAGCCCGTGCGTGTTCCAAAAGTGTTCCAAAAAAAAGCCCCCAAATGAATGAATCACCCCCAAAAAACAGGCATAATACATAAAGAATATCACCGTATTTCGCCGGTACGGAGTAAATCTAGCTAGGCGGAAAGAACATATATCCCAGTCCTGGCCGGGTTTGAATATAGATCGGGTTGCGCGGGTCTTGTTCAATTTTTTTACGCAGACGGTGGATGGCCTGTCGAATCAATTTCTCATTCCCTTCGTATCCATATCCCCACACCTTTTCAACCAGGTAATCGGTCACCAGCAACCTGCCGGGCTGCTTCACCAGCTCTGATAAAAGCCGGTACTCAGTAGGCGTCAGCTCCACCTCTTGTTCGTGCAGGAACACACGCTGCAATGTAAAAT
>DYDH01000003.1:18078-45714 GCA_020717985.1 Herpetosiphon sp. | reverse complement strand
CAGCCCGTCTGAATATTCGACGCGCCTCAAAGCCGCCTTAACCCTGGCCAGCAATTCCGGCACACTGAAAGGTTTCGTGATGTAATCATCAGCGCCCATGTCCAATCCATAGACCTTATCAGACTCTTCCGCCATGGCTGTGATCATGATGATCGGCACGGTGGAAAATTCTCGGATGCGCTGGCAGACTTCATAACCGTTCAATCCGGGTATTTTTATATCCAGAAGCACAAGGCCCGGCTCTTCAGAGGCAGCCAATTCCACAGCTTTATGTCCATCCTGAGCAGAAAGAACCAGATACCCCCTGGCTTTCAGGTTTGTTGTAATTGCCCAAATGTATTTGGGTTCATCCTCTACCACGAGGATTCGCGTAATCTCTTTATTCATAAAGCTCACTTCTCTCAACTATCCGATTTCTCTACAAAGTTATCCGGTCTACTCAGCCGGTAGAGTCAGACAAAAAATGCTGCCTACGCCGGGTTGGCTTTCTACCCAAATATGCCCTCCGTGAGCCTCAATAATTCCCTGGCAAACAGAAAGTCCTAGACCTGCACCGCGCATCCGCAGGGTAATCACATTTTCGGCGCGATAAAACCGCTCAAAGATTTTATCCCATACATCTGCTGGAATACCAATTCCCTGGTCACTCACCGAAATTAAAATTTGCGATTTTTCCAAGCTTCCCTGGATTGAAATTGTACCTCCATTGGGCGAATATTTGATGGAATTATCCAATAAATTTCGCAATACCTGTTCAACCCGTTTGGCGTCGACGGTTGCCATTAGCGGTTCGGAAACGAAACTACATTCAAAGCTGTGCTGGGTCGAAAAAGTTTTCATAACCCGGACCACATTCCTGGCAAGTTCCGCCAGATCGGTAGGTTGTTTTTCCAAGCGCAAACGACCTCCCTCAACCCGCCCCAGGTCCAGCAAGTTTTCAACGATTTGCTCCAACTTGCCAACTTCTTCTTCAATGCTGGAGAGGAATTTCCTCTGGGTGTCCAGATCAAATACCACATCGTCCATCAGAAGCGATGAACAGGAAATGTTGATTAACCCCAATGGGGTTCTCAACTCGTGAGAAACATTGGCGATCAGTTCCGAACGTAAACGATCAACCTCGCGCAGGATTTTTACTTCGGCCGCCTGCTGGGTCAGGCGTTCATTTTCAACAGCAATACCGATCTGGTGACCGATAGTCGTCAGGAGCTGCACCTGATTGGTCGTCAACTCATGCAAGCTGCCGCTGACCACACCCAGAATACCTATCACATTATCCTTTGAGGTAATGGGCACACCCGTAAGGGTATAGTTGGTTTTTTTCCAAACATCCAGGTTGTTTCGCACCGTTTCCATAATCCAGTCAATCTGAGGGGGATGAATTCCGTTTGAAACTCTTTCAGACGAATTTTGATTCAACGCCATGGTGCTTATTTTTTCTACGACCGGTTTCGGAATGCCGCGCTGGGCAGCCAGGGTCAATGTTTTTCCATCATCATCCATGAACTGCAACCAGCCGCCTTCCAGTTCCAGAACGTCCATTGCCCGTTCGAGGGTTGCGCTTAATATCTGGTTTAATCCGATCGAGTGGCTGATGGCTGTCGTGATCATGTTCAAGGCCGCCAAGTCCTGATTGCGCCGCTTGATCTCGGCTTCGGCGCGTTTTCTTTCGGTAATTTCAGCGTGCAAAGCCTGGTTTGCGCCCAACAATTCCGAAGTCCGCTCCTGAACCCGCGTCTCCAGCTCGTCATGGGCTTTGCGGAGTGCCTCTTCCGCCTGCTTGCGTTCGGTGATATCTTCGGATATGCCCAACAAATAAAGGGGTTTTCCGTTTACATCCATAATGGGAACCTTTATGGTATGTATGATCCTGACCCCTTTCAACCTGGTATGAATCGGTTCTTCTGGAATATCCACCAGCATACCTTTTGCCAATGCCTCGCGATCTTTGGTGATAAAAAACTCAGCTTCTTCTTTCGGGAAAATGTCAAAATCCGTTTTACCGGTCATTTCTTCACTTTTGAGACCAATTGATTCTTCACCAGCCTTATTCCAGCGTATAAAGCTTAGGTCGTCAGGTTCTTTGATAAATACGGTGATCGGAATATTTTCGAACACCGAATCTAAAAACGCCTGCGTGCGGCTGGCGGCAATTTCAGCGCGTTTACGCTCGGTAATATCTTCTGAAAGACCCACCAGATACAGTGGCTTTCCTTCTGCGTCGAGGATCGGCACCTTGAGAGTATGTAATATTCTAAGTCCTTTATGCCGGGTATGAACCATCTCTTCCGGGATATCGGTCAGCTCTCCACTTTGCAACACTTCTCGATCGATACGGTTGAAAAACTCGGCTTCTTCCTTCGGGAAAATATCGCTGTCACTTTTCCCGATCAATTCCTCCCGCGAATAACCGATGGTCTCTTCTCCGGCTTTGTTCCAGCGTATCCATTTCAAGTCTCTGGCGTCTTTCACAAAGAACATGATTGGAATATTTTCAATGACCAAATTTAAAAAGGTTGTGGTTTCCTCCAATTGTTTGGCGTGTTTCTCCATGGCTTCTTCAGCCAGTTTGATCTCTTTATAAAGACGGGCATTTTCAATCGCATTTGCAAGCTGGTCTGCCATCGTTTGGAGAGCGGTAATATCCTCTTCGCCAAATGCGCCCGATTTCACCGAATGGAATGTCATTGCTCCAATCGCGTTTCCGCGGCTGATCAATGGCAGCGCCAGCCTGGAACGAGTTTCCGGCAGCAGTGGGTTTTTTTCGCGTTTTCCAATTTCTTCCGTATCTTCCATAATCCTGGGAGTTTTGTGCGCAATGCACCAGCCGACATTCGAATCATCATTCACCTCGACTTTATAGGCATCCTCAACCATTTTTCTACCTGTTTCGCTTGTGCCTGCCCGCAGTACAGCCCATTTTGGGGCTCCAGCAGAATGGTCATCATTTCTTTCCACTAGAAAAAGTCCCACATAATAAAGCCCGAAACGCTCGCGCGTCATCTCCACCACCTGGTACATCAACGCGTCCGGGTCAAGAATGCCGCCCGTGGCACGCGAAACTTCGGCAGCCGTCGAAAGTTGAATAATACGGTAATCAGGCTCATGCCGGGTTGTCTGCAAAGCTTGTTGCTGCAATTGGTCAGTCGCTTTACGCTGCTCAATTTCCCAATTAGCATGTTTGGATTGTCGGAACAGGTTTTCCTGTTCAAAAACACTCCGGGAAAGCAGAATGGCAATCCACGGAATCGGATACATCCCCCACAACAATTGGATGATCCAGCGTGCCGTCCCGTCAAGGTATAAAAGTTGACTGAATTTCGCCAGTTGTGGCAAAAAGACAGCCGCAAGAATAATACCGGGTACCGCCAGCGAAAACCCAATCCAGCCGCGTTTTCCCAAAATTAGCGCGGAAAGGAAAATAACCGCAGCGAACCCCCACACAACTCCAATGAGTGCATCGGGAAGTAGGAAAATACCCAAGCCGGGTAATAACATAAAAGAAATCAAGGCTACATAGGCTCCCGCTTCTGACCAGCCCTGTCGCTGAAAAAGAGGAAACGCCGCCATTCCAAGTGTGGATAAACCCAGGATACCAGCCATCCACAGGATCTGCCAATATTCCTGAAAAATAAGTCCAACTACTCCGGTCACAAGCATTAACCCGGCAACTGCCCAGGTTGCCGCGGGGATGTAGCGATGAGCAAATTGTTCTCGACGGTTTAAAATCTGGTTATCGGTCAACTTTCTTCACTCCATTGGAAGTATCCAAAATAACATAACTTTTTCAGACTTGAATTCAAGTATCATTTATAACAGATTGACCGAAGAATACTTCAAAAGGTGTCATGAAGTCAAGGCATTTTTTTGGACGGTGCGTCAGCCGCCAATTCGGCAAGGCGTTAATAAGTTATATATTGGGGTCCCGCTAGACCAAGCTCACCAGAGCGCCATGGTGACACTCGCCAACCAAGTTTCAGTTTTCCAATCACCAACGTTCACGTTGCTCTACAACCTGTGGACCGATCTTCAACACCGATCGGATTCGGCAGTTTTCCACGCCGATTATTTCTCTGTTTCAAAACTGTCAGGCAGCCAGGTTCAAATGATTGTTATTTCGTCTCAATATCAAAAACCAAGACTCTAATCCATTTCGCTGCATTCTTATCAAGAAAGACCTGATGGATTGGGTCAGTCTGATAAAGGTTGTGATCAGCAATATCTTTGAATATAAGTATGAGACCGTATGAATATGCATTATCGACGACAGCTCGATTTGTATTCGCCGGCTTGCCGTAATAACCGCTTAGTACCAACGGGATATTAATTAGAGTATCCAATCCTTCTTCAAATTCCAAAAGAGCGGAATTAGATAATTCTTTATTTAAATAGAAAAATACCTGGTGACTATGCATGTTCCTAACTCCTTAGAATCAAGTATAGATCGATAATAATTATCGATCTATACTTGATTCTACACTTAATTCAATGCTCGACTAAGTACGCTTCGCCTTAAGAAGCCCTTCTTCTTTCCTTACCTGTTGCAGCGCTTCTGTGTACGGTTTATTGAAGGTACAGCATCCCACACCCCGCTGGCGGATAAGTAACTCAATACAGTGATCATCGGCTGTACACCAATTTACCTCACTCTCTTTTCCATCAATAAGTTTCGCTGGGGTAAATGGATCAGCCAAAGACTGCCTGCCTAGCGCAACCATATCAACAACGCCATCACGGATGTTTTTATCCCCCCAATAGAGTAGCGTTTTCTTCTCTTGTTCAAGCGCTTGAAGGGCATTTTTTCCATCCCTAAATATGGAATATGCGGAGCCAATAACCACCGTCTCAGGCTTTAAGTTGTCTTTGAGTACCTTGGTAAATGTATGGTGCAGGTACGCATAATCCGGGATTTTTTTGTCGGGCTGGGAGAGCGCCAGCGTAATGGATGGGCTTCCAGCAGATTGCAGAATATACGATGCCCCGCGTTCCTCAAGACCTTTAACCAGGGCGATCGATTCAGTGAGATCCATGACGGAAGAATCTGGTCCTGCGGAACCACATCCCCCAGGGAATCCTTCCCAGACGGAAACCTTGGATCCGACCAGGAAATTCGGGTCATTGATCTCGCGGACAACCCTTTCGATGAGTTCGAAGGCAAATCGGCTGCGGTTTTCCCAACTGCCACCATATTTCCATTTACGGTCATTATAGGGACGCAGGAGTTGCGAGCCGAGGTAGCCATGACATAACTTTAGATCAACGCCATCTGCTCCAGCCCGGTAGGCGACCTTGGCGGCCTCGACAAATTCGTCCAGGATCCGTTCAATATCTTCCTCTGAAAGCAGGTCGCCCCCGAACCCGTGCAGAGGCTTTACGCATACCCGCTTGGAAAAATCAGGATGACTTAGTTCGCCTGCATGAGTCAATTGGAAGATGAAGAGGGGTTTATCGTTAACTTTTCGCAGGGAGGATACAAATTTTGTCAGCGCGGGTTCATTATGCGGCATGATGCTCAACTGCCATTCGCGGCCGCGGTTTTCGTACGTGACTGTGATCGCTTCCAGATCGATTAACCCGGCCTGTCCGTTGAACAGGTTGGCATAGCGCTCGTAGGTCCTCTCGGTTGGGTTCCCTTCCTTATCGGAATCACAACATTCCATTGCGTTAATCACGAAACGATTTACGGCTGTCTTATTCCCAATTTTGATGGGCGTAAATAAAGCATTTTGACTGGTCATGTTTTTCTCCTTGGAAAATGGATATGTCACCAAACTGTTTAATATGACCGGATTCGCCGATCCTATCACTTATGATTATAGTGAACATGACTGGTTAAAATAACCCAAGATTAGTATCATTTGAATACTAGGTAAACCCTAGTATAATTATTAAGGTATATTCTCAGTAAATCACTATCAGTAGATCACGAAAACGTAGTAACGACTTTAGTCGTTCGGCTAAAAAGCGACTAAAGTCGCCACTACGAAGCCCTTTCGTGAAGTACTGACTATCCTATAGTAGCTCCAATTTTCAACAAACCAGAATAGAGGTATGGAATCCATGAAAAAGGCCAGCTGCGCGTACAAAGATGATCGAAATTCTGCAATTAAGGGTAATCAGGTTGAAGATGATCAACCGGGTTCGGTCAAATGGGTTTTCAATCCCGTCATTCGTCTGGATTCGAAGACTGAATCTGGCGGGGATTTGCTAAATAGCAAGAATGTGCTTCTCGCTGCATTGAATAGCATCCAAGATGGAGTGAGTATTCTTGACACAGATTTGCATGTTAGGTATGTAAATACCACCATGAAGTATTGGTACTCAATCAGTGGGGATTTCATCGGCGAAAAGTGCTATAGAATTTACCATAACCGAACCAAACCATGCGATAACTGTCCCATACTGAATACGATCAGCAAAAAAGCGCCACATCTTGGGATTATGAAATATTCCCAGGCCGGCAGGGATATAGGCTGGCAGCATTTATTCGCAATTCCAATTATGGATGTAGACGACAACCTGGTTGGAGTTTTAGAATACGTGCGTGATATTTCATATCAATACCAGCTTGAGCATGATCTCAATCGAATTATGGAACAATACCAATCCTTGGAAAGAAGGAGCGCCGCTATCTCTCAGCTCTTAGCACAACGGAAGCTGGAGCGGGAGCAGCTAGAGGAAACAATCACCCAAAATGTTGAGAAGTTCATCAGGCCCTCTCTCAACTACCTGAAAGCGAGATTAGACGTTAATGAAGTAAACCTGGTGGAATCACTGATTGAGGAAATCGTTTACCCAATTACGAAAAATCGATCTTCCATTCTTGAAAAACTAACAACACGGGAATTGCAAATCGCCTCCCTCATCAAGGAAGGAAAAACAAGTGACGAGATTGCCAAAGCCCTGGTAGTATCCAATAAAACTGTAGAATTTCATCGGGCAAATATCAGAAAAAAGCTGGATCTGCAAACTGAGACAGGAGCGAGAACCAACCTAAGGACTTACTTGGTGTCTCACTTATAGTCCTAATGCGCAACACTGCGGATAAATTCTTTTGAATCAGTGTAAATCAGTGTTTCGCTTCGCGTGCGTCTTGACACTGGTTTTTGAAAAAGAGTCGCACATTGGATTACCCCGTATAAAATCCTTTGGGTAGCTTTCAGACCAAAACTTCTCAGGTAAACGGATACACAAGTCTAACATGGTTGTCATGCGCCCTGCCAGCGGATTCTCAGGCAAGTCTTGAAGCAATCCAATTTTGCGAATGAGCGCATCCAGTGTCGATCCATCGACCGCCAACACGCTACGATAATGCTCTGCCACCCAAACTAATTCGGATGACAGGGGATGCTCCCGTTTCATCCAGCGTTCTTGCGCTTTGGGCAAAACATCCAGCAATACCCGTAGAAACAGTTCTGATGACAGGCTTGTCAGTCGCTGCAAAAGCATTTGTTGGTTGACATTCCTTGGTTGCTCCCACAGATTATTAAAGTGCTTAACTTGTAACTGATGTTGTAAAGCGTAGTGTTTCACTCGCTGAAACCGTCTTCGCCGTCTATGGCCGGAAATCCGATCTGTCCTATGAAGAGATATTGGGGAAGCTGCTGGCGTTGAATTTGGAAAGAGGGGTATATAATCAATTGAGGAAGTCTTTAGCCTGAAGGCAGTTTACAAAACGCGTATTTATCGTTGCGCTATACACAACCAGAAATCAAACCGACGCATCAAATGGAGCTTTTTATGTCGAATGAAAATATGGAAGCAACCATTCACGCTCTTCAACTTGCCCAAATAGAATCAACTCTGACCTTTGAGGCAACTATCGAGGCGTTTGCGCGCGCCATTGAAATGCGCGATAGAGAGCCGATTGGGCACACACACCAGGTTACAGAAATTACCGCCCGCCTCGCCAGGGTGGTCGGTGTTGACGAAGAGTCCATACCGCACTTGCGCTGTGGATCGCTTCTGCATGACATCGGAAAATTGGGCGTTCCGGAAAGTATTGTGCAAAAATCCGGGGCGCTTACCGATCAAGAGTGGCATATCATGCGATTGCATCCTCAAATTGCCTACGATCTGCTTTTCCCCATCATTTACCTTCATCCAGCCCTGGAGATACCTTATTGCCATCATGAAAAGTGGGATGGCAACGGATACCCGCAAGGGCTTAAAGGGGATCAGATCCCGCTCTCGGCGCGCATCTTTTCAGTGATCGATGTTTGGGATTCCCTGATTTCCGACCGGCCTTTTCGTACAGCATGGTCGGAATTCCAGGCGAGCCACTACCTGCAAGAGAAGTCCGGCTCGTACTTTGACCCGGAAATAGTTAACGTTTTTCTGAATGCCGAGATCAAACGAAAGGTAACCAAAGCCTTAAAATAATAGAATCGCTTTTATTAGCCTTACAGGGGCGTGGCTGGAAGTCCAACCTGTCCGAAGTTACCGGCATTATAACCAAGCGACGGTCACTTTTATGGTAAAATACTTTTGCTCGTCGTTAGGATGCCCCCCTCATCCTGGCGGCGAGTATTTTGTTTTCAACCTCTAAAACAAGAAATTCAGGAACTAAATGTGGTTACGCAAAGGTTTGAATTACAGAAATTATCGCCCCTGAACAACGTCACTGCGAGGAACGAAGCAGTCCCGTTATAAAAAAAGAAGATTGCTTCGTTCCTAGCAATGACATGGTAGGAATTGCTGGAATATGTGTTGGATCAGTCCACTGCGTTTTGATCAATCACCTGCTGATACCATTTTGCGCTTGATTTGAAAGTGCGCTTCTGAGTCTCGTAATCCACATGAATCAAGCCGAAACGTTTGGAATAACCAAATCCCCACTCAAAATTATCCATCAGCGACCAGGCAAAGTAACCCTTCACTGGAACGCCGGATTCAATTGCGCGATGTGTCTGTTCAAGATGACGTTTGATGTAAGATAAACGCGCAGGATCATCCACTTCACCGTCAGCGCCGACTTGATCTACAAATGCTGCACCATTTTCCGTGATGTAAATTGCGGGGAAGTCGTAGTCAAAATACAAGCGACCTAGAGTCTTATAAAGCCCTTCGGGATAAACCTCCCAATCCATCTCTGTGATTTCATCGCCGCGAATTACAGTGCGAGGCGCATTTTCTGCTTCGCTTATTTTTTCAGAGCGGGCGATGGTGCGGGTGTAATAATTTACACCTACAAAATCCACGGGGACGGAAATTGTGTTCAAGTCACCAGTTTGAACAAAAGCCATCTCGTCGCCATAATCATTCACCATATCCTGTGGATAGCCGCGCCCAACCAACGGGTCAAGGAAGAAGCGATTGACATATCCATCCCCCCAGGTGGCCGCAGCTCGATCCGCCACACTCTGAGAGGCGGGAAATTGCGGAGACAAATTCAGTGTGATGCCCACATTCGCATCGGGACAATTTTGACGAATGACTGGAACAGCACGTCCGTGCGAAAGGAGCAAATGATGCGAAGCCGCCAGAGCCTCATGCAGATCCGTGTGACCGGGAGCATGACGTCCATGTTCGTAGCCAATAAACGCACTGACCCACGGCTCGTTGAGCGTGATCCAATTCTTAACCCTATCTCCCAACGTGCGGCTGATAAGATCAGCATATTCAACAAAAGCATCCACAACCGCGCGTGAAGTCCAGCCGCCCTCATCCTGTAATTTTTGCGGCAAGTCCCAATGATACAAAGTGATATAGGGTTCGATCTCCAGTTTTAGCAGACGATCCACCATCTTGCTGTAAAAATCAAGACCGGCTTCGTTGATACTTCCTCGTCCACTTGGAAGCACGCGGGGCCAAGCCACTGAAAACCGATAAGCATTCAATCCCAGTTTTTTTATCGCATCCAAATCCTCTTCCCAGTGATGATAATGGTCACAGGCAATATCGCCTGTATCGCCATCCTGCACACAGCCGGGCGTATGACTGAATCGATCCCAAATGCTTTCGCCCTTGCCGTCCTCATTCCACGCGCCTTCAATTTGATAGGATGCGGTTGCCGCGCCCCACACAAAACCCTTTGGAAATTGAAATAATTTTTTATCCATTGATGTTCTCCAATCCTAAATTATCGTAACCCGCACACGAACTTCTTTTATACTTTCAACAGGCAATGGGATGATATCCCCAATAATGGATTTCCCATCCACTTCAAGTTTAATCTCGTTGCCTGAGCCTTTTCTCTCGACTTGAATAACGTACCTGACGCCCCGATAGCTGCGTGTCACCTCAAAGTTTTTCCACGCTGACGGGATAACCGGCGCAACCCGCAAGCCATCATACGTTGGGCGAATACCGAGAATCCATTGCGAGATGGCAACATAATTCCATGCGGCAGTGCCAGTCAGCCAGGAGTTCTTTGCCTCGCCGTGAGTAGCCGCATCCTTGCCCGCGATCATCTGGGCATAGATATAAGGCTCACAACGATGCACTTCACTGATCTCCTCACGCACTGATGGATTGATGCGCGAATAATAACCATACGCCTTGTCGCCGTGACCAAGTTTCACCTCTGAAATCATGATCCACGGGTTGGTGTGACAAAAGATGCCCGCGTTTTCCTTGTAACCAGGCGGGTAGGATGAAATCTCGCCGAGATGTAAATAATATTTACTGAAAGCTGGCTGCTGCAAGACAATGCCGTGCGGCGTGGCAAGATGTTCATTCACCGAGTTCATTGCTTTTTCGGCGCGACCATCGTCAATTCCCAGATCAGCCATCACACATATCCCCTGCGGCTCGATGAATATCCTGCCTTCGTCATTTTCCTTTGAACCAAGCACGTTACTAAAATCATCATACGCGCGGCGAAACCAATCCCCGTCCCAGCCAGATTCCCAGATGGTGGATTCCATTTTTGCGGCGGCTTCGAGATAAAAGTGAGCAGTGAGAAGTAAGAAGTTACGATCTTGCTTCTCACCTTTTACTTCTAACTTCTCACACAACCCCGCCATCTCCTTCGCCGCCAACACAAACAAGCCTGCGATGAAGACGCTCTCCGCAACCTTGCCTTCCTTGTTGGTTGTGGTCTGGAAGGATTGTCCTGGCGTGTCGGAAAAACAGTTCAGGTTGAGGCAGTCGTTCCAATCCGCGCGACCAATGAGCGGCAAGCCGTGCGGGCCAAGGCGATCCAGCGTGTACTGAATGGAACGCTGCAAGTGGTCATGCAATGGCATCTCGGAGCCAGGTTTGTTATCGTAAGGGGCAGGCTCGTTGAGAATACCGAAATCGCCAGTTTCCTTCACATACGCGGTCACAGCCAGCACCAGCCACAGCGGATCATCGTTGAAGCCTGAGCCGACATCGTTGTTGCCGCGTTTGGTCAACGGTTGATATTGATGATATGCGCCGCCTGTTTCAAGCTGCGTGGCAGCCAAATCCAAAATCCGTTCGCGCGCCCGCTCAGGGATGAGATGCACAAATCCAAGCAGGTCTTGAGTCGAATCGCGGAATCCCATGCCGCGCCCAATTCCGCTTTCAAAATACGAAGCGGAACGCGACATATTGAAGGTAATCATGGTCTGATATGCATTCCAAATATTGACCATGCGGTTCGTATGCGCATCGGGTGTGACGACCTGAAATTTATCCAACAATTCCAGCCAATGAACGCGCAATGCTTCAAAAGCCTTTTCAACCACATCTACATCCAAATATCGGGAGATGGTTGGCAGAACCGTGCGCTTGTTGATGGTCTGCGATTCAGGTGGATCGAATTTATCGTCCTTCGGGTTTTCGTGATATCCAAGAATGAAAATGATCTTTTTCTGTTCGCCAGCCTTTAACTGGACTTTGACATGGTGCGAACCAATCGGCTGCCAGCCATGCGTGATCGAATCAGTTGATTGACCCGCTTCAACAACCTTGGGCTCATCCCAACCGCGATAGGAGCCAAGGAAGGCATCACGTTGTGTATCGAAGCCCGCCAGTTTTTCAGAGCAGGCAAAGTAGGCAAAGTGGTCACGGCGTTCGCGGTACTCGGTTTTATGATAAATCACCCCGTCCACGACTTCCACCTGACCAATCGAAAAATTGCGCTGAAAATTGGTCGCGTCATCCATCGCATCCCAGAGGTTAAACTCAATCGCGGAGAAGACAGAAATATCTGCGGGTTGGTCTCGTTGATTGGTAAGAGTAAGCTCCCAGATTTCAAGGTTTTCCCCCAGTGGGACGAAGTAACGGGTCTGGGATTCAATCCCCGCCAATTTGGAGCGGATGCTGGTGTAGCCCATCCCATGACGGCACTCGTAAAAATCCAAAGACGTCCGAGTCGGCATCCAGGTTGGCGACCAGACGTTAGGGCGGGTCTGAGACCCGTCCATACCATCATCCCGCAGATAAATATATCGCCCGCCAGTATCCAGCGGAGTATTGTTGTAACGATAGCGGGTCAACCGTCGCAGGCGAGCATCCTTGTAAAAAGAATATCCGCCCGCTGTGTTGGAGATCAATCCAAAATAAGATTCGCTGCCAAGATAATTGATCCACGGCAGGGGTGTTTCGGGGGTCTCGATAACATATTCACGATTTGAATCATCAAAATGGCCGTAGCGCATCATAACCTCTTTATAAATATTTTTTTATTCCAAGTCTAATTTTTCGACAAGCGCCCGCACATCCTTCTCGTCGTACGGACACTCAATATCAGAGTGGAGTTCCCATATTTCCGAATGAGTAACTGACATTCCGGGGTCTATACTGGCGATGGGGGCCAGTGTTTCCAATTCGATAAAATGCCCGTTGCAATAACATTCGCTTGAACTGCCAAAATCAAAGTAGGCAGATTGGGGCTCATAGTTTGCGCGTTTTACAAAAAGGATTCCATTCAACCAATATGCCAGCCAGCCGCGCGGGTTGGGAAATCCCACTTTGAAGGGAGTCGCCATGCCGGCTTTTAGGATAATGTAATTCCTTCCCCACTGCACATTTGGGTCAGCCATATTTGTGTAGGGCCATAGTGCAAGGGAACGATTCGGTAGTACGCCTGTATCCTCACAGCCCTGGGGCAATATTGCCATTCCACCGGGTTTTAACTGTGTGATCGCCCAGGGAGCGCAGGTCACAGGCCACAAACCTTTATTGGACAAGGAATGGGTGATCACAACCTGGGGCGCATTGCCCACCAAATGGATCTCCAGCGATTTCTGTAAACCTGTTTTACTTTCCACATCCTGTGTGAACAGGTATCCATTTTCCGCAGAAGTGACCTGAACCGGCGCGTCATCCGGCAAATACGTGCGAGCAGGCTCTTCCGGCGAATGCCACAAACGATGTCCGCCATGGACATGAAATTGCCCCGTGCCGGGGCAATCCAGTAAAGCGTCAGGCAATTCTGCCATTATGTTTTCGCTACCCAAAAAACGCAGGGATAAAATGCGCGGACCCATTGATTGAGTGACCAGCAGCTTTATGACTTTGTTTTCCAGCAAGATACATTCATGCCCCAGAAAATTCGAGATTTCCATTAATGCAAACTCCAATGAGTTTTATCTTTTCAAGAGGATTTTGATCTGTTCTTATATTATTTTACTTTACCTGGAATTGCGCTGTCACCGGCGCTGGTGATCCCAGTTCCTGTCCGCGTTTGCCGGGTGAACACCCGCCAATTTCCAGGCGGAATTCGCCGGGTTCGAGGGTCAGTTTACCATCATCGTTGAAGTACGACATCATATCGGGGGTCAGTGTAAATTTCAAGGTGCGGCTCTCGCCTGCTTCGAGAGTGACTCTTTCAAACCCAACCAGATGATTAAGCGGGACAATGCTCGAGGCGTGGATATCGCTCAAGTAAAACTGAACAACTTCCGCCGCCTTCCGATCACCGTTGTTGCGTACGGTTAAACTGAGGTTGATGGAGTCCCCGGCAGCAACATCTGCTTTATCCAATTTCAAATCCGAATACTCAAAGCGGCTGTAGCTCAAACCGAAACCGAAGGGATAAAGCGGTTCCTCGGTCATGTAGCGATAGGTGCGACCCGTCATGCTGTAATCATCGAAGGCGGGTAATTGATCAAGTGACTTGGGGAACGTGAGCGGAAGTTTACCAGCGGGAGAAACATCACCGAAGAGAACATCCGCGACGGCCTTGCCGCCCTCCATGCCGGGGTACCAAACGAAGAGAATCGCATCCACCATCTCTTCAACTTCACCCAACGCAATTGGACTGCCACCTGTCAACACAAGCACGATCTTGACTCCGTGTATCGAAAGTTCCTTGATGTAATCAACCTGACTCTGCGGGAGGGAGATGCTTACGCGATCGCCGTTTTGCTCCGAGAGAATGGAATCACCTTCTTCGCCCTCAAGGAACGACGACAGACCCGCGCACACAATCGCAAAGTCTGCTGATTGCGCCGTGGCGGGCGCCCAGGTATTTTTGATCTCGCGCTGATGCTTCCACGTCGCGCCGACGGTGTATTCCATGCCCATGCCTTCAGGGAGTCGTCCGGTGATTCCTTCGAGCAGCGTGACCATTCGTTCGTTGAATCCGTAATAGTTGCCAAGCAAGACTTCCATGCTGGCGGCTGCGGGACCTGTGACGAAAATCTTCCTTGTCGACGGCTTGATCGGGAGGATATTGTCCTTGTTCTTCAACAAAACCACCGCTTCGGTTGCGGCGCGATATGCCAGTCTGCGATGCGCATCACAGGCAACAACATCCGTGGAGATGGACGCGAACGGCACATCCTCAGGCGGATCGAACATACCGAGTTTGAAACGTGTGCCAAGCGTGCGTTCAAGAGCGCGATCAACCAACGCCTCAGTGGTGTCGCCGCGTTCGATGGCTGTTGGAATCTCGTTGAAGACGTGATCACATCCGAGGTCGCACCCAAATTTTAAAGCAAGCGCCGCAGAATCCGCCTCATCTTCTGTGACCTTGTGATAGTGATGGAAATCTGATAAAGCCATACAGTCTGACACAACATGCCCGCCAAAGCCCCATTCGCCGCGTAAAATATCATCGAGCAAAAGTTTACTGGCACAGCAGACTTCATCGAGTGTGCGATTGTATGCGCCCATCACCGATTCGACCTTGGCTTCCATTACCAATTTTTTAAAGGCGGGCAGGTAGGTATCATACAGTTCGCGTTTTGTCACAATGGCGTTGAAGGTGTGACGATCTTTCTCGGGTCCCGAATGAACCGCAAAATGCTTGGCGCAAGCCGCCGCCTTGAGGTATTTGGGATCATCGCCCTGCAAGCCCTTCACAAACTCGGAAGCCATTTCCCCTGTAAAGAACGGATCTTCGCCCCACGTCTCCTGCCCACGTCCCCAGCGCGGATCACGGAAAATATTTACATTCGGCGACCAAAAGGTTATTCCCTGATAGAGATCCGTATATCCGTTACGGCGCAACGCGGCATGATATTTTGCGCGTCCTTCGTCGCTGATGGCAGACGCAACCTGATGGATCAAATCCCGATCCCAGGTTGCCGCCATCCCAATCGCCTGGGGAAATACAGTTGCCCGTCCGTTACGGGCAACACCGTGAAGCGCTTCACTCCAATAGTTGTAACCGGGAATATTCAGACGCGGCACCCCTTGTGTTGGATGACTCATCATGTTTACTTTTTCGTCAAGGGTAAGCCGTCCAATCAAATCCTTTACTCTTTCAGTAAATGGATGGGAAGTATCAAGATATAAAAGTCTTTCCGGTGTATCAGTCCTGCGCATGAAGCACTCCTTTGAAGTAATGTCAAATCAGATGAACGTCATCCCATTGTTTTATAGACAGCCGTCCCCTGGCCCCCACCTCCGATCACAGAGGTGGGGGTTACAAAGGAGAAGGAAATAAATAAACCTTGTTTAATCCCTTCCAGTACCACCCTGTAGGTTGGAAAAAATAATTATGAAACCAGAAAATTTTCAGGTGGTCTGGATTATTCCTTTACTGCGCCTATGGCGATCCCGCTAACAATATAGCGCGAGAGAATGGCGTATAAGATGATGATCGGCACAATCGACATAGCAAGTCCCAGATAGATCGCTCCATATTCCGTCCGATACACATCGCCGCGCATCGTTTGCACCAACATCGGCAATGTATATTTCTCGATCGAAGAGATCAAGATAAACGCGTTGAAAAAGTTGTTCCAGGATGCAACAAATGCAAAGATACCCATCGTGACCGCCCCCGGTACTGCCAAGGGCAGCATAACCTTATGAAAGATGCCGAGCTCACTCGCTCCGTCGATCCTCGCGGCATCGATCAGGTCCTGGATCACCATTGATTCCAAATATTGCTTTCCGAAGAAGACTGCCCCCGCATTTGCCAGCAGTGGAAGGATTAACGCAGCATAATTATCAACAAGACCCAGTTTCGACATAAACCGATAGAACCCGATAATCGAAAGCTGCAAAGGGATCAAAACCAAAATGATGACAAAATTGGAAAATAGCTTTTTCCCTGGGAAGTTGTAAACCACCAGTCCATAGGCGGTCATCAATGAAAAGTATACCGTGACAACCGTCGAAGCAACCGCAAGGAACATACTGTTTGCGAAGCCTCTCGGCATGTTCAAGCCCTTGCTAAGCAATATATGGTAATTCTCGAACAAGTGCGTGCTGGGCAATATACTGATCCCCTGTTGGATCTCTGTGGTCGAGCGGGTCGCATTCACGATCAAGAGCCAGATCGGAATGATCGTGACGATCAATAAGGCGAACAAAAAGATGTAGACCAAAATGCGCAACACAGTTGTGCCAAATTTATAGCTGATCATGATCGTGTCCTCTCAGTGTTCTTTTGGAATAACGACTTTCTTTTTGATCTTGGGGTATCCAGATCCGTATCACGCAGGAAATAGAATATGCCCAGGGCACAAATGCTCGTCATAATAAATATCATCACGCCGACTGAAGAGGCAGATCCAATATGCCCCTTGCTACTGGCGAACTTCATATACATCAGGATGTTATTGGTTTGGATGGAACTGGCTGGAGAGCCTCTGCCATCCGTCAACAAGAATGGGATATCGAACATCTGCATGCCGCCCACCAGCGATGTAACAAAGATGTAGATCAGAATGGGCTTCAAGAGCGGCAAAGTGATCCGCTTGAACATTTGCCAGGCGCTTGCCCCATCCACCATGGCGGCTTCATACAACTGCACCGGTATGGAGGTCATGCCTGCCATCACTACAATCAGGGTCTGCCCAAACCATGCCCACCATTGGATGAAGACCACCAGTCCGCGTGTTACCGAGATATTCTCCAAATACCGCATGGCTTCCCCCAGGAATCCAGCCCGAACCATGAATTGATTCACAGGACCGTAGTAGGCAAACAGCGCATTGAACAATGCCGCCACCGCCGCCGGCATCAGCAGGTTCGGCAAATAGAAGATGGCTCGCCAGACCCCGACAGCCTTGATCTTCAGCCGGGCGTTCGTAAAAATAACGGATAACAGCAATGCCATGCCGATCTGGGGAATAAAATTTAGGATCCAGATCAACCAGGTATTGCCCACTGCCCTCATAAAAACTTTATCGGCAAACAGGCGCTGAAAGTTGGCGAGCCCAACAAAATGGCTGCTTTTCGACATCAGCGTGGTATCCGTAAAGCTGAGTGTAAGTGTGTTTACAACCGGGTATAGACCAAAAATGAGAAAGCCAATAATGAAAGGTGCAAGAAACAGGTACCCGGTGTATTTTTTTTTGAGTTTGGCAAGAGTCATGCTGTCTCCGTGATATTGATAAAATCAAATTCTACCAATTTATTGAAATGTGTCATGGAAATGGATGGGTTAGTGTATCCGAAGATACACTAACCCACAAAGTCTTTTTAGAACAGAATTATTTTACAGGGGGTTCGGGAATGATCAGGTCGGGGAATTCATTCCGAACTGCATCAAGCCATTGAGCGTACATTTCGGCTTCGGTGATCTTGCCGCTAAGATAGGCATCACGCGGGTCGTTGAGGGCACGCTGAATGGCGTCATCGGAACCAGTCATCAAAGCGCCGTTTACGCTCGGGGCTGCTGCGGCAAAAGCGCCATAGGAGTTCTGTCCACCGAGGAAATCGGCGAGTGTGGATTTATCGAAGCCGGCTGTGATTTTTTCGACCACGAGCTGGCTGGAAACGAAGTCGCCAGCAGCCTGTTTCTGATCATCGGGTGTTGTCGGATCAATGGCTTTCAGATATTCATTGGTGTAGACACCTGTGGCCCAGTTGGTCAGGTTTTCTTCATCAAGAGCAACGAATTTGATGAATTCTTTGGCCAGTTCGGCGTTCGGGCTTCCGTCCAAACCACCAACCCATGTACCACCCCATTGATAGGAAAGTGGTCCGTTGGCCATGGCCCAGTCACCGCCGGTACCGGTGGTGCTGTCTTTGGGTGTGGAGTTGGGGCTCAAAACATAGGGCAGACCCCATGTGGGCAGAAAGTAGCTGAAGATCTTCTTGGGAGTGCCTTTGGCATCTTTCAAAGTATCGTTCATGCCTGCGAACCAACCCTCAGACCATTGAGTTGCACCAGATTCATAGCCTTCATCACGCATCAATTTTGCGAAGGCGATATATTCTTGAATCTTGGGGTCAATGACCAAAGCGCCATCAACAACCCAAGGTTGGGCACGATTGGACAGGAACGGAGTGAATAATTCAGCGCCGGTTCCAACTGTATAGTAATCGCCAGTACCACAGGCTTTGATCTTGGCAGCGGTCTCAATGAATTTATCCATGTCGCCAACCATTTCCTGAACTTTGGCAGGATCATCGGTGCCAAGGCATTCTTTCGCGATACTGCGGCGATAGAAGAAAGCGCCGGGGGTGGCTTGATAGGAGAAGGCCTTCGCAACGCCATCATTCGTTCCAACACCAACTACAGATGGGTAGGTCTTGAGGTCTTTGGTCAGGGGAACCAAATCATTCAAGTCAGCCAGGAGATCGGCCTCAACCCATTCTTTCACGAAAGCGGCTTCCAAAGCGACAACATCGGGGGAATCAGCGGTTCCAGCAGCTGCCTTAACCTTGGTCTGATATTCGCCATTGGTCATCGGGATCATTGTGTAATTGACTTTCACCTTGGGGTGCTTGCCTTGAAAGGCGATCGCCATGGTCCTAATTTCATTGGTGAATGACCATACATTCAAAGTGCCTTCCAATTCGGCCACAGGGGCTTCGGTTGCAGCGGCAGCGGGGGCTTCAGTCGCAGCAACTGCGGGAGCTTCCACAGCGGGGGCTTCAGTGGCTACGGGGGCAGGGGTGCCGCAAGCAGTGAGCAACATGCTCAACGCGACTAAAACTGATATTACTAAGGATAAACGTTTCATTCTTCATACTCCTTTATGGTTATGGTATATTTCCGAGTTGGGAGTCTGCGTAACCTTACGACGGGTGCAGGCTTTCTTCTCGACGGCGTCCGGTATCCTTTGGATATCGGACGTCCGCTTTTCAAATGTTCGGATTGTCATTCATGTACATTTACGACAGGCACCTCCTTGGTAAATTATTTTTTCTCACTTCCCTCGCAAAGAAAACGTTTCACGAGTTCAGTACCATATTGGAATGTTGATGGATCCATGTCTTAATCCAGTCAACCATTTCATTTTCTCCATTTTCCGGTAACGATACCGGGGATGGAGTAAAAAAATCCGCACTTATCCAGTCACGTTACTGGGCAGTTCGGATTAATTTCTGACAGGAAGTTCGTTCAACCAACTTCGTTTGCATCTTATGGATTTCAAGTTCGAGCGATTCGCCGTTGATTAATTTAATAAGCATTTGCACCGCAGCATAGCCCATATCCGCAAGGAATTGATCAACAGTCGTCAATCCCAGGTATTTGGCCTCTGAAATATTATCAAACCCTACAACCGACATATCTTCAGGGATGCGCACACCAAGTTCTTCAGCAGCCTCGAATACACCAATCGCCGATTGATCATTTGCGGCAAAGATCGCTGTCGGCGGATCGTTCAAGGAAAGTAACTGGCGGGTACATTTGCGGGCGTTTTTTTGCGTAAAATCACCCGGTGCGATCAATTCTTCATCCAGTTCGATACCAGCATTCACCAAAGCATCCTGATATCCTTTTAAGCGGCGTCCTGCGCTTCCGATTTCCTGGCGTCCACTGATAAAACCTATTCGGCGGTGTCCCAGTCCAATAAGATATTCCGTAACCTCCAGGGCGCCATGATAATTCGTCCCCTGGACAGAGGGGTAGTTTGGATTAATCACATGCGGGTCCACCGCAACAATGGGGGCATTGGTAATAAATTCCGCCGCCGCAGAGGCGACAATAATCACCCCGTCAGTAATGGAATTATTTAAAAGAGAAACATAATGTTGTTCATGCAGACCTGTGCCATTCTTCTGGATGTCCCCCGTTGTGTAGAGCAATAAATCAAAATTCGATTCCGCAATTGCCTTATTAACCCCTTTCATAATCTCGATTGAATACGGAAACCCTATATCTGGAACAACAAGCCCAATCAGATTTTTTTTGTGACTGCGCATACTTCGGGCTGCAAGATTTGACGTATATCCCAGTTTGTTGATGACTTTCAGAATATGATCTTGAGTATCACTGGCTACATCAGTCTTGCCATTTAGCACGCGCGAAACCGTAGAAACCGACACGCCCGCGGTTTTGGCAACATCCTGAATTGTTATTGCGCGTTTTTTGTGTTTCATATCAAACCTGAGTTGGGAAAAACAGATTTTCGGTATCAATACCGGTAACGATACCGATATTTCTATTATTGCACGAATTTCCTGAACTGTCAATAAATTTTAAGGTCGGTTTTTGCCGTTGACTTTTATCCAATCTTTGGGGATTGCAAAATAAGGTTGAATGAAAGTTTTTACGAGCATAATTTTGATTGACGTTTCGCAGCTTTATATGCTACACTGAAAGTGCTTTCAGAAACCAGCCATGTCACCCAAGAAAAAATCCCCCACCATCTACGATGTAGCCAGGTTATCTGGCGTGAGTATTTCGACGATTTCGCGCGTATTGAACGCGCCGGATAAAGTCAATTCTGAAACGCAAAAGCACGTGATGAATGCCATTGACCAGCTCGGATTCGTTCCCAGAGCGGAGGCTCGTGCCCGCGCACGGCAAAACACAGACCGCATCGGTGTATTGACGCCATTTTTCACCGCCCCATCCTTTGTGCAGCGATTCAGAGGGGTTGCTTCGGCTTTGTCAAAGGCGAATTATGAATTGGTGATCTACCCGGTCGATTCAATGGACCACCTGCAAGGATATATTTCCTCCATTCCACTAATGAGGAATATTGACGGGCTGATCATCATGTCTCTGGCTCTTGGAGATCAGGACGCGCAACGCCTATCCAACAACAACATGGAAACTGTCCTAATCGAATATTCACACCCGCGCTTGAACAGCATCACAATTAACGATAAGCATGGCGGACAGCTGGCGGCAGAGCATCTTATCAAAAAAGGACATAAAATTTTTTCGTTTCTGGGTGACATTGAGCCGCCTGAAAAACTTGCGATCCACCCTGTCAAGTCACGTCTGATGGGATTTAAACAAACATTGCAGGAAGCGGGCTTGTCGTTGCCTAAAACATACATCCGCTCAGCGCCCTATACCCAGGAGGAATCCAGGCAAGCCGCACATGAATTGCTCAGTTTGCCCAAGCCCCCTACAGCCATATTTGCCGCGTCAGATGTCCAGGCGCTGGGTGTAATGAAAGTGGCGCGCCAATTAAATATCAAAATTCCGGAAGACCTCGCTGTTATCGGTTTTGACGATATTGATGTGGCAGAACATGTGGACCTGACAACCATCCGCCAGCACTTGGATGAATCGGGGAGGCTGGCGGCGGAGATATTACTTGCGCGCATCAGCGAACATGAGCGTCCACTACAACACATCAACTTGCCGCTCAATCTGGTTGAACGCATGACAACGTAATTTGCGGCAACAATTTTGTATCACCCCACACCGGAAAATTGATTTTAAGAATTATATTGACTCCCATGGAAATTATGCTATACTAATTATGAAAGTGCTTTCATAAAAACGCTTTCAAACATCTCAAGTCAATCCGTGCAAACTTATTTTTCACAGGAGGCGCCTTCCCTCAATTGACATTCCCCTTCCCCCCCCCATATCCAATAAAGTCTATTTAATTTTTTAATTGAATTCTCAAGGAGAGAAGAATGAAAAAAGCTATTTGGCAAATACTTGCCCTGTTAGTTGTTTCCGCAATGCTCATCACAGCATGTGGTACCCCCGCTCCCGTAGCTACCGAAGCTCCTGTTGCTGCCACCGAAGCCCCTGTTGTTGCTACTGAAGCCCCTGTTGCGACTGAAGCTCCCATTGAAGCCCTTCCCCAGGGTCAGGAACTCGCTGACGCCTATGCCGGCATGTACGAAGGCACAGTCGTTTCCATGGCTGGTCCTTTCACCGATGCAGATGCTGTCAAGTTTGACGACTCCGTCAAGGCATTCGAAGAAGCCACCGGCATTGACATTCAATATGAAGGCTCAAAAGAATTCGAAGCCTCCATCACCATCCGCCTCGACGGCGGCGATGCCCCTGACATCGTGGACTTCCCCCAGCCCGGTCTATTATCCACCGCTGTCAAAAAAGGACAGGCGATTGACCTCAGCACTGTCATCAACCCCGAATGGTTGAAGGAAAACTACAGCCAGTCATGGATTGATATGGGCACCATGGAAGGACCCAACGGACCCATCACCGCAGGCATTTGGGCGCGCGCCAACGGCAAATCAATCGTCTTCTACCCGAAGGCTGAGTTCGATGCCGCCGGCTACACCGTTCCCGAAACCTGGGATGACCTGATGGCTTTGACCGAACAGATCGCCGCTGACGGCGATACCCCCTGGTGCATCGGCATTGAGTCCGGCGCTGCCACTGGTTGGGCAATGACCGACTGGATCGAAGATGTCATGCTCCGCACCACCTCACTTGAAAACTACGACAAGTGGGTCAAGGGCGAACTGAAATTCAATTCACCCGAAGTCAAGAAAGCTCTTGAGTACATCACCGCCATCTGGTTCAACGATGCGTATGTGTACGGCGGACGCAAGTCCATCCCCACCACCTTCTTTGGTGATGCCCCCGCCCCGATGTTCAACGCTCCTCCGCAATGCTGGCTCCACCGCCAGGGCAATTTCATCACCTCCTTCTTCCCCGAAGGTAAGGTTGCTGGCACCGATTACGACTTCTTCTACCTGCCCCCGATTGATCCTCAATACGGCAAGCCCGTCTTAGGCGCTGGCGATATTTATGCCATGTTCAATGACCGACCCGAAGTCCGCGCAGTCATCCAGTACTTCTCGACTGGCGAATCTGTCAAGGGCTGGATCGAAGCCGGCGGCGCGATCTCCCCGCACAACGACTCCAATCTCGACTGGTACAAAGACCCCGTCACTCGCAAGGTTGCCGAAATCATCCTGAACGCGGACTCCTTCCGCTTTGACGCTTCCGACCTGATGCCGGGCGCTGTCGGCGCTGGCACCTTCTGGAAGTACATGACCGACTACGTCAGCGGCTCCGTTGAAGAAGACGCTGCCCTCGACCAGATCGACGCTTCCTGGCCCAAGTAGTGTAAATTTAAGCAAGACCGTGTAAAATAAAAAGGAGCGGGAAGCCTGTTTTCCCGCTCCTTTGAACCTCAATCGGGCTCTATGACCTCCAGGAGGTATGGCCATGCAAAAGTTGCAAGATAAGAGTTCAGGTAAAATTGTTGGGGGGTTGGCTGCAACCCTGGGGCGGATATTGATTTCATTTTTTGTTCCGGTAACCACATTCCTTGTGTTATGGCAGGTTTTCATTTTCCTGCGTGATAGCGAAGCACCGCAAATTATCATTGTACTGGTAGCCATTATTTGGGGCGTGGCCGGGGTAGCCCTGCTTTATGTTGTATCCAACTGGTTCGTGGAACAACTTCCCAATCCCTGGCCGCAGCGTTTACAGCCCTTTGTATATGTCGGTCCCGCAGTCGTTATCATGGGCTGGTATTTGGCAGTTCCGGTTCTACGCACGCTGGTATTAAGTTTCAAAGATGACATTGGCGTGAAGTGGGTTGGATTCGACAATTACATTTTTGCATTTACCGACCGCATCATGCTCGAAACATTCCGCAACAACCTGTTGTGGATGATCATCGGCACATCCTTCAGCGTGGGACTTGGCTTACTGATTGCCGTCCTTGCCGACCGCACCCGTTTTGAATCTGTCTACAAAGCAATCATTTTCACACCCATGGCGATTTCCTTTGTAGGCGCTGGTGTAATCTGGAAATTTGTTTACACATACAAGGGCGAAGGCGTTGGCATTGAAGAGATTGGATTATTAAATGCCGTCGTGCTGGCGCTTGGCGGACAATCTCAACCCTGGCTAAGTCTGCCGCCCTGGAACAACCTATTTCTGATCGTAATTATGGTTTGGCTCCAAACAGGTTATGCAATGGTGGTCATATCGTCTGCGATCAAGGGCATTCCGTTGGAATTACTGGAAGCTGCCCGCATTGACGGCGCTACCGAAGTTCAGGCCTTCTTCAAAATTATCATTCCCTATATCAAAGGTACTTTGATCACTGTCATCACCACCATTGTCATTTTCAGTCTCAAATTATTCGACATCGTGCGCGTAATGACTGGCGGCAATAACGGCACAAACGTGATTGCCAACGAGTTTTACCTGCAGCGGTTTACATACGGAAACACAGGACGCGCGTCTGCCATCGCAATCGTCCTGCTGATTGCCGTCATCCCCGTCATTGTCAACAACCTGCGCGAATTTAACAAGGAACGGAGGGCGTTCTAATGGCTGCCAGTTATAAAAATCAAAAATTACGCTCAAGCCTCGTTATAAACGGGGTACTCATCCTGATTTGTTTCTTTTGGTTATTGCCGACACTGGGAGTGTTCATCACCTCCCTGCGCAACAGTCAGGATATATTCACGTCGGGCTGGTGGACAGTGCTGCCCCATAAAGAGAAAATCCAAGCAGGCGAGATCGTCCTTGACGCCTCCGTGGATGTCAATGCGCCAATTCAAATTGAAGGCATTACAGCGACATTCGAGGAGTTACGACAGGGTGTTGACCTGTCCGATGGACGCACGCTAACCTGGTACGGAAATAAACGCACACGCACCATTATGGTGTCTGAAGAAAAATGGGTCGGCTTCTTTTTCAAGCCATTGACTCTTGAAAATTACAGGGATGTGCTCACTGGAAAAGAAATCAGCTTCACCGACGCCAGCGGAAACGAGATCACCCGCAAGGGGAACAGTCTCGGAAGCGCATTCCTCAACTCGATTGCAGTCGCAGTCCCCGCCACCATCATCCCCATCCTGATCGCAGCCTTTGCCGCGTTTGGCTTTTCCTGGCTGAATTTTCCCGGGCGGAGCGTGATCTTCACCATGGTGGTTGCGATTCTCGTTGTGCCATTGCAGATTTCCCTCGTCCCCATTTTGCAGGATTACACCAAACTAAACTTGAACGGGACATTTCTGGGAATCTGGCTGGCGCACACAGGCTTTGGTCTGCCTCTGGCTACTTACCTGTTGTTCAACTATATGAGTACCCTGCCGCGTGATTTACTTGAAGCTGCTTATATAGACGGAGCGTCCAATTTTACGATCTTCACGAAATTGATCCTGCCGCTCTCTGTGCCTGCGCTGGCGTCCTTTGCCATCTTCCAATTCCTGTGGGTCTGGAATGACTACCTGATCGCCCTGGTCTTTTTGGGAGACAAAAGCCGCGTGGTCACGTATGCGCTGGCGTCCATTGTCGGCGAAAAGGGACAGGACTGGCACCTGCTCACGTCGGGCGCTTTCGTCAGCATGTTGCTGCCGCTTGCGGTATTCTTTGCCCTGCAACGCTTCTTCGTCCGTGGATTGCTTGCAGGCTCAGTCAAAGGTTAGTAAAAACAAAATGGACTGGACAACCAGTCCATTTTTTGAATATAAAAACATGGAAAATCTCTGGTATAAAAACGCTGTTTTTTATGAAATCTCCGTACGCGCCTTCAAGGACAGCAATGGCGACGGTCACGGTGACCTGCGCGGGTTGACTGAGAAACTTGATTACATCCAAACTCTCGGCGTGGATTGCATTTGGATCATGCCCATCTATCCCTCGCCCTTGAAGGATGACGGCTATGATATTGCAGATTATTATTCCGTGGATAAGTCCTTTGGCTCACTGGATGACTTAAAAGGATTGATCCGTGCCGCACATGAACGTGACATCCGGATTGTCATGGACTTGGTGTTGAATCATACTTCGGATGAACATCCCTGGTTTCAAGCTTCGCGCTCCGACCGCAACTCACCCTACCGCGACTATTACGTCTGGAGCGACACCGACCAGAAATACACAGACACGCGCATCATCTTCGTGGATACCGAACCCTCGAACTGGACACTGGACGAAAAGACGGGTCAATACTACTGGCATCGTTTCTATGCCAGTCAGCCTGACTTAAATTTCGACAATCCCAAGGTGCAGGAGGAAATGCTCAACGTGGCGCGTTTCTGGCTCGATCTGGGCATTGACGGTTTCCGCGCCGATGCTGTACCGTATCTCTTTGAACGCGAAGGTACGAACTGCGAAAACCTGCCCGAGACTCACAACTATCTCAAAAAACTCCGCGCCTTCATGGAAGAAAATTACCCAGGACGAATCCTTCTATGCGAAGCCAACCAATACCCTGAAGACGTGCGTCCATACTTCGGCGATGGCGATGAATTCCACATGGGATTCCACTTCCCCATCATGCCGCGCATCTACATGGCGCTCAAAAAAGGACGCTTCGAGGACATGCAAGAGATTATGCGCCGCACGCCCGCCATCCCAGAGAATTGCCAATGGTGTACATTCCTCCGCAACCATGACGAACTGACGCTGGAAATGGTTACGCCCGAAGAACGCCAGTGGATGTGGAAGCAGTACGCGCCCGAACCGCGCATGAAACTCAACATGGGTATTCGCCGCCGCTTTGCGCCCCTGCTCGATAACGACCGACGCAAAATGGAACTGGCAAACTCCATCCTCTTCACCCTGCCCGGCTCGCCCATCATTTACTACGGTGATGAAATCGGCATGGGTGACAACCTCGACCTCTTCGATCGCAATGGCGTCCGCACGCCCATGCAATGGGACGACAGTTCCAACGCGGGATTCTCCAAAGGCAAGCCGTTCTCAGAATTCGTCAAAGGTAAGTTGGGTTACGAGCACGTCAACGTTGCCTGCCAAATCAACAACCCCGACTCATTTTTCCGCTCGGTCAAGCGCATGATTGCCCTGCGCAAATCGCACGCGGCTTTCGGCGGCAGCAGCATGGAATGGCTTGACACAGGCAACCCTGCCGTAGCGGTTTACATCCGCGAACATGATGGCGATATAATGTTGATTCTCAATAACTTGAGCGAATCCGCCGAGACGGTCAATGTCCCAGTCGAATTCCAAAAGACCTATTTGGATTTATTCGCCGGACACGACATAACCCTGACGGAAAAACTCACGCTCCAGTCATATTCCTATTTATGGTTACAAAAACATGAAAAATAACACACCCCTCTATGGCGGCATCGAAGGCGGCGGGACGAAATTCGTTTGCGCCGTCGGCACCGGCCCAGACGACATCCGCGCCGAAACCCGTTTCCCAACCACCA
>DYDH01000003.1:11975-18070 GCA_020717985.1 Herpetosiphon sp. | reverse complement strand
GAAACAATGGAGCAGGCTGTTGAATTTTTCAAACAGCAGGAAGTGGACTTTGGACGACTCTCTGCGATCGGCTTCGCCTGCTTCGGACCTCTCGACCCGAAGCCTGACTCGCCCACCTTTGGGCATATCCTCCCGACGCCAAAACCCGGCTGGTCGAATGCCGATGTTGTCGGTCCGTTGCGTTCAGCATTAGGAATCCCCGTTGCCTTTGACACAGATGTGAACGGCGCGGCACTTGGCGAAGGACGCTGGGGCGCAGGACAAGGCTTGCAGAATTTCATCTACCTGACAGTTGGCACAGGAATCGGCGGCGGCGCGTACGTGGAAGGCAAACTTCTGCACGGGTTGATCCATCCCGAAATGGGACACATCCCCCTGCGTCACGACAAAGCCAAAGACCCTTATGAAGGCAACTGCCCATTTCACGGCGATTGCTTCGAGGGGCTTGCCTCTGGCGTCGCTGTCGAAAAACGCTGGCAGAAAAGCGGGCATGAACTATCCGAAGACCACCCCGCATGGGAACTTGAAGCCGAATACATCGCGCAGGCGCTTGCCAGTTATTCATTCACCCTCTCACCGCAGAGAATCATCATCGGCGGCGGCGTAGGCTCACTGGGACATCTCCTGCCAAAGATTCAGCAAAAGACAAAACAGCTCATCAATGGCTACATCCAATCGTCAGTCATTTTGGAACACATCGAATCCTACATCGTCAACCCAGGGCTTGGAAACCGCTCCGGCATGTTGGGCGCGATTGCACTGGCGGAGCAGGCTGTGTAGGTCACGTTTTCAACGTGACTTGGAGTCTTTACATTCATGCAGCAAACCCCACTCGAACATCAGGCGCAGAAATCCCTGCTACGCATTTTGCCGCGCGTGGAGGCGGCGCTCAAAAAAAATATTTCGAAAGACCCACAGGGCTGGCTGCAATTTACCGCGCGTCTGCAAAAACATTTCCCAGACCTTTTCAAGTTATATTTAGAAATATATCACGAGCAATATGATTTCTTTTTTCATCTTGAAGACTTGCTCATTGCTCTTGCGTCTTCATGGTTCAATCGTCCCCTTGATCTGCGTAAACTTGATAAGGCGCGGGAGAAGAATCCGCTTTGGTTTCAGTCAAGCCAGATGCTGGGCGGAGTCTGTTACGTTGATCTATTTGCCAATGATCTCAAAGGCTTGAAATCAAAAATCCCATACTTCAAGGAACTCGGACTCACCTATCTTCATCTCATGCCGCTTTTCAAAGCACCCGTGGGCGAAAACGACGGCGGTTACGCCGTGAGCAGCTACCGCGAGGTTCATCCACCGCTTGGCACGATGGAACAGCTTGCGTCGCTGGCGCGTGAATTTCGTCGAGCGGGCATCAGCCTGGTGGTTGATTTGGTTTTCAATCACACTTCAGATGAACACATCTGGGCGCAGCGCGCGAAGGCGGGCGACGAAGAATTTATGGATTTCTACCGCATCTTTCCGACCCGCGAAATGCCCGACCGCTATGGGCAGAATCTCAGGGACATATTTCCCGAACAACGTCCTGGGTCATTTACTTTTTTCCCTGAGCTATTCAACGGAAACGGCGGATGGGTGTGGACAACCTTCCACTCGTATCAATGGGATTTGAACTACGCCAACCCCGCCGTTTTCAACCGCATGGCGGAGGAAATGCTCTTCCTTGCCAACCAGGGTGTGGAAGTATTACGTCTCGACGCAGTGGCATTCATCTGGAAACAACTCGGCACAGGCTGTGAAAACCTGCCCGAAGCGCACACCTTGATTCAGGCGTTCAATGCAGTAGCGCAAATTGCCGCGCCCGCGCTGATCTTCAAATCCGAAGCGATTGTGCATCCCGATGACGTGGTGAAATACATTTCTCCCAACGAATGCCAGATTTCATACAACCCTCTGCTGATGGCGCTGCTGTGGAACACACTCGCCACCCGACAAACGAATCTGCTCTCCCAAGCGTTGGCAACGCGCTTCAAAATTAATCATGAAACGGCGTGGGTCAACTATGTACGCGTGCATGATGACATCGGTTGGACATTCTCAGATGAAGACGCCGCATTACTTGGTGTGAACGGCAACGACCACCGCCGTTTTCTCAACGAATTCTATCGCGGAAGATTCAACGGCAGTTTTGCGCGTGGACTCCCCTTTCAGGAGAATCCACTCAATGGCGATTGTCGCATCAGCGGCACATGCGCCTCACTCGCAGGACTTGAAAAAGCCCTGCACGAAGAGGGCGCAAACGAAGTGGAACTCGCCATTCGCCGCATCTTGTTAATTCACGGCGTTATCTTAACCGTCGGTGGAATTCCACTGATCTATCTTGGCGATGAAGTTGGGACTCTCAACGACTACACCTACCGTGATGACCCTGCTCATGAAAGAGACAGCCGCTGGGTTCATCGTCCGCGGACAGATTGGGAGAAGTATGCAAAACGGAATGACGCCAACACCATCGAGGGACGAGTCTTTCAAGGGTTGAAAATGCTGATCGAATTGCGAAAACAGCATGAGGCGTTCGCAGGCGGCGAGCTGGAAGTCATCCCAACCGAGAATGAATACATCCTCGGCTTTGTACGGACTCATGCAGGCGTGCGGGCGGTCATCTTCGCAAATTTCTCCGAAGTTCCACAATCCATCCCTGTGCGGATTTTGGAGCAATATTCCATCTACGGCAAGAAATGCCTGCATGGAAAGAGTGAAGGACTGCCCCAAATCGAAGCGCTGGATTTTTTAATGTTTGGATAGCAATGAACTGTAATCAATAAGCGGGCTAAAAGTAGTTCCCCGGCAATATGGCTTATAATTTGCGCACGAGGTCGTTTTGAAACATCAGATATCCTGGTCGCAATGGCGTTCACATTTTCCACCGCTCTTTTCAGGAGCGGTGGCGGTCCTTGTGCTGATCTTCTCGCCGCTTTGGGCTTATCAATGGTATCAAGCGCCGTTCCTTGGGGTTTCACTGGAACAAAATAATGTGGTGAGTCAGATCAACGGCACAAATTGGCCCGCGCGTATGCAAGGCGTTGCATTCAAGGAACGGCTGGTGGAATTAAATGGAAAAGCCGTTCCTGATATACGGGATGTGCAACGAGCGCTGGCTGCCAATGAATATCAACCCGTCCAGGCTACATTTCAAAAAACCAACGGTCAGACTTATTCAATTTCCATTACCCCCATTCATCCGCCGCTGACCGATCTGATTTCCCTCTTCATTGTGCCATACATTGTGGGACTGTCATTTCTTGTCATTGGTTTCTGGTCCTATCGGATGAAACCCAATTTGTGGGAAAGCCGCGCGCTGGCGCTTTTTGTTTCCGGCATGTGCGTGGCGCTGACAACCTTCCTCGATATTAGTATGACACACCACGCATCAATTTTATGGTCGCTTGGAATCCTGCAATCGGCGGGCGGACTGTTCTACCTGGCATTTGTTTTTCCACAACCTGTACGGTTCGTGCGTTCATCTCCATATCTGCGCTATTTACCATGGGTGATCATGGCATTGCTTGCGCCAATGATGGTGATCGCCATTTACTTCCCGCCCAATCCATTCTTTTATATTACCGCCTGGCAGATCGGCTATGTATGTTTCATTCTGGGATTTATCACTTTCATCGGAATCCTCATCTGGCGCATCGGCAGCTCGCACTCGCCGATCATCCGCCAGCAAAGCCGCGTGATCCTGTTCGGCAGTTTTCTCGGTTTCCTGCCGGTGTTGGTCTATATTGGCAGCCTCATCGCAGGCACGTTAATTGAATTCCGCGCATGGCTTGTCTTCCCATCGCTGATCCTGTTCCCATTATCCATTACATATGCGATCCTGCGCTACCGCCTGCTGGATGTGGATGCGATCCTCGTCCGTGCCGTGACCTATATAATGATGACAATCGTTGTCATCGCCACGTTTTACGGACTGCTGGCCTTGCTTTCGTTTGCTTTGGAAGAAACCGTACAGGCCAATAATCCTCTTGTAATCGCGGCATACCTTTTCATTCTCGTCATCGGTCTAACCCCGCTTCGCAACCTGATCCAAGGTTCGATAGATCGCATCTTTTACCGCGCGCCTGCCGATTATCGCCGCGCACTCACAGCGCTCTCCCGCGCACTCGTGGTGACGCCCAATCTCACACAAACCCTGCGCCTGCTTGAAGACCAACTGCAACAAGCCATTACTCCCGAAAAATTCACGCTTCATCTTTACAATGATGATCTTGGGGAATACATTCCACACGCAACTCAATCGGACAGCGCACCGCCCTACCAATTGGACGACCCGCTCATTCGACTGCTCGAATCATCCCAAGCCCCGGTCTGGTTGCCGCCCGATGGGCCTGTTCCTGCGCCTTTGCAGGATGCCCGAAAACTAATGGGTTTCACCTTCGTGCCTCTGCGCTACAAAAACAGACTCATCGGATTCATGTCCCTCGGTCCGCGCCGTTCAGGTGATTTGTACAACAGCAACGACCTCGATTTTCTAGCCGCCGTCGCAGACCAATCCACGCTGGCGTTGGAAAATGCGCGTCTCTTTGAAAACCTGCGCCGCACACTCGACCAGACTTTGGAAATGAAGAACCTGATGGACGACATCTTCTCATCCATCGCCACAGGCATCATCACCACCGACCTAAAGAAAAATATCACTCTTTTCAATCGCGCCGCTGAAAACATCTTCGGTATTTCTGTAAAAAATGTATTGGGTATGTCGCTATCCAAAGTACTGCCCGACCTATATGCCGAGCTGGATAATACAAGTTCCGCCGTATTACACCAAAACATTATCAATCTTAATTCAGTATCCTCCAGCGTCCAGCCTGCACACGAAGACCTGTACTTGCGTCTCTCGCTCTCTCCATTACGCGACGCGCACCTCGACACGAAAGGCACGACCATCGTCTTTGAAGACCTCACCGAACGCCATCAACTGGAAGTTGAACGTGAGCGAATCCGCCAGACCTTTGGGCGAGTCGTCGCGCCACGCGTGCGTGATCGTTTGCTGGCCGACGCGGGCAACCTCGAACTCGACGGCAGGAAACAAGTCATCACAGTCCTGTTCGCTGACCTGTGTGGATTTACTCCCTTCAGCGAAAAACATGAACCTGAAGTTGTCTTTTCCGTGTTGAACTCCTACCTTTCGCTCGCTGCGCAAGCCATTCTCGAACAGGAAGGCACGCTGGATAAATTCATGGGCGACGCCGTGCTTGCCATTTGGAATAGTCCCGATGAGCAACCCGACCATGCCTTGCGCGCAGTCCGCGCCGCGAGCGAGATCATACGGCGCGCACTTATGGCTCATAGCGAATTTTCAAATCCCGAACAACGTTTGGTCTTCCGTATCGGGATCACCACCGGCGAAGCCATCATCGGTAACGTGGGCACAAATGAGCTTTTCAATTACACTGCCATCGGCGATGTGGTCAACCTTGCCCAGCGTTTACAAAGCACAGCGAAAAACGGCGAGATATTGATCGAAAAAACCACATATGACATTGTCGCTGACCATGTGCAAGCCGAAGCCATCCAACACATCACAGTCAAGGGACGCGAGCAGATCGTCCAAGCCTACACCATCAAGGATATAAAATAATTTACCCTATGAATCATCTCTGGTCACCCTGGCGTATGAAATATATCGAAAACAATGAAAAGGAAGAAGGTTGTGTATTTTGCAACGCACAAGCCAGAGAAGACGGCGCAGCAAACCTGATCATTTTTCGCGGACAACGCGCCTTCGTCATCCTCAACCTCTATCCCTACACGAGCGGACATTTGATGGTCATTCCTTTCAAGCATGTCGCCACGCTTGAAGAATTAGACTCATCCACCCGCGCTGAAATGATGGAACTCGCCTCGCAGTGCATGACCGTTCTGCGAAAAACCCATAATCCACAGGCATTCAACATGGGCGCAAACATCGGCGAAGCCGCAGGTGCGGGCGTGCCTGGACATGTCCACATTCACATCGTCCCACGCTGGGGCGGTGACACGAATTTTATGTCTTCATTGGGGGAAACCCGCGTATTACCCGAATCGCTGGAAGACACCTACAAACGCGTGCGCGAAGGATTCGAATCCGGGCAGTAAGT
>DYDH01000003.1:0-11968 GCA_020717985.1 Herpetosiphon sp. | reverse complement strand
GTTTGCAACCCGCCATAACCTTTGTTAAAAAAACCGGTCAGGCTTTCAGCCTGACTTACTTAATGGGGAATGACAGAAAGTAATACATCCATTATGGTTATATATTGGAGATTTTATGATCAACCCACGAAGTAAAAAAAACATGCTCATGATGAGCATAGCTGTATTGATTTTTCTAGCGTGTTCAACGGCTGGCGGCACGGCAACAGATTCGGCGCCAAGAGAAACTCAAGGAGTTAACACTACGGCAACACTTCCGCCAGAAGCAACAGCAACGGCAACACCGCAGCCTTTTGCAACGCCCGCATCTTTTGGTCCCGATCAAAAAGATTTCCCCAAAGGCTACAACCCATTGAGCGGACAACCCGTTGAAGATCCAAGTCTGCTTCAAATCCCTGCGATGCTGCTTTCGATCTCGCACTTTCCGCCCGTTGCCCGTCCGCAGGCGGGGCTTTCGTTTGCGCCGTGGGTCTTCGAGTTTTACATCACAGAAGGCGCAACAAGATTTCTTTCGGTCTTTCATGGTCAGTACCCGCAGCCCGAAATTCCCATCACCGGCGATTGCGAAATTCGCAAAGAACCTTTCACGCAGACAGCCCAAATCATCGGCAACCAGGTTTGGTTGGATGAAAATAAAAACGGGCGGCAGGAAACATACGAGCATGGCGTGGGCGGAATTTGCGTCATTCTTTACGATGAGACGCGCAAGCAAATTGATTCCACCACCACAGACACAAACGGCTATTACGGGTTCAACGTGCAACCTGCAAAGTACACAGTTGAATTTGTGTTGCCCAAGTGGCTCGAGTTTACGTCTCAAAACATCGGGGACGAAAATGCCGATAGCGACGCCGACCCGTTATCGGGGCGGGCAGATGCGGACGTGCAATCCTCGCTGCTTTATCTGGATGCAGGCTTGGTCCCGTCCGAGCAGTTGATTCCCACTCCAGGCATTAAACCACCCGCCGCAGAAGTTGGTCCCATTCGCTCGGGTCGTTTATTGTATGCAGACATCGCAGGATTTTTTCAAGACTCATGTTTGATCTATGCCTTTGCATCAAAGGAAGTTTTATCGGAGATTCCAAAATGTTCGATGGTTGCGCATGAAGATGCAGGCGGCGGCTCGATGATGTCGCTGGAGCGGATGCACGCAGTTGCGGTGGATAACAAGAACCACACACGCGGCGGCTTCAACTATGCAAGCAATCTTTTCACACAGGCCGCGCCCGCAGGTGGTATGGCTGCGAAACAGATCAATGTATATGTGGCCTTGCTAAACCAATCTGGCTGGACGTATGATCCACTCTACGGCTCATGGCTGAGATTTGTAGATGACGCCGATAATAAAACTGCAGGTCAACTCCACGCGGACACAGACCGTTTAACAGGACGCCAACTGCATTTTGAAAACTTCATCATCATCTTTCCCGAAGTGGATGTGATCTCGCCCACCAATTTGGATATCCATCTCGAACAAGGCGATGGCGGCCCCGCGATGTTATTCCGCGACGGGATGAAATACGAAATCAAATGGAGCACAAAGGCAGGCGAGTATGAAAAAAATATAGGTCAACGCAGACCGATGCAATTTCTAAATCCTGATGGAAGCTCCGCTAAATTAAAGCCGGGCAACACATGGATATTCGTCGCAAGTCCATATTCCATTGTGTCAGATGAAGGCGGCGGAACATGGAGGTTGCGCTATTATGCGCCTGCGGGGTCGAAGTGAAGGAGTGAGAATTAACGAGTAAAAAGTGAGAAGTGGAGAGCGCCATGAACTCTTATGTTCTTTCCTTGAAAAAATTGTACGAGCAAAATGCGAACCCAGAGCAAGCCGAGCCGATGAGCCGTTACATGCGTAACCAGTTTGAATATCTGGGAATCAAAACGCCGCAAAGCGCGGCGTTGATGAGAGGGTTTATCAAAGCGCATGGACTTCCACCCGTTGTCGAACTTAATGCGATTGTCCGCGATCTGTGGTCACTGCCCCAGCGTGAATTCCAATACGCAGCGATGAGTTTGGCGGGCAGGCTTGAAAAGAAGGTTGAGCCTGAATTCATCACAACCATTGAATATCTCATCACGACCAAATCCTGGTGGGATACTGTGGATGCACTCGCCGGTCATGCGGTTGGGAATCAATTCAAACGCTTCCCCGATGTGCGCGAAAAATATCTGAAAAAGTGGCGCAAGTCTGATAATTTTTGGCTTCGCCGCACGACTTTGCTTTTTCAACTCGGCTACAAAAAAGAAACGGATTTTGATCTGCTGTGCGAACTCGTCAAGGAAAATCTCGGCTCGGATGAATTCTTCATCAACAAGGCGATCGGCTGGGCATTACGCCAATATGCGCATACAAATCCCGCGCCTGTGAAGAAGTTTGTAAAAGCTACGAAGGAATTGCATCCATTGAGTCGGCGCGAGGCGTTGAAGAATATTGGGGAATAAAGCTGGCGGTGGTCAGAGCCCGCCGCCGAACAAATATTTCAAATTATTCGTATCTGATCGAGCCATTGCAAATACCGATCTTGAGAAAGTTTTATCAAGCACATTTCATTTGCTTTTCCACCCACGTTTTGCACCAACAAGACCTTACCCAGGTCAACCTTTGCAACATATAGCACACTATGGACCTCTTCCAATGAAAGGACCCAGCTAAAATTATATTTATATAAATGGCCACTGATTTCCTTGGGACTATCATCGAGTCCGGCAAGCAAATGATCTTTCAAATATTCCAGACTTTCTGCGCCAAGATAGGTCTTATTTTCTTCAATTACCAGCCAGCATTTACACCATCCAATATTATTGGTGTCTATTTCGATAGAATATTGATCAGCACAAAGTTTGATCATGGTTGCAGCCTCTTGTTTAACGTGAAAAATGGATAAGGTTAATTTGCTCGAAACGGTTGGGACACTACACAGTCCCTCGCTCAGTACATGGAAGCCCCTGCGAGTCCCCAAAAAAAGTCCGAAGGACTTTTTTGAACTGAGGCAGGGCTTTTAGCCCGCCGATTTGCCAACCATTATTCACGTTTTTAGGGGTGAGAAATCAAAGAGAGTCGCACCTCACGGGTGGATTTTTCCTCTTAGAGACTGTTTCTTAAATCGCTTGCAAAGACCCTAAAGGTTTCCTTTGTTAACAAAAACGACATTTGACAGCGGATTCCTGCAAAGTTTAATTTTGGTTTGCGGGAAAAACATTTAGGGTCTGACTTAAGAAACGCTCTCTCTTAGAGAGCGTTTCTTATCAGAAAATAGAGAAAGAAAAGGGCATTCACCACAGAGGATTTTTAAGGTTTTTCTCAGTGACCTTTGTGATCTAAGTGGTAAAAATGTCTTTTAAGAAACAGTCGGTAGCGCTCCACTAAAGCGCTGTATAACCATGTTTAAGCGCCCTCATACCTTGCGTTTTTTAATAATAAAGAATCGGGAATACTTTAGCTTATTCATCCAATACCAAAACTGCTTCGCGCGAACATGTGACCTGATCCTTGTCACCGATCTTCGGCAATTCAAGGAATGGATTGTTGAAAGTATCCATGTTGAATTTTGTATTTCCGATCTTCACCCGTATACGGACAACTGAACCAAGGAAGGTAATATTCTCGATCGTGCAATCCAAAACATTTTCCTTCTTTATTTCAGACGCAAAACTGAAACGTTCGGGGCGAATGGAAAACTTAACCGCATCGCCCTTTTTCTTGACCTGCAAATTTTCTGCCGACACAAACTGCACACCATCCATACTTAGGATGCCCTTGACAGGATCAACCACTTCGGCAGCGGCTGTATTCAGCGTCCCCACGAAATTGGCGACAAAGGCCGTCTGCGGGAAGTTATATACTTCAAAAGGACTTCCCACCTGCTCGATCCTGCCTTCGTACATGACAACAATACGGTCAGAGATGGACAGAGCCTCCTCCTGGTCGTGTGTGACAAAAATGGCGGTGATCCCCATTTTCTTTTGAATGGCGCGGATCTCGGAACGCAACTGAACACGGATCTTCGCATCCAGCGCGGAAAGCGGCTCGTCAAGCAGGAGTACCTGTGGATGGTTCGCAAGCGCGCGCGCCAGCGCCACACGTTGCTGCTGTCCGCCTGAAAGTTGGTACGGATAACTCCCAGCCTTATTTTCAAGGTGGATCAAAGCAAGCATTTCCTCCACGCGTTCCTTAATAACAGATTCGGATTCCTTGCGAATGCGCAAACCAAAGCCAATGTTTTGAGCAACAGTCATATTGGGAAAAAGCGCATATGCCTGAAAGATCATGCCTACGTTGCGTTGGTTTGGGGCATTGTTCGTAATATCCTCGCCATTAATGGTTATAACACCAGTGGTTGGAGTTTCAAAGCCGGCGACCATGCGCAACGTTGTTGTCTTACCGCAGCCTGAAGGACCTAGAAATGAAATAAACTCGCCCTGTTCCACATCAAGGTTAAAATCCTGTACCACAGTGGTACCACTAAATTCTTTTGAAATATTCTTTAGTATGAGATGTGTCATATCTGATTTTCCTCGGATTGTATTTAGTGTCCACCCGTGATCTGTCCCTGTTCGCCGCCGCCAATAACCTGAATAATGCCCATACAAGCCCAAATGAGGGCAAAGCTGATAATCGTGGCAGCCGCAGGCTCGTAGGCTTTATTCTGGATCAACAGAGCGATATAAGGGGCAAACGCAGGCTTGGCAAGATACTGCGCCAGTGTATATTCGCCCATCACAATGGCAAAGCTCAGGAAAGCGCCGCTTAAGATCGAAACGCGGATATTTGGGAAAATGACTTTAAAGAGGATCGTTCCCCATCCCGCGCCCAAACTTTGTGCGGCTTCGGTCAGTGTCTGGACATCAATGGCTCGCAAGCCGGTATCAATGGCACGATACATGTATGGCATGGACAATACTGTATACCCCGCAACCAACAAGCCAGGGCTATCCACTATCAAAAGAGGCGGCTGGCTAAATGTCCGCACCAAACCAAAGACATACACAATCGCCGGAATCACAAATGGGAGCAAAGTAATCAATTCAACAGCGGAACGGAACTGCGGGACTTTCAAGCGAACCCAATAGGCTGTAGGCACAAAGATCACAATGGCAACTGCAATCGTAAGAATTGCCCACATAATTGACGCGGGGAATCTGAGTTGGAATTGCGGATCAGAGAAAACATTTATATAGGCTTTAAAGCCCAAATGCCCAAGTTCCGCGCGCAGTGAAAAGAGAAACGTAGCCAACAGAGGCAGGAAGAAATACAGGATGCCAATTATCATCCAAAACCAGGACCAGATTACGCCAGTGCGCCTCATTTCAACCACCTCTCTGCTCTTCGTTGAAGTATTGTGTAAATCGTCATCACAACAGTCATAACGATCACCATCCCGAATGCCACCGCATATCCCAGTCCGGGATCACCCAATACATCGCCGCGTAATTGCGCACCGATCACGATCGTCGCCAGATTCATGGATGAACCGCCGGTGAGCGCCACTGCCGTGGCAAAAGCGCCAAACGCATTACCAAAAAGCAGGATCATTGAACCCATGATGGAAGGCAGTAAGATGGGGAAAGCCACATATCTCCAATATTGGAGAGTACTGGCACCCAGGTTCTCTGAGGCTTCAACCCACTCGCGCCGTAATCCATCAATCGCGGGTGTAATGATCAGCACCATGAGCGGGAACTGGAAATACATATACACCACACTTAACCCCCAAAACTTATAAAGCGTAAAACCATAATCGTATATATTTATCCCGGTCGCTTTTAACCAAACTGTCAACATACCCGTTGGACTTAAGAGCGCAATAAAGGCAAACGCAAGAGGAATACCCGCAAAATTTGACGCCACACCGCTGAAGGTCATCAGGCTGGAGCGCATAAATGGGGGAAGCCCGCCTCGAATGGAAGCATACGCCAACAGAAATCCAAAAATACCGCCGCCTAAGGCAGTCACAACACTGATCTTGATACTCAACCAATACGCACCCAAAACATATGGATCTTGCAACAGGTTAAAAATATTATGAAAAGTAAATTCCCCTGTTTTGGCATCCAGAAAAGTGCGGACAACAATGGTTGACGATGGGTAAAGGAGGAACAAAAAGGTAAACAAAAAAAACGGCATGACTCCAAGCCATGCAAGGGGAAGTTTGGGGAGAGCAGGACGCGCTTTTGGCGCGTCCTGCTGTATGGTAGTTTGTGACACAGTCACAACCTGATTATTCTGTAACTTCGACGCCGACGGTTGTATCCCAGCCGGTCTTGATCGCATCTCTTGCAGCGGAGAGTTGGTCCGGGTTGGGGGAAACAGCCGAAGCAAAAGCGCTGGAGGAGGGCAGTTTGGCTTTCAGGTCGGCAGGAATAACGCCGCGCGCTTCCATGTCGGTCTGATGAACGCCATGGGCATAACCCTTCATCCAAGCCAGTTGACCTTCGTCAGAGTGGAGGATTTCCATCCATACTTTGGCGCAATTGGGATGCGGAGCATAGGCGCTGATCGCCTGGACGTACATGCTTGCAATGGTGGGGGATGGATAAACAATTTCAAGCGGCGGATTGCCAGCGAGGGAGTCCTTATCGCCAAAGGCGTTGTAATCCCAGGCCAAAACGATCGGGGTCGCGCCTTGAGCAACAGTACCGACTTTCGCAATCACAGGCACAAAGTTGCCCGCATCGTTCACCTTCTTGAAGAAATCAAGACCGGGCTGAACATCATCCAAAGAACCGCCATTAGCCAAAGAGGCTGCGAACACCGATTGGGCGGCCTGATTGGAGCTGCGGGGATCACCGGTTAGAGCAACCTGACCCTTGTACTCGGGCTTGAGCAGGTCTTCCCAGTTCTGGGGGACATTCTTTACAACAGCGGTATTAACTTCGAGCACCATCACGCCATAATAACCGCCAATCCACAAACCTGTTGGGTCTTTGGCGGGAAGTCCCAAAACCTTATCGGGGATCTTGTCCCAATTCGAAACCTTGTATGCCTGATAATATCCGCCATCAATACCTTGCTGACCATAGGCATATCCAACGTCAACGATATCAGGCGCCTGGGGACCCTTATTGCCCTTGTTGGCTTCGATAGCCGCAATTTCATCCGCGGAACCAGCGTTTTCATCCAACGAATTGATTTTCACGCCAGTGGTAGTTTCAAACAGTTTGAAAATCTCACCATAATTTGCCCAGGAGGCAGGAGTTGCAATGATCGTCACCATGCCTTCGGCTTTACATGCTTTCAAAAGATCAGCAGGCACACTGGCAACTCCACCAGCAACTACAGTGGGAGCCGCGGCGCCACAAGCAGACAACAGGGTTGCGGCAATTACGAACAGAGCGAACAATTGAAAAGCTAAGTTTTTGGTACGCATTTCTTTCTCTCTCCTTTATGATTTTGGTTGATTTGACGAACTGAGACTGACGGACATATTATTTTCCCTTACACCTCCAATTTGTTAATATATCGTTAATATTGTAGCATCATCAATATTCAAAGTCAAACCATTCCAACTTCGAACATATTGATCATAGTGAAATTTTCCACAGGTTTATGTTTACTTTATAACAGTAATCAACCAGTAAATCCCTGCGGAAACTAATGCGCTGGCGGGAATCGTAATAAACCATGCCGTTACGATTTCCTCGGCCACACTCCAGCGAATCTTTCCCAATCTCTCGGAAGACCCCACCCCAATAATTGCCGAACTGACAACCTGTGATGTACTGACCGGTAACCCCAGCGCCGATGCAGTGAGTATCACTATGCCGGAAGTTAATTGTGTTGAAAAACTATGCACCGGGCGTATCTTAAAAAACTTTCCGCCAAGCGTGCGGATCAACCGCCAGCCTCCCAGCGCCGTGCCGAGGGCAATAGCCGAGGCGCTTATCCCAATCACCCAGTAAGGCACACGAAATTCGGTGATATAGCCGCCAATCAAAAGACTGAGTGTGATGATGCCCATTGTTTTCTGAGCGTCATTCGTTCCATGACTGAATGCCATGCCCAAAGCGGTGACAAACTGTCCGTTTTTGAAAAACAAATTAACATCCGGAGTTGCGTTTCGCGCCAAAAAGTAGATCAGGCGTGTAATCACAAATCCGGCAACAAATCCGATCAGGGGCGAAGCAATCAAGGCAATCAATACTTTCTCAAGTCCATGTAATTTGATGGCTCCAAAGCCTGCACCCGCAAATACCGCGCCAATCATTCCGCCGATCAACGCGTGTGAAGAACTGCTTGGGATACCCAAAATCCACGTGAGGACATTCCACACAATCGCCCCAACCAGGCAGGCAGCAATCACATCCAAATTAAGAGCGGTGGATTGGGCAACTTCATCTCCAATCGTTGTGGCAACCGCGATTCCGAATAAAAATGGTCCCATAAAATTAGCCACCGCAGTTAGCGCCAGTGCGGTATTCGGACGAAACGCGCGCGAGGCGATCATCGTGGCTACGATATTGCTGGAATCATGGACTCCATTCAGGAAGTCAAATACGACTGCCAGAATAATAACTATAATCAATTCAGGAGACATTAACACCTTGTTAAGTTTTCTTTATTAAGTTTTCTTCACAACAATATCCGCGATTGTATTCGCGGCTTCATCCCCGCGATCTGCCGCATTGGACAAATGGCGGTATACCTCGCGCATCTTCAACATTTCAACAACGTGATGAATGTCTTCGGGCCCGCTAAACAAATCAGCAACCGCTTCACGGTAGACGGCTTCCACACGATTCTCCAAAGCCTTCGCGCGTTGCGCGTGGTCAATGGCGACTTTTGGATGCTTCGGAAGGCGCTGCACCGCGTGCCATATCTCATATGCGGCATCTTTCAGCAAACTTGCCATCCTCAACATATAGGGTGTGGACTTTACCTTTAGAATAACCATCTCCATCACGGTGGTATCTGCATAGTCCACCACATCGTCAATCGAGCGGGATAAGGAAAATATATCCTCGCGGTCAAACGGTGTGACAAAGGTACGGTTCAATTCATCGATCAAGATTCGGCGCACTTCATCCGCTTCTTTTTCTTTAATGGAAAGTTGTTCAGCCACATCCAAATCGAGCGTTTCCAGATACTTCACCAGCAGTTTTAATGCTTCATAAGTAATGGAAGCCTGTTCTTCAATTAGCTTCTGAAATACATCTTCCTTGCGTTTGAAAAATTTCAACATAAATTCTCCAATCTGATTTAAGGTTTCGGAGGTCTCCAAAAAAGACCTCCGAAGTTTATTTAGGGCTACTCCATCGACTTCAGCTCGCCCGCCACCATGCCCGTAAATTCGGCGCGGAGTTTCGCATCCAATTCGGGAGAGATCAAGGGAGTCGTGTTGCTGTCCATAATTTCCTTCACACGCTTCATGGCGCGCGTATGAATGTCCATTGAGCCTTTCTTTTCCCAGGTCGTACGTGAGTCGCGGTCTGCAAGTTTTGTCATCACCACTTCGGTTTTCATGCGTTTGACCGTGTGTTTGGCTACAATAAAAGAACCGCCTGGTCCGATCTCCTTGATTAAACCGAGCGCCAAGTCGTCATCGCTAAAATTTATGCCACGTTTGACGCGTTTCATCATCTGCGCCACTTCATCGTCAATGACTGCCTTGGCAAAATCAAAAGTTTTCAACGCGTCGATCAACCCGCCAATATTGAACATATCCATGCCCGCAACCGTGCCGCCCATCGCAGACATGCCTGTTTCGTATCCTGCCTGAGCGTCGTTGATTTTGGCGTTAGTCAAGCCAATGTAGCCGCCGACAGGCACATTGTAGAATCGCGCCAGTTGCGCGAAAGCCATGTGCAACATGCCGCATTCGATCCCGCCGGAGGTGTACGCGCCCGAACGCATATCAGCCACAGTGGCAAGCGTGGCATAGATCAGCGGCGTGCCTTCCTTTGCCATTTGCATCAAAGTTGCCGCGGCAAGGAATTCGGCATTGCCCTGCGCCAACGTGCCCGCCATGGACATGGGAGAGGTCAGTCCTGCATTTGGCACAATGGTCGGATAAACAGGCAAGCCTTCCTTTGCAAAATAAATCACATTTTCAGTTGAAAGGTTGTCCATCGTCAACGGCGAAACAACGGGACAATAGTGGTGAGTAAGGAAAGGATGCTCCTTATAAGCCCCTTCTCCACCAGCCACCATATACGCCATTTTCATAACGCTGTTTGTATCCTTGCGATCAGTGGTGGTCACGCGGATCGGTTTGAGACAATACTTGAGAGCAGGATACAGCCTCGAGATTGTGAATTGATCCGCAGGCGCGTCATCCGCCAAAGTGGAAATGGAAAAAATATCATAGCCGGGAAGTTCATTGATGAGATGTGCAATACGCGCAATATCCCCCGACTCAGCGCGTCTTTCCCTGCCCGTTACAGGGTCCAAAATATCGGGAGCCGAACTCGCCGTGACAATGACCGGGCTATCCTGTGGGATCGTTTTATCAAATTTCGGGTCGCGCGCGTAAAAGGTGAATGACGGCGGATACATTTTGCGATATTTTTCAACCACCGCGCGTGGAAATTTAACCCGCTCATCTTCCACAATACAGCCATGCTGTTTAAATATTTCGCGCGCTGGTTCATAACGAACCTTCAAACCAACATCTTCAAGAATCTCCAACGCGGCATCATGAATTCGTTCTACCTGTTCCTGCGCAAGCAATGTTGCAAATGACATGGTTCACATCCTTTTCTATTAATAAATATGTTTGGGCTACCCAACCAGCGACTTCTTGATTTTTCTTCTTTGCTGAGACTTCCTTTTAGGCAACAATTTCTCTGCAAATTTTTTGCTCTCGATCAAAAGCGAACTATCCTGCGCTTGAGAGAGCAGCTTGTCAATTTCAAAGAACTTATTATCGCGATATACCATGCGGTCAACCTGCAATTTGGATGCAAGCTCCTTGACATCTTTGACGGGAAACATTTTCAACCCGGAACGCGTAACTTTCAATGAAGCCGCCGCAATCGCGAAACGGACAGATTCTTCCAAACTCCACTTTTTGAGATACGCGTAAATAAAGCCCGATGAAAACGTCGCGCCCGCGCCTGAACCATCCACAGCCTTGACCTTCGGCGCGTGGATGCGGACAATTTCATCATCCTGAACCACCATACAGCCGCGGCTGGCCATCGTAATGATTGCAGTCTTAATCCCTGCCTTGAGCAATTTCTTTGCGACATTAAGCATGGCGCCTTTTTTACCAAGTTGAGCGGCATCTGTCACTGCCTGACAGATGGTGGCGCGGCTGGCGTATTTCTCCATAATCTCAGGATCGTTATGCCCATGCTCAAGATTTAGGAACACGGGTACATTGTGCCGCCTGGCTTCATTCATCGCGCGGATGATATGATCGCCATCGTACCAATCCACATACATTAATTTCGCGCCTTTTAGCATGGATAAGTCTGCTGTGTCAAGTGTGCTCAATATCTCAGGCGAGCGCTGCCAGAAATAAGTGCGCGCGCCCGTTTTGTCTGAAACATTTACTTCGAGTGGTGTTTTATATTTCTTCGTAAAACGAACTTTTCCTTGCACGCCCATTCCATCCAGTGTATCAGCAACATAATGCCCAAGCAGGTCATCGCCGACGGCTGTGCCGATCATGCCAGTGGATACGCCCCACTGGCGCAGATTGCAGGCGATGATAGCAGCATCATCATAAACATACTCGCTGACCTGATGGACAATTGCGCCAGTGTTATGTTTGGGCAGTTTATCCAGCGCCATGATGTAGACGGGGGTCAACATGCCAAAGCCAATGTAAGCGGGAGGGGTTGTTTTCTTTTCAGGCATTTTCCTATTTACCACAAAGGGTCACAAAGGAACACGAAGGAAAGGCGTTAAAACCTTTGTGATCCTTTGTGCTCCTTCGTGGTTAATGATTTACGCGCGCGCCCGCTCGCTTTTCGGGTCGAATAGCACGGTGGCGGTCACTTCCGCTTCCTGGCGACCTTC
>DYDH01000182.1 GCA_020717985.1 Herpetosiphon sp. | reverse complement strand
AATTTTCTAAAATCTTCCTGCAATTGAATCGTCGCAGGCGCGCCCGCCGTAATAATCCGCTTAAGACTCTGGAGTCCAACAGCTTGCTGTTGGAACTTCGCCAAAATATCCAACACCACAGGCGAAGCAAACATATTGGTGACATTGAATTTCTGAATCGCTTGAATCACCTTCGCGGGGTCAGTCTTCCCAGGCACGGGAAAAGAAATATCAGGAATCACTGATGTGACTCCGATCAACGCATCTATCAAAGCGTAAAGCGGAAAGGCAGGCAGGTCAATTTCATCTTGTGAAATGTTGAAAGTCTCAACCAGCATATCCAATTGCGCGGCGAGGTTCTCATGCGTGAAAAGCACACCTTTGGGAATGCCTGTGCTTCCGCTGGTGTAGATGATGGCGGCGGGGGTGGTAAATGGAGATTGGTAATTGGTAATTGGTAATTGGAGATTATGACTTTGACCTTCAACCTTCAACCTTCGACCTTTGACCGACTCAACCGTGAGATTATATTTTACAGAATCCTTTCCCCACCCAAACACAATTCGCAAAGCATGTGTCAGCCTGTTGCCGATGAAAATATCGGGCTTCGATTCTGCGAAGCATTCACTTACCTTTTTCAGTCCAATCGCGGGGTCGAGGATGATGGGGATGACACCCACTTTCAGCATGGCAAATGCCAGGGCGAAGAAATCAGCCGAGGGCGGAGTCATCAGGGCGGCGGTCATGTTTGGGGTCGCGCCCTCAGCCAAAAGTCCAGCAGCGAAGCGTTGGGTTGAATCCGCAAGCTGCCGGTAGGTGACCGTTTCCCATCCATTGCTTTGTTTTGAAAAAAAGATAAGCGCGGGCTTGGTTGGGTGTGACTCGGTTGCAAGTTCCAATCGCGAGATGATGTTCATTGGCTGTGATTTTATCTGCTAAACATAATCTGTGTCAGAATATTGCCACCAATAAAGTCTAAAATACACGTTTCGTTTGGGAAAATTGTCACAAAAGAAAATGACTATTCCCACTGGTAATTGCCGTGGAAAAGAAACATACTATAAAGCAATTCAGTCCGATTTGAATCAAGGAGAATTTTTTATGTGGGAATATCATTGGCGGCGCTATCATGGCAGGGATGAGTTCTTGGTTTGTGTATATCTGTATCGCTGGTAATTTTTTTGTTCAAAGATGCAGTATCCTGAAAATGGGCACAGATTTGAGGTTTAGATGGAATCGAAAAAATCCAGGGTGTTGGTGATTGGATTGGGCAATCCTATGCTCGGCGACGACGGTGTCGGTTGGAGAGTCGCGGAGGAAGTGAAGAAACGACTGCCTCCCGGCCTGTCCGTGGATGTGGATTGTCTCTCGCTGGGCGGCATCAGCTTGATGGAACATCTTATTGGCTATGGGCGCGCCATCCTGATTGATGCATTTGCATTGGAAGAGCCGATCGGTTCGATCTTGATTTTGAAGTTGAGTGACCTGCCGAATTATTCCGCATTTCATACGGCCAGCGCGCACGACACTCCGCTGAAAACTGCGATTGAATTGGGACGGGCCATGGGCGCACAATTACCAGATGATGTTACGGTGGTGGGAATTGCCACAAAACGAGCTTGTGATTTTAGCAGGATGTTATCGCCGCCTGTTGCAGAGTCCGTTTCGCAAGCGGCAAACTTTGTGTTGGATTTACTCGGCGAAAAAAATGCCGGAAAATAATAAGTCGTCTGCAAAGACGACTTATTATTTATTGTCCGAAAAAAACTTTAGCCGACTCTTAGTCGGGCAGTGGTGAAAACCACCCGCTTTCAGCGGCTAGACTTTCAGGCGGCGGTTTGTCCGCCGCTGGTTTTGAACCTACCGGCTTTCAGCCGGTAGTCGTTCAGTTTGTAAGATATTGATATTCCGTGTGCCGTTGAACATATCCGGCTACAAACCAGCACAGAGTCTGTACTTTTAGGTTGTTATTCTTTGCATATTCCAGACCTGTTTTTACAAGTAAACTTCCAATGCCCCGGCCTTCCAACGCAGTGGGGACACCTGTGTGCGTGAAAATAATGGTGTTGCCGCTCAGGCGGTAATTCAATTCGGCTATATGCGCATCAAGATGCACTTCGAATCTGTTGAGTTCCGTGTTGTGAATAACATTGAGTTCATTGGGCTGCATGTTATTATCCTTTTTTGCCTCAATTGTACTCTCTAAAAATAATGACATTGACCCGCATTCCGTTTGCTTTTACAATGTTAGAGAGTGCCGCACGCATGTCTCACATGCGTAACCAACCGGAATTGGCATTATTACGTGTGATTTATTCCGAAAAATTTGGTAGTTTATGCACAAGCGGTGAAGATGCTTCTGAAGTTTGCAGGTTTCTTTCGTCCCGATCATGACCCTCCATTTGCGCGTTGAAAACGCGTTGTTAATTTTTTAAAATACAAATTTCCGGAGGAAAAATGCCTACACCTATTATTTCAAAACGCGCGCCAATTTACGCCGATGTTCCTGATGAAAAGTGGAACGATTGGCGCTGGCAATTAAGTCACCGCCTGAACACCGCTGAAGATATCGAAAAAGTTTTAAAACTCACAGAGAGCGAACGCAAGGCTTTGCAAAAGCAGGATTTGTTTCGCGTGGATGTAACGCCTTATTATATTTCTTTGATCAATCCCGAGGATGCGGACGATCCCGTCCGCAAGCAGATCATTCCCGTTTCAGAGGAAATGGATGCATTCACGTCCATGATGGAAGATTCCCTTGCGGAAGACCGCCACTCTCCCGTGCCCGGGCTTGTCCATCGTTATCCTGACAGGGTTCTCATGCTGGTAACGACTCAGTGCGCGTCGTATTGTCGTTACTGCACACGCTCACGCATCGTTGGCGACCCCGGACAAACCTTCAACCGCCAGGATTTTGAGATGCAGATCGAATATCTCAAACGCACGCCGCAGGTCCGTGATGTGCTTCTCTCCGGCGGAGATCCGCTTGTGCTGGCTCCAAAAATCCTGGAAGAGTTACTCACCCGCCTGCGCGAGATCCCGCACATTGAGATCGTCCGCATCGGCTCGCGAGTGCCCGTCTTTATGCCGATGCGCATTACACAGGAATTGTGTGATATGCTCGCCAAATTCCACCCGCTGTGGTTGAATATTCACGTCAACCACCCGAATGAGATTTCCACGGAACTTGCCGAGGCTTGTGACCGTATGAGCCGCGCCGGTATTCCTTTGGGGAACCAATCTGTTTTGCTGGCTGGCGTGAATGACTGTGTCCACCTGCAACGCGAACTGGTGCAGAAGCTGACCCGCATCCGCGTGCGACCGTATTACCTGTATCAATGCGACCTGGTTGAAGGCGCGGGTCACTTCCGCACACCTGTGGCGAAAGGCATCGAGATCATCGAAGGTTTACGTGGACATACTTCCGGGTACGCCGTTCCGCAATTCATCGTGGATGCGCCCGGCGGTGGTGGTAAGATTCCCGTCATGCCCAATTACATGATGAGCATGTCTGACCATAAGATAATCGTGCGTAATTATGAAGGTTATGTGACGACTTATGAAGAGCCGGCTGAATACAAATCACATGACCCGAAGACGTGTAAGTTCTGCCAGAACAAGCGCTCTGAACCCGGTCAGACAGGACTTACTGGTTTGCTCGATGGCGAGCAGATGTTTATCAAACCCCAGGGCTTCGACGAACTGCATAACCGCGATGGCATTCAGCATCGCTTGAAGGACGAAAACAAGTGGAAACCGCTCGGCATTGGTTCGGGCGAAACAGATTAAAGTATTAAACAGATTTCGGAAGTCTGCTTTTTAATGACTTCCGAAATCTACTCAAAGGAGAAAAAATGAAAAAAATAATACAAGTGGCAGTCATTATGCTGACGTTGGCGCTATTCATTGGCGCATGCCTGCCCGCCGCATCAGTGCAACAGAATCCGCAAGTGCAGAATACGCAGAGTTTGCAGGATACCCAGTCACAGATCAATACCGCTGTTGCGCAAACGATTGAAGCCCAGAATCAAATTGGGACTGCTGTTGCGCTAACCACGGAAGCTCAATTCACCGCAACACCTACAGCCACGCCGTTTACGATTCCCACGTTGACTCCCTTCGTCATCTCGACTCCCACGAACAAACCAAGCAGTGGCGGCAGTTCTCGCACCAAACCGGATTACTCCTGTGACATCATCCGCCTGCGGCCAACCGCTTATGCCGAATATCTTCACGGCCAGAAATTTGATATAAAAATGACGGTCGTCAACAATGGCGCCCGTGCATGGTATCAAGGATATGACCTTAAATACTCTGGCGGTGCCCAAATGACAGGCGTTACGGTGGTGCAACTTCCCGCAATGCAGCCAAATGACCAGTACGAAGTGGTGCTCGATGCTGTTGCCCCCGACGAACTTGGCGACCAGACCATGACCTGGGTTGTGGAAGGTAAACTTTGTTTTGGTTACGTTACAATCACAGTTAGATAGTTTTCAGATTTGGAGGTAACATGCTCGAGCGGAATTATCGTACGCTGGTAATATTTCTTGCAATTGTATTGTTGCTCGCCTGTGTGCCTTTTACTGCCACCACGCCTGCTCCTCCAACCTTTGACCTTCCTTCGCTTAATACCGTTATTGCTAAAACTGCAGGCGCGGCAGCGACCCAGACCTTTGTCCAGCAGCCAACATTGACGCCTTCGCCGACCATTACCAGAACGCCGACCGAAGTTCCATCTTCCACACCCACGTTCCTTTACATACTTCCCACTCCCACTGTGCCATCGGCCACCCCAACACTGGACCTTTCTGCTGGGCCTTACGGGTGTCGTATTCTTCTGCAATACCCGGCGGATAATGCTGTCTTCCCGCGGAAAGCGCCCTTTGAAGCGCACTGGCAGGTAAGGAACACAGGCACCTCCGCCTGGGATGTGAACAGCGCCGATTATCGCTATTTTGGCGGCGATGAACTGCACAGAACAAGCGCCGTCTATGACTTTGATCAATCTGTTCCAACTGGCGGAACCGTTGACTTTTTTGTGGGCATGAAAGCTCCGGACGGTCCCGGCATATACTCGACCAAATGGTTGGTTTCCATGGGAAAAGAAAGATTTTGTCCCATGACCATCACGATTGTGGTGAATTAAATAAAAAATCCCCCGAGCAAATCTCGGGGGATTTTTTATTTCTATGCGGTTGGAGGAAGCGCTTCATCGTTGGAAACCACCGCTTCGGGTTTCTTGCGCAGCATGAAGAAGCCGACAGCGATGGGGATTAGGATAAAGATGAATGACAGGCATAGGAATACAAGTCCCATGGTCATTGCGGAAGTGGGATCGTTGCTGCCCATGACATCAATGTCTGCGCCGGGTATCTGGCTGACCAATACAGATGTTGCGCCAAGACAGCACATCAATAAGCCGGGGCATCCGCACAGCAGCGCGGTTGCGATTGTGGCAATCATGCCTGTTGTTTTCTTGTCCATAATATCATCTCCTTATTAAGTTTGTTTTTAGTATACAGGAAACAAAAACGGGATGCAAGTTTTTACTCCATCCCGTTCGTGCTGCTAACTTCTTAACTTTGCGCCAACTGTATTTTCCAGCCGCTTCACAATTTTATTGCGGATCGCGGCGGCTTCGGCATCGGTCAGCGTTTTCTCGGCTTGATAAGTGAGACTGTAAGCCAGTGACTTTTTCCCAGACCCGATCTTTTCGTCGCGATAGACATCGAACAAGCGGACATCGGTCACGGTCTTGCCGCCCGTTTGCCTGATCAATGCTTCGACAGCAGATGCGGCGACTGATTCATCGAGGATGAGGGCGATGTCTTCATACATGGGCGGGAACTCGGAGACAGGTTTAATGCCGTACGAAGGATTCAACGTGCGTAGTTTTTCGAGGTCAAATTCCGCCACGATGACAGCAGAGTCACCGAATGCATATTTTTCCTTCGCCAGCGGATGCAGTTCGCCGAACACGCCCACCACTTGTCCACTCGCTTTTACTTCGGCGGATTTGCCTGGGTGCAGTTGATAGGTGGATTCACTTTCAGCGTAGGCAATGTCTGTGAAACGGAGCCCAGCCAAAAGGAGTTCGATGCGCCCCTTCATATCGTAGAAGTCGAAGGCGGGCGCATCTTTCACATCCCATGCAGATGCGATTCTGGCTCCCGTCATCACGATGGCGAGTTTGCGCGGTTCATTTGGCAAATCGTTTTTGACTGGCTCGAAGATCGAACCGACTTCAAACATGGCAATTGATTCTGCTTTGGCATTTTTCTCGGCGACTTCAAGCACCGAGGCGACCAAACTTTGGCGCAGAACGCTACGCTCTGGCGCAATGGGATTTGCAATGCGGACATAGTTGTTCGCTTCGGGTCTCAGGCCCGAAGCAAGTACACGACCTTCGCGCTCGGGCGAGGTCATGCGGTAGGTGACGACTTCCTGCAAACCGATTGCTACGAGCAGGTCGCGCAGGCGTTCCTCCCACTCGTGAATGGGATTGCCAACCTGTGGGGGCAGCGCATCAGCCATGGTGGTGGTTGGGATTTTATCGAAGCCATACGAACGAGCAACTTCTTCAAGCACATCCGCAAGACCGACCACACCTTCGTCAATGTCCATGCGATGGGGGGGAGCGGTAACTTGTAATTGGTGATTGGTAATTTCGCACTTGAATTCGAGGCGGGTGAGAAGCGCGGAAATTTCTTCAAGTGTGAGTTCAATGCCGAGCAGACGCTTCACATCTTTTTCCGTGACTTCAACGACTGAGTCTTTCGGCTTGAGCGGATATTCATCCACGAGACCTGGAGCGATGCTGCCACCTGCCCACGCCGCCATATATTGCAAGCCGCGCTTCACGCCTATTTCTGCGACTGCGGGATGTACGCCGCGCGAAAAGCGGAATGACGCTTCGGACGGCAGGTTGTGCTGTTTGGCGGTGCGGCGGATGTTGATGAAGTTCCATGCCGCACCTTCAAGCAGCACATTTTTGGTTTTATCGGTTACTTCTGATTCGGTGCCGCCCATCACGCCCGCAAGGGAGAGAGAACCTTTTTCGTCGCACACCAGCACGTTCATGGCTGTGAGTTTGCGTTTCACTCCATCAAGCGTGACGAGTTCTTCGCCTTCACTTGCGGTGCGGGTGAGTATCTTGATTTTTTTTGTCGGGTTGGAAACCCGACCTACAAGAATGTCATAATCAAAGGCGTGCAGGGGTTCGCCGAGTTCGATCATGGCATAGTTGGTTGCATCCACGATGTTGTTGATGGCGCGTATGCCCGCGAGTTTCAGTCTGCGTTGAATTTGATACGGGCTGGGTTTGATTTCCACGTTGCGAATCAACCCTGCCACGAAGCGTGGATTAAGTTCGGGGTCAGTGATTTTGATTTCAACAAGATCGGTTACAGGTTGCAGGTTGGAGGTTGAAGGTTGAACCTGTAACTTTGAACCTGTAACTTTCAACTCTCTTCCTGTCAGTGCGGCGAGTTCACGCGCAATGCCGATCACGTTTGCGTTGCGTGCCATGTTCGGCAAAATGGAAATATCCAAGACTGCGTCGCCGATGTAATCTGCGAGTGCCATGCCCACGGGCGCATCGTCGTCAAGGATGATGATGCCGTCGCTTTCATCTGTGATGCCGAGCTCCTTTTCAGAGCAGACCATCGAGTACGAATCCACGCCGCGGATTTTGGCGCGCTTAAGCGTGGTCAACACAAGTCCATCCGCGTGACCGTCATAGATGACTGAGCCTTCTTTCGCATAAGCCACCTTGATCGGCTTTTCGAGTCTGCCCGTGCCTTTCAAATGGAAGATGTTCGGCGCACCCGTCAACACAACCTGCTCCTGTTGACCGTCAAACAGGTCAAGCAGAGTCAGCTTATCTGCGTTGGGATGCGACTTCACCTCACGAATTTCAGCAACGACAATTTTTTCCTTGTCCCATGCAATGCCGTTGGTCTTGAATTCGTGCTTCTCGCCAGCGCCATAAGTTGGCATAGGCAAGCCTGCATATAAAATCTCGTCAACTTCAAGACCAGCCAAAGTTAACTTTCGGGCGATGTCTTCGACAGACAGCCCATCCAGATCAATGAAATCTTTTAGCCATGAAATAGGTAATTTCATAATTTACTTCCTTTTATTTACCACAAAGTGTCACGAAGGTACACAAAGGTTTTAAGGTTTTCCTTTGTGACACCTTGTGTTCTTTGTGGTTAAGAAATTTAGAATTGCTCAAGGAACCGCACATCATTGCCCCAGAAATAACGAATATCGTTGATCTTATTTCTGAGCATCAACTGACGTTCGGGTCCCATGCCGAAGGCGAAGCCTGTGTAACGCTTGGGGTCATAGCCGCCGTTTTGCAAAACATTCGGATGCACCATGCCGCAGCCGAGAATTTCAAGCCAGCCCGAAGTCTTGCAGACCTGGCATCCCTTGCCGCCGCAGACGAAACATTCCACATCCACCTCGGCAGATGGCTCGGTGAACGGGAAGTACGAAGCGCGGAATCTCACGCGCGCAGCATGACCAAACATGCGCCGCGCAAAATCGGTCAGCGTGCCTTTCAAGTCGGCAAACGTAATTCCTTCGCCAACCGCAAGCCCTTCCACTTGATTGAACTGAATTTCAGAACGCGCCGTGATCTGCTCGTAGCGATAGCACATCCCAGGCAGTGCAATCCGAATCGGAGGCGGGTTCTGCGGATTAGTCGCCGAGGCTTCACGCATCGCGCGGATCTGTCCCGGCGATGTGTGTGTACGCATCAAAATCGGATTATCCTCGCGTCCTTCCGCTTCAATGTAAAATGAATCCTGCATTTCGCGCGCGGGATGATGCGGCGGGAAGTTGAGCATTTGGAAATTCATCTCGTCGCTTTCAACCTCGCGCGAGGTGTACACCTGAAATCCCATCTCCGCCAGAATATCCAGCACACTGCGAAGCTGTTGTGTGGCAGGATGCAATCTTCCAATGTTGACTGCGCGCCCAGGCAGGGTCACGTCCAGTTTTTCTTCTTCGAGGGATTTCGCCAGCGCGGCATTTTTCACCGCCTGGGTTCTTTCCTCCAAAGCAGATTCCAACGCCACCTTGACACGGTTCGCGGCGGCGCCGACG
>DYDH01000512.1 GCA_020717985.1 Herpetosiphon sp. | reverse complement strand
TCCCTGACCAAAGCGTCGCGCTTCTGTTTCATTTCTTTTACCTGCGGATTATCCATCATGGGTTGCTCGTCCAAATCTTCCGTTACATACCCAGGTGTATAATTAATCCTGTGTTTCTGCATCAACTCTTTAATCAGATTTTCCTCGCCCCAGCGACGGCACATTAGCTGCACGATCCGCTCCGCCTCCAGCTCCTCAACTGTTCCGTTCGTACAAGATAGCGGTACAATTCGGCGCTGTAGCCTTCACGATCAAACAATACGATCAAATTATCCACACGCTCCCGGCTAAGTCCGGCTTTCAGACCAATCTCTTTGACCTTGTCGATCAGTTCCGGAATTTTCTGCAACAAATCTTCCGCAGAAGACCTGATCAGAAACAGCCAAGGCTTGAACCGCTCATCCACTGCCAGAAAATTATAGCTCCCTTTCAGCGGTATCTGCCGCACTCCATGCCATCCCTTGCTGATTAGTCCCGTCCCATAATATGGCAGAAAATGCCCGTCAATGTACATCACGCCCCAGGTTGCCGCGCCATGACTTAAATATCCCAAAGCAAATTTATCAATCAGCTCTTCGCTCTTGTCCAGTTGCCGCACGGCATGCAAAAACCTCCGCAAGGTAAAGTGACTGGGACTCTTGGTCCGGCCTATGAGCAAGCCGAATTCCTCCGCATACGCGCGCTTGAAATCTTCCAGAGACTGAAATCCGAATATGTCGAAGTAAAACAACGTCAAACATAATTCTTCCAAACTATATCCGTTATACGTTCGGATATTGATGACATCCCTCAATGCCGATAAATAAAATCCTCGATTTAACAACGGCGCAAATAGAAATCCCCCGGCGTATGCATTGTAGGCTCCCTGTTCCAGTATATCCAAATAGACTCGTTGCCTTTGCGAATAATCGCTCCTCACGCGCGCCTCGCCCATCAAATGGTTTTCACGCGCTTGATCTGTATGCGCAAAATCATTCTCGTTGATGGCTCCGTCTCCAACGCTCCGGCCATGCATCTGCCGCTCGCCGTCAAATGCCAAAGGCAACTGCTTGACATGCTCATTGCTAAAAAGTTCGCCTTGCGTTACTTCATTATACGGGCTCCCGTTTGGTTGCTCCTCGCATAAACCGTTTTCCGCCAACACCCGGCTTATGCTCGGCAGACTGACTTCCTCATGCCAGCCTTCTTTCAAACGCTTCTGGATCGCTTCAAGTCCATCTATCTTTTCGGTCAAAACTGTCACGAGAATCTTCGCGCGCACACGCGCCGTAACCTTCCATCGCGCTTTCGGCCCCGCTGATCGAGAAATCAAACCTTGCATCCCATGACGTGTAAAATCGGCAATGTACCTTTGCACGGAATTAACATGCACGCCAAAAGCCCGCGCTAAATCTGATTGCCGTCCCAAACCACAAGCATACAACTGTACAATCGCCATTCGCCGCGCCGCTTCATCGCCCGAATCCCACCGCATGTAATCCTGAGCGTTTATGATTACTTTACTGATCCTGC
>DYDH01000181.1 GCA_020717985.1 Herpetosiphon sp. | reverse complement strand
TACATATTATGTGGAAAATAGCGGCGTGGGGCTTATCCTGCTCAATCACCCGAAGCGTGGAGAGGGATTACGCGTGGGTGTGTTGGGACTTGGCGTGGGAACAGTAGCCACCTATGCTGATGTTGGGGACATCTATCGTTTTTATGAGATCAACCCTGTTGTTGTGCGGCTGGCTGAAGGCAAAGGCGGATATTTTACATTTCTACGCGACAGCAAAGCCGATGTAACTGTGGTTGAAGGGGATGCCCGTATTTCATTGGAGCAGGAACTTTTGGCTGGGGAGAAACAGAATTTCGACGTACTTGTATTGGACACTTTCAGCAGTGACTCGATCCCTGTCCATCTGGTGACGAAAGAGGCGTTTGCTCTTTATCTGGAGCATCTCGCGTCTGATGGGATTATTGCCGCTCATATTTCAAACCGTCATTTAGACCTGCGTCCTGTCTTCTGGCAGTTGGCGCAGGAGGCTGGGTTGGATATCGTTCAGATCAACAGACCAGCATCCTCTGGCGACAACGGCTTTCCGTCGGAATGGATATTGCTGACAGGAAACCCCGCGTTTCTTGAAATCTCCGCGATCAAGTCTCATGTTATTTCTTATAAAGGCTATACCACCCCCATCAAGTTGTGGACGGACGATTACAGCAATTTATTCCAAATATTGAGATAAAAAAATAGACTGTAATTTTCACAAGGCGACTAAAGTCGCCACTACAGAATTTATATGTTTGCTGGAACGAAATCTTTTTGCGCCATTTTGTCTTTGCCGCCCTTATACGCCTGTGCAATGGCCGCGTACATGGTCAGCATGAGATATGCTGTAACCCCAGGCACGAGAATGGGCAGAAGACACGAAAGTATCAGTGTTGCCATAATGATTTGAAGCGCAACAGTTAATACCATGGATGCGACATAGTAAATCGCAAACGCTGCGATGAATCCGCCCAAATTGGCGCGGAAGATTTTCCACCACTCGCCGAAGCGAAAGCCTGCGGCAAATTCATTCTTATCTACCGCGTGCATCTCGGCGGCAGGGATGATGGCGGCAAGCGGCAATGAAAGCGGAATGACCAGGCACATGGTCGCAAGCATAATCATCGAAAAGATAATGATGATCGAGTCTGCTTCTGCACTGTTTACATTGTCCGCAATGAAGGGCACGGCTATTCCCGCAATCATCAACGGAATGGCAATGATGAAGATGGGGAGCGTGTAGACCATGCGCACGCCGAACATTCGAGCGCCGTCCTCAAGCATTTTGCCCCAGTTGTCCCAGGCAACCATACGCGGGGCTTCGCCATTGAATATTAGTTTTGCAATGCGCGCCGCATATCCGAAAAGCACAAGATAGGGAATCACAGGAATGATAAAACCCGCAAGCACAACCGCGCAGCCGATCAGAAAATATTTGCGCGCTTCGGCATCTTTGATTGGGAAAAGGAAAATCTGATTGAGGTCAATTCCAGCGGGCATAAATATTTTCACTCCTCTTTATTTTTCTTTTGGGGATGACGTTGCAATAACAACCAATAAGTTGCCTGATTTTACTTCAACTAGTTTAACTTGCGTTTTGAAATTCACGCGGGTTAAAGTTTCCACTATTTTCGACTTTAGGGATTCGTATGCTTCAGGCGGACTCTGCCTTGTGACTTTGAACAGCCACGCAAGCATTGGATTTTTCGGCCACGCCGCCAGCAGGACGATGAGCCTGCCACTGCTCCGAAGGACTCTGTGCGCCTCTGATAGAGTCTGCATGTCGAAAATATATTCAGATGGAAAGGTCGAGATGACTGTGTCAAACGTTTCGGAGGCGAAGGGGATTTTTTTGGCGAGCGCGCGGGCGAGTCTGTGTGTATTACCGAGGCGGCGCTTGGCGAGTCTTCCCATCGGCGCTGATTCATCCATCGCAGCAGAATCCAGTCCACGGTTACGCAGGGCGCGCTGCAAATGCCCGGGACCATGTCCCAGCTCAAGGATGCGAGTCCCTTCGATGAATGGGATAATGCTAAAGACCCAGTCGTTCCAATTTCCAAATGAAACGATTGCAGCGACGAGGTCGTATGTGAATGCAAGGGGATGATAGAGCAGGGTGAAGAAGACCCGCATGAAGCGTTGAAGAAGGTTCATAAATAAAACAAGGGCTTGACCGCGAAGTCAAACCCTTGCTGCTTTGTGAGTGGTTATGCTGCTGTGACGTCGCCGTCACCCTTCTTGGGCTTGCGGACTGCGTCCACTGCGCCCTTGCCGCGTTCACGAACTTCATTGGCAAGTTCAGTGGCGCGGGTGCGGGCTTCCTTGGATAATTCTTCGGCACGGTGACGGGCATCAGTGGCAAGTTCTTCAGCGCGGGCATAGGCTTCCTCGGCAGAGACTTGCGCTTTGTCGCGCAGTTCAATGCTCTTGTCCTTGATCAGAGCGCGGGTTTCTTCACCAGATTGCGGGGCGAATAATAAGGCTACGACGGCGCCGGTAAGGCCGCCGACGACAAAGCCAACGAGAAATGCGCCAAATTCATCACGTTCAGTCATGGTTACAACTCCTTTGGTAATTGGTTGAATGTTTTTATTTTTACATCCAGGTTTTTGTGCCCCGGATTTCTTTCAAATTATTTCTTTTTGATGCCCATCAATTCTAACATACGATTCAAACCAGCCAGATAGCCGCTGAGTTTCATGACGGGTTCTATGACTTCTTCGCCCAGGAATTCGACTGTGCCGCGCAGGGTGTTGACAGTTTCATTCGTGGCGTTCAGGATCGGGCGGACTTCATTTTGCAGAAGGTTGACGAGGCTGGCTAACTGTATGATCAGGACAACCAACGCCACACCGATGACCAGTGACTCCAGCGCGACAACGATAATGAAAACGTCGCGGATCTTATCGGTGGGGGTGCTGGGCAGCATGAGTCCGTAGATCGCAAGGATGAGCAGCGCAAGGAAGATAACGACACCTGCGATGATCGCAGCCATTGTCTGTTTTTGCTTGCGGTCCTGTTCGCGCAGCTCAGCAAGTTGTTCAGGGGTGAGCTGCGGAGTGGGCGGGAGTGTTTGTTGTTCGGGTTGAGGCATTGCCATGCTTAGATTATAGCATTAGATGATGTGTTTTTTCAATTCCGATTCGCTGAATGAAATTGTCCAGCCAACACCGTCGGGTTGTTTTGGTATAAAATCAAATATGCCGACCATGAAAAGTTCCCCTTATTTTTCCCAAACCTGGCAGTACCTTCTTTCCGGCGTATTGATCGCGCTGACAACATTTCTCTTTTTTGTGCTGCGTGATTTTCTGGATACAACGCTTGTTGCGCTTCTGTATTTGATTCCAATTGGGGTGATCACCATGTATGCTGGATTTGCCCCGGGAATTACCAGCGCGCTGTTTTCCTTTTTGGCGTTCAATTATTTTTTCATCAAGCCTTATAACACGTTTGCCGTTCACCATCCTCTTGACCTGGTGATATTGATCGTATTTCTGATCGTGGCTGTTGTGTTGAGTCAGTTGGTGGGACGAATGAAAGCCAGCCTTGCCGCAGCCACTTCGCGCGAACGCGAAGCTACGCAACTTTACGAACTCAGCGCCGCACTGGCAGGTCTGCACAATGACCTTACCATTGCCGAAATACTTGCTCGGCAGGTACAGGACGTCTCGCATGGTGAGGCGGTCGAACTCGATATCACGGGGACGCAGTCATTTGTTGTTCGTTTGCCCGACATTGCGCCACCTACTCGTTCCCCCGAATTGACTGTCCCCATTCAGGCAGCACGGGGTGTACTCGGGGAGATTCGGCTGTGGATGTCCACACCCGCCATCTCGCTGGAAAAAAAGCGCTTGTTGCAGACTTTTGCCAGTCAGGGTGCATTGGCGCTTGAGCGCGCGCGACTCGCACAGGCAGAGTCTCGTGCAAAGGTACTCGAAGAAAGCGACCATTTGAAATCCATTCTTTTGTCTTCTGTTTCGCACGAACTGCGGACGCCGCTCTCGACCATCAAAGCCGCCGCTTCGAGCTTGAGAAGCAACGAAGTTAGTTGGGATTCCGCGGCGCGTCCTGAGTTGATTGCCGCGATTGACGATGAAGCCGACCATTTGAATATGCTGGTTGGAAACCTGCTCGATATGTCGCGTATCGAATCGGGCGCACTCAAACCGAAACGCGAATGGAATATTTTGTCAGAAATATTGGGGAGCGTGCTGGAGCGCATGAGGCATTCAGCAGAGGAGCATAGACTTGAAATTGACATGCCTGAGAGTTTGCCGCTCGTACCGGTGGATTATGTCCAGATGGAACAGGTCTTCACAAATTTGGTGAGCAATAGCTTGAAGTATGCGCCTATTAATTCCATGATCCGGATTCGCGCCAATATTGAAGGCGATGCAATTCATGTTCAAGTCTACAATCAGGGTCCGCAAGTTCCGCCTGAACATTTGGAACGCATCTTTGACAAGTTTTATCGCATCACCGCTGCGGACCGTGTGACCGGCACCGGGTTGGGTCTTTCGATTTGCAAGGGTATTATCGAGGCGCATGGCGGGCGCATTTGGGCTGAAAATATGCCGGATGGCTTTGCATTTAATTTCACTCTTCCACTCACATGGGATGGCGCGCCGCCCCCACAACTTCCAATGGACACGGAGACCGAATGAGCAACGAGCCGCATATCCTTGTAATCGATGATGAACTGCAGATCCAACGCGCGATCCGCACCATCCTGACCGAAAAAGGATTCAAGGTCACGACGGCGAGTCGTGGCGAAGAAGGTCTCACTCTCGCCGCGACCAATGAACCCGATATCATCATTCTTGATTTAGGTCTGCCCGATATGGATGGCGTGGAGGTCTGCACCCGTCTGCGCGAATGGACTCAATGCCCGATCATTATTCTCTCCGTGCGTGACAGCGAGCGTGATAAAGTTGCTGCGCTCGATAAAGGCGCAGACGACTATTTGACAAAGCCATTTGGAATTGAAGAATTACTGGCGCGTGTGCGTGTGGCTCTGCGTCACTCCACGAGCAGACAGGGCACGCAAAGCAAAGTGATCAGAGCCGGCTCACTCACCATTGACCTTGCCTGGCATATCGTCAAACGTGATGATGAAGAAATCAAATTGACCGGCACCGAACATAAACTCCTTGCTTATCTTGCCGCCAATCATGGGCGCGTGCTCACGCATCAAAGCATTCTCATACAAGTTTGGGGCCCCGCCGACGCCGACCACACCGAGTATCTGCGTGTTTATATGCGCCAGCTTCGCAAAAAACTTGAAGCCGATCCGGAACGCCCGCAGTATATCCTCACCGAGCCTGGCATTGGATACCGGTTTATTGCAGATGAATAAAACTCTGGAGTCCGACAGCTTGCTGTCGGAGGTTGCAGGAGCAAGCTCCTGCAGTCCAAATAAAATCCACCTTACAACGCCCTTGCAAAAGGGCGTTTTTATTTGTTCTTTATACGATTGCTCGAAATTTTTGTCACCGTTTTATGCAGGGTTGATAAGATTTACTTATCTGTGAGGTAAAATGAACAAACTTGATGTAAGTCTTCCGAACTTGACTATACCCCCCGTTTCTGATTCTAAGCCTAGGCAGGGTCGCCGTTTAATTGTGCTTTTTCCTGCATCTGAGACAGACACCCCCAGCCTGTCTCACCGCATTTGGGAGATTGCCCGCTCATTGCAATTGAATGTTCTACTCCTCAGCCTTTCCAATGATTTTAATGAGGAAGCCCAACTTCGACGCAAATTGGTCACCATGGCATCCATCATCAAAGACCCCAATGTGTCCACCGACATGATGATCGAACACGGAAATGATTGGGTGGGGCAGGTCAGCAAGGTTTGGCAGGATGGCGATGTTCTGGCATGTTATGCAGGTCAAAAGGTGGGACTCATGCGGAAGCCTTTGGATCAGGTGTTGGCGTCCAACCTGAATGCGCCGATTTACTTCCTCTCAGAGTATCAACCTGTCCAAGATCCAAACTCGACATTTATTTCAAGGGCAATCCCTTGGGCAGGCTCATTTGCTATCCTTGGTGGTTTCCTTTGGGCTGAGGTAAAGATCGTCCAGTTGCCGCAGGATTGGGCGCATACTGCATTGCTTTATTTTGCCATCGTTGTGGAATTTGCTCTCGTTTGGGCATGGAATTCTATTTTTAGCTAATTTCAAAATTGTTTTTTCAAATAGGTGAAGAATGTTAGAAACAAATCCAAAATTTTTGTCAGACCGTCTGGCGGAGGAATACAACCGCCAGCAGGCATTATTTTCTGCCCAACCGGCCATTGTCCAGCGTTTTCTGGAATCGCAGGGAAAGCAGATCGCGGAAGCCATTGTGGACGGCGGGTCGCAAATCCGCTTCATGCTTCCAGATCGAATTGTTTGCGCACTTGAAAACGTGGACCAGCCCGCGCTGGTAACCATCCCGCAGAATCAGCGTGCGTATTCGGCGGGCAATTTTATGAACCGCCTGCGCAAGGTGGAACTTCACAAGGAGTTTCGCCACGTTTTAACTGAGTTGGAGCAATCGCCAGATCGCGCTGTGTCTGCCGCTGCGGGTCTCCTGCGTCATGCGGCGGCGATACACATGGTCCACAACATGCTTCCCGCGGGGCGAACTGTGACATACAAACTTGCCGATGAAGGCGAGACGATTCCCTTCGTCCCTGAAGATGATGCTCTCGAACCAGAATCAGCCATCACCGCGGCAACTGATGCGATTGCCGAGGAGGGGAAAGCGGAAGAGGGGCGCGGCGATCTGCTGGTGCCATTCGTCCCGTATGCCAGAAAATTCTTCCTGCCCCAGTGGGTAGCCTTTGACCAGAACGGCAAATTATTGGCCAAGTCAGTGGAAGAGGCGGAAGCGCATGTCAAATCCATGCAGAGATTCATGGAAGTGCTGTTCCTTGCAGTGGCTCTCGCGCCCTATATTTCAGCGGATGAAGAATATATCAAGAGACGTTATGGGATGCTTGGCCAATTGGTCAATCAGGCGCGCGCGCTGGCAATTTATCAATCCAAAGAGATCATTGCCCGCATCAAGGAACGCGCCGCTTCTGGCAACTTGAATCGCGGACTCAGTCTGAGCCTGCCATATTTCGACGACCAGGAACTCCGAGTAAACATCACGAAGTTTGAAGTCATTCCGGCGGGACGGATCATGTTCGTCCCTGCTTTTGTTGTGCGCGCCGTACGCCAGGAGGAAGTGAAAGTCAGCCAGGATACACGCTACAACCCGTCCACCCGCAATCATCTGCTCCATTTGCTTGATCTGCTCGAGCAGGCATTTGAATCTGAAAACCAGTAGGTCTATAAAATGTTATTCTCAATTGCACTGCTAATTTTTATTGTAGTTGTTGTTACACGCGTTTCGCCGAAAGAGAGCCAGGAAGATGCCCACATCCACGGCGCGGGACAGATCGGTCTTTTGGCCGCGCTCGCATTGTTTGGCGTAGACTACTTTACATCGTATTTCTATGCCACAGGCGAAATGATGCACGCCCTGCATCCCTATGGTTTACAGCAATATGGATACATTGCGGTCATGGTGATCGCAATTGCAAACGCCGTCTTTGGCTTTCTCTACATGTATTCCCTTGGAACCTTCAACGAAGGCGGCGGCTCGTACACCGCCTCCATGCGTTATCTCTCGCCCGGATTAAGTCTGGTAGTGGCTGTCGTCTTGATTCAAGATTACATCTTCACCATCGTGGTTTCCACTTTGTCTGGCGTGGATCAGTTGCTTTCACTGACCAATTCATACAATACGTTGTGGCTGATCCGCTTTGGATTGGGCGCTGCCATGGCGGCCGTCACCTGGTGGCTGACCATTCGAGGGCGTGGTGAGTCGGCGCGGATCGTCTTCATCATGCTGGGCGTCTTCGTTCTGATGACCATTATCATGGCGATTGGCTTGTTTATTGCCAAAGGGCAGGGAGTACCACCAGTTGTATTTGTTGAACCTGAAATAACTCCCACCTTGTGGCAGTCTTTTTATCACATGCTGACCGCTTCGATGAAGGGGCTTGTGGCGCTTAGCGGCTTGGAAGCCATGTCCAACGGTATCCAGTTCGTGAAAAATGAAGACTTCGATCTGGTGAAGTGGGGCAAGAAGCACATGCCGAAATGGATGGGGATTTGGAATTTTTACAGCGGTAAATCGGGCATTGGACGCATGGTGCAGACCTCCTTCCTCTTCTACGGCGGTTTGACCACCACCTTCCTTGCCTATTTTGCAGTTCATTTCAATGTCTTTGATGGAACGCTTGGACGCAGCCTTGTTGGCAATCTGGCTTTCATTGGCTTTGATCAAATCCCAGGCGGACTCATTTTGTATTGGGCGTATCAAATCCTTGCGGTTGGTTTACTTTCAGCCGCTTCGATGACTGCGTTTCAGGATTTGCAAGCAACTGCCTGGCGCGATGTGGCGATTGGTGAAATCCCTGAAATCGTTGTCTATCGAAATCCACAAGGAACATTCACACGCTCCGTGACCGCTGGATTCATCGTCGCCGTTATCATTCAATTCCTTGTCAAAGGTAATACCGGCGCGGCGGTTCCGTATTATGGGATTGGCGTTTTCATGCCGATCATGGTCATGGGATTTGCCATGCGCAAGCATGTTTTGGCAACCGCCACGGGCAGCGCGAGACGCTGGGGGAGTTTTGCCGCTGGTCTGGCTGGAGTTCTTTCAGGTGTTGTATTCATCGGGCAAATTGTGGGCAAATGGACCGAAGGCGGCTGGGTTGTGCTAATTACCTTCTCACTCCTTGTGCTTGGGGCGAATGCCTTGCTTATTTCCCCCGCCGGGGTTCGCGATCCAAAAACGATCCATCGTATTGTGCGCGAGAAAGCGCGTGTGCAGGGTTCAATGGCGTCCATTGTTGAATGGCAGTCGCTTAAGATGCAGGAATATCGTTACACTACGCGCGAAAAAGTCCTGGTTGCTGTGACGCGAGTCTTCGAGTGGTTTGGAGTCCGCCGCCCGCTCCGCTTTGAACCTCTGCCTATTCCAGCAGGCGACTATGACCACGCCTTGCACAGCGATCATCCCGAAGCTCCCTCACTCCTCGAACAATATCTCGATCATCCCGAACCGAAACTTGGCGGCGCTCCCAAAGAGACAGCCTCCACTGAAGAAGAGT
>DYDH01000511.1 GCA_020717985.1 Herpetosiphon sp. | reverse complement strand
CGCCGCCTCGACGAAAGCCGCGAGCAAAGCGGGAGTTGAGATGATCGGCCAGTTACGCCACATCTATTGCACGACGATAGGGTCATATCTTGAAAGTGTGTGGCTGGTCGTGAAAAAATCGCTCGCCGCCACTCACTCTGGGTGTCGCTTCGCTGCTTGAGAAAAGATAAAGGGAACGGTATAGGGGAGTGTCCCAGGCTACTGCGGGTTACCTGGTTAAAAGAAGAGATGCAACATCCAAAAACTATCGAGGTAAAAGTAATGCGACAAAGACTACAGACTAGCTGCAAGGTATTGGGAAGTGTTGCGGTAATGATGTTTTTTCTGGCCTATGCAAACACTTCTTTTGCGGCGTTGGTGAAGAAGTCATTTTGCGACTCAACTGGCCAACCGAGTAGTTACTACACCTATGAATACAATGCATCGGGTCAGAAGATTAAACATTCTTATTATAGTGGGCTTGGTGAGCTGATTTACTACGAAATTATCGAATACAATGCATCTGGTTTGCAAACTAAATATACCATTTATCCAGTAACAGTAAATGGTAATGGGTGGGGCGACTACGCCATTTATGAGTATAACGCATCTGACCTGATGACCAAAGAATCAAACTATGATGCGTCTGGCGAACTGTTTTATTATCGCACCTTTGAATACAATGCATCGGGCTTGATGGTTAAATATGTATATACTTGCCCTGTAAATCCGCTGATGAACCAATACTACACCTATGAATACAATGCATCTGGCCTGAAGACGAAAGCATTATATTACACTATGTCTAATGAGCTAACACACTACAGCACCTATGAATACAATGCATCTGGTCTGATGACGAAAGATTCACGCTATGATGCGTCTGGTCAACTGACTTCCTACTTCACCTTTGAATACAATGCCCAAGGTCTGGTGACTAAAGAATTTTCGAATGGTGCTTCTGGTCAGCCGTCGGTCTTCATAACTTATGAATATGACAATAGGTTTTTCGTCACCCCTCCGGCATTATCACTTGCGGCAGGGACATATACGAAAGCACAAAGCGTAGCCTTATCATCCACCACGCCTGGTGCCACAATTCGCTATACGACAAATGGCGCTGAACCGAATGTAAATTCTACGGCTTATATTTCACCCATTAGCATATCCACGACCACAACAATCAAAGCCAAAGCCTTTAACGGGGGGGTGGCAAGCGCTACAACTATCGGCATTTATACCCTTATTCAACCACCTGCTTTAACACCTGTTTTTCATCTTCTGTTGCAGCATCACTGATTGAATCAGCGACCATAGTCGTCCTGTTTCACCCCATCACTGTGCAAAAAGGCATGGGTATAGGTCACAAGTCTTGAAATAGGAATCATTGCAAACACGCAACATTTATATTTCAAGACCTGATCCTCCAGAAACCGGCATGATTCCACACTTACTTGCAATGCGGAATCACACCGCTCCCCTCAGCGCACGACATTTACCTGGGCCGGTCCTCGCTGTACCGTGCGATGATACTCCACAGCCGGCCAGCCAAAGGCCATGGCGTATCCCACCAGATGC
>DYDH01000180.1:8756-9126 GCA_020717985.1 Herpetosiphon sp. | reverse complement strand
TCTGTCAAGTGACTTTGGTAAAGCCATGCCTTATGCGGTAGCGCGAGACTTATCTCGCATTTTCGGGCGACATAAATGTCGTACTACGAGTAAACCGCGTAACATCAATTAGTTAGCCAGGAATAAAGCAGTTCTTTGAACAACCTGGACATCCCATTTGCCGCTGTCCAGGTTGCTTCCAAACTCTTGACTTTACGCGTTCTCCGGCGTAAAATCCTATTAATCTGATTAATCGGATAACTATGATGATACTGCGTGAACGCGTTTCCCCCGAGATCTCTGAATTTCTGCGCTATCTGGCATCACACCCGGAAGCGGAGAACAGTCTGCCCTCTTTAAGCGAGTTGAGCCGCGAGCTTGGCATCAGCGT
>DYDH01000180.1:0-8742 GCA_020717985.1 Herpetosiphon sp. | reverse complement strand
AACAACTCGAAGTGGCGCGCGCGCTTGGGCTGGTCGAAGTCCGTCCGCGCACAGGAACGAGGCGGCTGGTTTATTCGTTCGCTCCGGCCGTCAAGCAAAGTCTCGCGTATGCGCTGGCGCTCAACCAAAGTCATTTTGAAAAATATTCGGAATTACGCAATCATGTCGAAACCGCGTACTGGGATGAGGCGGTTGCATTGCTTACCGCTGATGATAAACGCGAATTGCAAAACATCATCACCCATGCTTTTGAAAAATTGCGCGGCAATCCCATTCAGGTTCCACACGAAGAACACCGCAAGTTACACCTGCTCATTTACAGCCGTCTCAACAATCCTTTCGTAACCGGGCTGCTTGAAGCGTATTGGGTGGCCTACGAATCTGTAGGATTAAACATGTACGCGGGCGGCATGGATTATCTCGAAAAAGTATGGGGCTATCACAAAACAATGGTTCAAAGTATTTGCAATGGAAACTACGCGGCAGGGCGCAAAGCGCTGACCACACACATAGACCTGTTTGCGCATCGTCCGTCATAAACCAAAGGAGTCAAATGAACAAGATCATCAACGATTTCTCAATAACAGTCGGCACAGTAAATGGTTCAGGCAGTTCCACCGCCAACAACACCATCCTGCGCACCATCTTCAAAATGGGCGTCCCTGTTTCGGGAAAAAATCTTTTCCCCTCCAACATTCAAGGGCTGCCGACCTGGTACACCATCCGCGCCAACAAGGATGGATTTATCGCCCACCATGAACACCGCGACATCGTGATTGCGCTGAACCCTGTCTCGTTTGCGCGTGACCTGGCATCTGTCATCCCTGGCGGAGCCTTTTACTACGCTGACGATATCAAACAGCCCGTCACCCGCACGGATATTTCGATCTACCCCATGCCCATAAAAACAATTATTCGCAGCGACCCGAGCATACCCACAAATTTCCGCGACCTTGTAGGCAATATGATTTATGTCGGCATACTGGCGCAAATGATCAACCTGGATATGGACATGATCCTCGCCGCGTTGACCTTCCATTTTAAAGGTAAACAAAAACCAATTGACATGAATTTCAACGCGCTCAAGGCTGGCGCGGAATGGGCGAAAGCCAATCTTGTAAAGAATGACCCGTATTACATTGAACCCATGACCAAGACCAACGGGCTGATCATGGCGGACGGGAACACAGCCGCCGCGCTTGGCTCCATTTTCGGCGGCGTGCAATTTGTGGGATGGTATCCAATTACGCCCGCAACTTCCATCGCAGAATCGTTGAACGAGTATTTGCCGCAACTCCGCAAGCGCGAAGACGGCAAACAAACCTATGCCGTTGTGCAGGCGGAGGATGAACTCGCCGCGTTGGGCATGTGCATTGGAGCAGGCTGGGCTGGCTTGCGCTCGATGACAAACACCTCCGGTCCCGGTCTCTCGCTCATGACCGAGTTCGCAGGACTGGCATATTATGCGGAAGTACCTGTCGTGATCTGGGATGTGCAACGCATCGGACCCAGCACCGGGTTGCCCACCCGCACTTCACAAGGCGACCTGACCTTTGCCTATTTCATTGGTCACGGAGATTCGCAATCTGTCGTTTTACTGCCTGGGGATGTGTATGAATGTTTCGAGTTCGGCTGGCGCTCTTTTGATATTGCCGAGCGCATCCAGACACCCGTGTTCGTATTGATCGACCTGGACATGGGTACAAACCAGTGGATCAGCAAGCCCTTCGACTATCCTGAAGAACCGATGGATCGCGGCAAAGTATTAATTGAAAAAGACATCGAAGAACTCGCGGGCAACTGGGGACGTTACCTTGACAAGGATGGCGACGGCATTGGTTATCGCACCTTCCCCGGGAATAAACATCCATTAAGTTCATATTTCACACGCGGCACGGGACATGATGAATATGCCAAATACAGTGAGGAAGCTTCCGTGTATCTGGCAAACATGGACCGTTTAAAGAAAAAACAGGAAACCGCCAAACAATATGTCCCTGCGCCGGTGATCCGCACAACAAAAGGCGCGACAGCGGGCATCATCTCCTACGGCTCGACCGAAGCTGCTGTATTGGAAGCCCAATACCAATTAGAGAAGGAACACGGCATCAAAACCGACTTCCTGCGTATCCGCGCCATACCCTTTACTGCGGAAGTGGATGCGTTCCTCGCAAAATATGACCAGATATTCATCGTGGAAATGAATCGCGATGGACAAATGGATCAAATCCTGAAAACAGAGTATGCGCAATTCGCCCCGAAATTCAAGTCTGTAGCGGTTGGCGACGGTATGCCTGCTTCTGCCAAATGGGTGCGCGAAGGAATTTTAGCCAAGTATACAAGCGTGAAAGCCGCGCCCGCAAAGAAAGCGGTTGCAAAGAAAGCTACGCCTGCCAAAAAAGCGGCCTCCAAAAAGACAGTAGCCAAAAAACCGTCAGCAACATCGTCCTCAAAGGGGAAGAAAGCGCCAAAGAAAGCCGTAACAGGCAAAACGGTCAAGAAAGTGAACCGAAAGTAAATCGGTAATTACAGGAGTAAAACAAAATGACTGAAACTCTTCCCATGGCCGGCGCAACTGCAAATGTCAATCTCGCTGGTCTTTCAAAAAATGATTATCGCGGCGCTCCAAGTACCTTGTGCCAGGGCTGCGGACATAACTCGATCTCAAACCAGATCGTGAGCGCGTTGTATGAAATGAATATTGTGCCTGAAGATGTAGTGAAGTTCAGCGGCATCGGTTGTTCATCCAAATCGCCAACGTATTTCCTGAACCGTTCATTTGGCTTCAACAGTCTGCATGGACGTATGCCGTCCATTGCAACAGGCGCGTTATTTGCGGACCAGCATCTCAAAGGCATCGGCGTTTCCGGTGACGGCGACTCTGCCAGCATTGGCATGGGTCAATTCAAACATGTGATGCGCCGCAATGTGAATATGTTGTACATCATTGAAAACAATGGCGTATACGGACTTACAAAAGGACAATTCTCCGCAACCGCTGAAAAAGGATTGCAACTTAAAAAGCAGGGCGAAAACCTTTATCACCCTGTCGATATTTGCATGGAGGCATTTGCATCGAATGCGACATTTATCGCGCGCTCCTTTGCGGGCAACCCCAAGCAGGTCAAGGAATTGCTCAAAGCCGCGCTCGCGCACGACGGCATTGCGGTGTTGGATATCATCAGCCCGTGCGTTACATTCAACAATCAGGACTCTGCCTATCACTCCTATACGTATGGCAAGGAACACGAAGAACCTTTGCATGAAATTTCATATATTGCGCCTCGCAACGAGATCATCCTTGAACGCGAAATGGAGGAAGGTGAAGTGCGTGAAGTTGCAATGCATGACGGGTCAGTGATCGTCTTGAAGAATCTTGAAAAAGGTTATGACACGTCCAGCCGTTATGAAGCATTGCGCGTGATGGAAGAAGCCCAGCAAAACAACTGGCTGCTCACAGGCTTGCTTTATCTGGATACCACCAAGCCAACCCTGACTCATATGTACGACCTTGTGGATACGCCTCTCAACCGCCTGACCGAAACCGACCTGAGACCCGGGCGCGCGATGATCGATAAAGTCAACGCGTTGATGTTCTAACGGAGTGCGAAGTTGGGGGATAAAGTACGAAAGGTGAAAAAATAATAAAAGCGTGGATTTGCGAAGTGCAAGTCCACGCTTTTACTTTCCCTATTTACCCATCCTCTATTCCCTTTATAATCCACGCCATGAAATCACTGGAACATGAACTTCAACTTGAATATATCCGCGCGGGCGGACCTGGCGGGCAAAACGTAAACAAGGTCGCCACCGCGGTTCAATTGCGCTTTGATGTGACCAACTCCCCATCTCTCACGGCGGATGTGAAAACACGCCTGATCAAACTCGCCGGAAAACGTATGACCGATGTGGGCGTGCTGATCATCGAAGCCAGCAAATTTCGCACACAGGAAAAGAACCGCGAGGATGCAATCGGGCGGCTGAATGAATTAGTGAGAAAAGCCAGCGAGAAGCCGAAACTACGTCACAAGACAAAACCTACCAGGGCATCGAAGGAGGAAAGGTTGAAAGAAAAAAAGAAACGGGGCGAGGTCAAGAAAAATCGCGGAAATTCAAAAGATGTTTTCGAGTAGTCCGTGTTATGGCAAATTTCCGAAGTCTTCGAGACTTCGGAAATCTAAACACTCACGCTCTCATTGATATAATCGGGGAACTATGCAAAAACACCACACACTTGCAGGTTTACTCGCAGGGCTTGCCGCCGCATCCATTTGGGGCGGAATGTACGTTGTCAGCAAAATTGTGCTGGAAGTCATTCCGCCTTTTGCATTACTTACCACTCGCTATGTTCTGGGAGCAATGACTTTGGGGATCGTGATCTTTTTCCGAAAAAATAAAACGGCGATCACAAAGGAATTCTTCTGGAAGAGCGCGCTGGTTGGCTTTGTAGGATACGGCATCTCACTTGGATTTCAATTCGTGGGCACAAAACTTTCGACCGCATCCAACGGTTCACTCGTGACCTCTGCCACGCCCGCCTTCGTTTTGCTTTTTGCCCCCTTTTTACTGGGCGAGCGCGCCACCACAAGAGGCATCATCGCTTTGATCGTCTCCTCGCTGGGCGTGGTGGCTGTCATTGACCCACGCACAGCGGAACTCTCCCCCACTTTATTTTGGGGCAACATGAGTCTGCTGGCAGCGGCGTTGACATGGGCGCTGTATTCGGTGTTGGTTCGCAAAGTGTCAAAGTCTGGCGACTTGCTCATTTCAAGCGCGATCATGCTCTTGGGCGGTTTGCCTTCAAGTTTTTTGGTTGGGGCATGGGAGGTGCAGACTCAAGGTGTTGGTCAAATCACCATCGGCATTATCGGCGGGATATTATTTTTGGGGATTATCTCAACGGCGATTGCGATGTTCATGTGGAATTATGCATTCGCCGAATTGCCCGCCAACGTGGCCTCGCTCACGTTCTTTGCCCAGCCGGTGGTGGGTACGCTTCTCGGATGGTTTTTTCTGGCTGAAAAAATCACGCCACTCTTTCTGGCAGGCGGCCTGTTGATCGGAATTGGGATTTTGATAGCAACAAGCGGGAAGTAAGAACGTTGACTTTCTCTGCACGTTTGTCACGTTTACTCCCCAAGTCTTTGATTGCTCTGGGCGTCCAGACCTTGCTGGGCGTACCAAAAAACCGCCGTATCCACGCTACGACGGTTTTTTTGATTCAAGAAATGATACGTTCTACAACTCGATTTTCGCGCCCATCAACTTGATAAACTGCGACATCCAGGCGGGGTGAGCGGGCCAGGCGGGAGCGGAGACTAGGTTGCCTTCGGTCATTGCCTGATCAACTGGAATTTGCACATATTCCGCGCCGCCATTGGTAACATCGGGACCGACAGCAGGGTAGGATGTGGATTTACGTCCCTTCAAAACGCCAGCGGCTGCAAGCACCTGCGGACCGTGACAAATCACTGCGACGGGCTTGTTGGTCTCGAAGAAATGGCGGGTGATTTCCAGCACACGCGGGTTCAGGCGCAGATATTCGGGAGCGCGTCCGCCGGGGATGACCAGTCCGTCATATTCGGCTTCGTTGACTTCGTTGAAGTTCTTGTTGATACCAAAGTTGTGACCGCGCTTCTCGCTGTAGGTTTGGTCACCCTCGAAGTCGTGGATGGAAGTCCGAATCACATCGCCAGCGGCTTTGTCGGGGCATGCGGCTTCAACCGTGTAACCCACTGCGGCAAGAGTTTGAAACGGAACCATCACTTCATAATCCTCTACATAATCACCAACCAGAAACAGAATCTTTTTAGACATGTGCAAGTTCTCCTTTGGAAAGTTGAAATAGGATCAGGTCTGCCCGCTGGCAAATCTGGTATTACCAATATAATACAATAAACACAAAAAAACGTCAAGAGTGAGGGGGGAAATCCAGTGTTAAGGCTTTGTTAAAGGTGGCTTGACAAAATCTGGTAATTCCAAGATAATACAAAACATGGACATTAAACGCAAATCTGAAGAACCTGTTTACACCGCTGTGGTGGAGCATGTCACCAACCTTATCAAACAAGGCGACCTCAAACCTGGCGACCCCCTGCTTTCGGAGCGCGAACTGTGCGAGCGTTTTAACGTCAGCCGAACTTCCGTCCGCAAGGCGTTGGCGATTCTCTCTGGCATGGGACTGATTGAAGTGACCCCCCGCAGCGGAGCGCGCGTGGCGCAGGCGAGTTCCCAGCAAGCCATCGACTCGCTCAGCCAGATGATTGCCCGCAACCGTTATCAAGCCGTCCAGTTGTACGAAGTCCGCCGGCTGATTGAAGTCCAAGCCGCCCGCCTCGCCGCCGTCCGCCGCGATGAAGCGGACGTGATTAAACTGCGCGAACTGCACAACCTTATCAAGGACAGTTTGCAAAATCCCGAAGTGCTTCATCAAGCCGACATGCGCCTGCACATCGGCATTGCCGAAAGTACCAAGAATCCTTTCTTCGCCGAGTTGATGGGCGTGCTGATTGCCGCCTACATGGAAATTTTCAATGTGGTCTGGGCGCCTTGGGGCAGCGCGGAAGAGGAGCAGGCGTTGTTCGCTCATTACTTCCAACAGCACGGCATGATTGTCGAAGCCATTGCCGACAAAGACCCTGAAGCCGCCGCGACCTACATGACCCAGCACGTTGACGACTCGCGCAAGCAATACGAGCGAATGCTGGCGGCAAGGTCGAAGGCGTGATGAGTTGCGTGTTACGTATTGCGTGTTGCGTAAAAACGGAACACGCAATACGCTTTTTCTCTCCATTCATTTGAAAGCACAATATGACTCCTCCCAACTTAAACACTTTTCTCAATGAACTTAAGCAATCCGTCAGCGGCGAAGTCCGCACGGATGACATCAGCCGCGTGCTGTACAGTTCGGACGCCAGTATTTATCAGGTGGAGCCCTTTGGGGTGTTCATCCCCCGCTCAACGGAAGAAATTCAAACAGCGGTGCGGCTGGCGGCGAAATATCACATCCCTATTTTGCCACGCGGCGGGGGAACCAGCATGGCTGGGCAAACCGTCAACGAAGCGCTGGTGATTGATGTCACACCGCACTTGAATCACATCATCGAAGTCAACGCGGAGGAAAAGTGGGTTCGCGCCGAACCTGGGGTGGTTCTCGCTTCGCTCAACACGCACCTCAAACCCTACGGGCTGAAATATGGTCCCGACCCCGCCAGCGGAACCCGTGCCGTCTTGGGCGGAATCGTCGGCAACAACTCGTCAGGCTCGCATTCGATTTTGTACGGCATGACCGCCGACCACATCCTCGCGGTGAAAGCGATTCTCGCGGACGGTTCGCTCGTGGAGTTTTCAGCGAAGACCGAAGCCGAGTTGAAACAGATTCAAGCCCAGGGCGGAGTCGAAGCGGACATCTATCGCAACATGCTGGCGCTGACTCACAATCCGCACAATCTTGAAATCATCCGCAAAAGCACGCCCCCCCATTGGCGACGCTGTGGCGGCTATAACCTCGACCGCCTGACCGACGGCGAAGGCTTCTCCTTTCGCTGGGAATACGACCCGCGCTTCAATCTCGCCAAATTAATTTGCGGCTCCGAAGGTACGCTGGGATTCATCACCGAAGTCAAACTGAATTTGGTCGAGACGCCGAAGATGACCGCGCTGTCCATCATCCACTTCGACAACTTGCGGACTTCGCTCGACGCCGTGCCGACCATGCTCGAAGTGGAGCCGACCGCAATCGAAATGCTCGACGCGTACACGATGGCGCTGGTCAAGAACTCGCCGAATTATTCGGAGCTAATGGATACGTTCATTCACGGCAAGCCGAACAATATTCTCATCACCGAGTTTTACGGCGGGAGCCTATCCGAACTCGAAGCGAAGTTGTCGAACTTGAACAGCCACTTGCAAAAGCACAACATCCGCTCGACCGCGATTCTCAACCTGACCGATCCCGCCGCCATCGAGACGGTTTGGAAAGTGCGCACGGCGGGCTTCGGAATTTTGATGGGCATGCGCGGCGACACCAAGCCGCTGGCAATCGTGGACGACTCAGCCGTGCCGCCCGTCCACCTCGCCGATTACATCACGCAACTCGAAACTTTTTGCAAGCAAGACCTCGACCACGAGATTGCCTACTTCGCGCACGCCAGCGCGGGTTGCCTTCACGTCCATAACATGCTCAACGCCAAACTCACCGCCGACGTTGCCAAGTTCCCAAAGTTGATGTCCTTCGCGGGCGACCTGCTCAAAGAATACGGCGGCGTCCTTTCCAGCGAACATGGCGACGGGCGGCTTCGCAGTTGGCTCAACCCGCATTTCTTCGGCGACGAAATGTACGCGCTGTTCAAGCAGGTCAAGGGGATTTTCGACCCGCACAATATTTTCAACCCTGGCGACATCGTGGACGCGCCCGCCATGACCGACCACCTGCGCTACGGCGAAGCGTACCGCGCCATCCCAATCAAACCCCTGCTGGATTTCGGCGCCGAAGGCTTCGACCGCGCCGTCGAGATGTGCAACGGCACCGCCATTTGCCGCAATTTGACGGGAACGATGTGTCCGACCTACAAAGCCAGCCGCGACGAGCGACTCAGCACACGCGGACGCGCCAACGCCCTCCGCGCCGCCATTTCGGGGCAGATGGATTTCAACGACCCCAGCGTCTACGCGGCGCTCGACCTGTGCGTCAGTTGCAAAGCCTGCAAAACCGAATGCCCCTCCTCGGTGGACATGGCGAAA
>DYDH01000510.1 GCA_020717985.1 Herpetosiphon sp. | reverse complement strand
TCTCGGCATTCCTTTCATGGGCACGGCAGGCGCGTCCGAAGCCAAGCGCGTGGACGCACAAGCCGGAGCCGAAGCCGCGCTTCAAGTGATGCTCTCCGCTTTGAGCGGCGCGTCGCTCGTCCACGATGTTGGATTTCTCGATTGCGCTGATATTGGCTCGCTGTCTTATCTTGTGCTGGTGGATGAGATCATCGGCATGGCGAAGCGCGTGATGCGCGGCGTGCAGGTCAACGCCGAAACCATTATGATGGAATTGATCGAGAAAGTTGGCCCCGGCGGATTGTTTCTCAGTCAGGCTAAATCTGCTTCATTGTGCCGCAAAGAAGCATGGGTGCCAACCGTGCTGGATCGTGACCCGTACAACGTTTGGGAAAGAAAAGGCGGACAGGTGACCGAGGAAGTGGTCAACGCCAAAGTGCGGAAGATTTTGGAAACGCACCAGCCCAAGCCGCTTCTGCCTGAGGTTGTGGAAAAGATCGAAAAGGTTTTGATTATGGCGGAAGAACGCGAAAGAAAATAAAATTCGTCACGTTGCAAACGTGACCTACTTTCTCAGCTCCTTTAGGGGCTGAGCCCCCGAAAGAGCTATATGACAAACCTCCCCATCGTTTTCATCGCCTGCCGCGTATTTGAAGTTTTGCTCGCTCGCCACATTCCTGAAGAATTAAAAGACCGCGTCACCTTCATGGATTACGGCTTGCACGCAAGTCCCAAAAAATTACGCAAAACTTTGCAATCCGAAATTGATTCGATCACAACGCCCAGTTTGATCGTGCTCACATACGGAATATGCGGCAACGGATTGAAAGACATTCAATCGGGCATTCACACTTTACTCATGCCAAAGACCGAAGATTGTATTGCCATCTTCCTCGGCTCCGACGCTGCCTATCGCGCCGAGTTCAACGCCAACCCGGGCACCTACTATCTGACAGGCGGCTGGCTGGAGGCGGGTTCTGATCCGCTGAAAGAGTATGAAAAAAATGTTGCTAAATTCGGGCAGGAAACCGCCGACTGGGTGATGGATCAACAGTATCGAAATTACAACCGCATTGCGCTGGTCGGTCATTCGGATGAAGATTTGGCGACCTACCGCGAAAGAGCCTTGCAGGTAGCGGAATATGCCAAACGTTGGAACATGACCTATGACGAGATCAGCGGCTCAGACGCCTACGTCCGACAGCTGGTGGCAACTGCGACAGACCTTTCCCAAGCCGATGATTCTTTTTGGGTCATTCCCCCCGGCGAAAAAATATCGCCATAAAAAAACAGACGCCCGTCAAAGGGCGTCTGTTTTTTATAAACCAAACAAATGATTTTAGTGGTGTTCCTTCGCAGATTGGAAGGGTAGGTAACGCGCCGCCAGACTGAACATCAATAACCAATAGCTGAGCACCAGAGTGGCAACCGAGAACTCCACCCAAGTTGGGGTATAGGAGTTGAGGATCACATCCGGTGTGAAGGGGTCATAGGAGATTGAGGCGATCAAGCCCGCGAAGTTGTAATTCCAGCGGGTGAGGATTGCTGCAAGGATCGGGAAGGCAGATACAGCCATCAACAGGCGGAAGTTACGTATCTGCTTCGCTCCCAGCAGGATCGAGCCGGCAATGATCGGGAA
>DYDH01000179.1 GCA_020717985.1 Herpetosiphon sp. | reverse complement strand
GCATGGTCCAATTCACGAAGCAAAGCCTTATGAAAAATATAACGTGCTGGTTGAAGCGGATGGCGGAACCATGCCTTTTTCGGATGGCTATTTTTCTTCTGCATTTTCAAATTCAGTGCTGGAACATATCCCGCATGTTGACCTAGTCATAAAAGAAACCAGCCGTGTTTTGAAATCTGGCGCGCCATTTGTGTTTTGTGTGCCAAACCAAAATTTTTTGCCGACCTTATCCATTGGACGCGCCTTGGATAAAATCGGATTGCGCCCTTTGGGGAATTTGTACCGCGCGTTTTTTAACAAAATTTCCCGCCATCATCATTGCGATGATCCGTCAGTTTGGCAGGCGCGGCTGGAAGCCAATGATTTTACGCTGGTGCGCTGGTGGCATTACTTCTCGCCGCAGGCATTGACAACCTTGGAATGGGGACACTACTTCGGCTTGCCGAGTCTGATCGTGCATTCCCTATTTGGTCGTTGGATACTGTCGCCGACACGTTGGAATTTATATTTCACCGAAGGCTATTTGCGGAAATTCGTTGAGAGTCCAGACCATCCACAAGGCGCGTACACCTTTTATGTGGCGCGAAAAAAATAGTCGCAAAAAATTAAAATGAAATAGTGTGCGCGCAAAATTTGTCAGGAAATTCCCTCCGCAGATTTTGCGCGCACACCTTGTAAATTCCGCTCACACCCCACCCCTCCCCAAGTGCAAGCCCGGTGTCTTTGTTCAAATATTATTTGCGAATATGTAAGAATAAATTTATCCCAAGCGGCTCTGAGTGAACGGAAATTTTCTCGTTTGATATGCCGCAATCCACCGCCAAATTTATTAATTCATCAGCGGAACGGTGATTTAATTGCCAGTTTCCAAATTCCATATAATCCCTGGACGGGTTATCTGGTGAGAAATTTCCCACCACCAATTCGCCGCCCGCATTTACAAATCGAAACAACTTTTTTAGCAATATCTTAAATGTGCGCTCATCCAGATAATCAAATAATCCCGCTGACCATACCAGGTCGAAAGTGTTTTCTGAATTAAAGTAAAAAGCGTTCGCGTAATGAAATTGGACATGGTCTTTGACGTTCTCAGCCTTTTGTGAAGAATATTCAATTGCGTTTCTATCGTTATCCACGCATTCGAAGAACACCGCGCTTTCCGTGCCTGACAGAAACTCCACAACCTCCCTTGCGGGACCGCTTGCAATGTTTAATACGCTTTTTGGAGTTTGGGCGCTATGCAAAGCGTGCAGTAAATTTAGAAAATACTTCCTGCGATTTCTAACTGCACACGAAGCGGCTTGCGCATGAAAAAAAATATCCCAATTTACAAGTTGCTCTTTAGGAGACTTCCAGAAGTCGTAAATTCTTTCAATTACTTCAAAATCTCCTGAATAGCCATAAGGCTTTAATGCGGCAAACCCCTGTGTAGTGTTCAGTGAATAAAACACATCCGGCATGTCGTGCCATATTTTTTCTATCTCGCATTCGCTGATGGCACCTTCCTTGCGTTTCTTGTTAATGGATTGAAAAACGCTGTTCAATTCTTCAAATTGATTTTCTTTCGGACCTCCTTCATTTGCCATTTTTTGTAGGTACTCGAATTCTGCGCTCATTTTTCCTCCTTAAAGATATATGGTGAATAGATTTCTTTGATGAAAGATAATTATTGCAGCACAGTCTAATAGTTTGCATTCTGATTCGGAAGGACTAATATCAACCCCTTGACATATTATTTTTTACGATACAATGTGTAAATAATTAAGCCTTACACTTTCTTTACAAGGGAGTACGATATCCATGGATCGAAAAGAATTTGGCAAATTGATCGTCGCGCTACGGCGGGAACATCTGGACAATCACCTAAAACCTTGGACACGTGAAAAGTTCGCGCAGGAAGCAGGGATTGATGTGTTGATACTTGCCAACATAGAAAATGGAAAAAAAGCGATGCTATCTGCTGACCTTCTTATAAAACTGGCAAATGCGCTGAAATTGACCAGTGGTGAGCGCAAGGAATTATTCCTTGCGACATCTGGGGTGAATGAAAAGGATATTTACCAGCCGCATGACAGCCCCAAGGCTGCGCTTGAAGATATGCTTTCGTTTATTAATCAGGTACAACTGCCCGCGTTTATCGTGGATCAATACTTCGATATTGTGGCGGTCAACCTGATGGTCTTGGAGGTTTACAACATAGATCTCAATGTGTTTCTAAATCCGGCTTCCAACCCAGCGACAAGATTTAATCTTGTCCGTATGCTGTTTTCCTCCGAATTCGATGAACAGAAAGAGATGTTTGGGGATGTGTGGACCAAGTTTGCAGCCAATACAACCATGTTATTTCGCGCCGCTTCGTTTCAATACCGGGCGACTGAATATTTTCAGAGTTTATACCCGCAGTTATGCGAGTTTGACGATTTCAAAAACTACATCCAACGCCAGCGCAAGTTCAAAGACGATCATTTTGTAGACAACAACATATTTATCATGATTGATAATCCCAAGTACGGAAAGATTCGTTCCATCAGCACTTCTGTTAGAGTGACAACAATAGCGGGGGAATTGACGCTCTTTACGTTCACGCCATTAAGCGAAGAGACATCTAAAATCTACCTGGAAATAGCAAAGAACAATTATGTTTTTCCAGTCCTGCCAGATTGGCCTGATAAAAGCGTGCTTTTCGAATAGATTTCAATTGCAAATATTTCACAGCAGGTAAGGCAGGAATAAAAAACAGCCTCTTTGGGATTACAGTCGATCAGAATGCGTAAGTGAAAGGAGTCAAAGTTGGTGAACCCAAAAGCCCGCCGCTTAATCAGTTTGATTTTGTCGTTAACACCTTCTGTGAAGGCATTCGTCCGGCGTTCGACAAAATAGTTCAGCACGAGTTTAAACTAATTGTTTAAGGTCACCAGAAACGATTGGAGCGCAGTTAACTATCCCATCAAACCCCAGGGAGCCCATTTAATTCCTGATAGTAGCGTTCCAGCCAGAAGTTGGACCAACCCCAAAGGGTTGAATCAAACACGATTTTTTTCACCTCAGCACGAGTCATCTTTGCTTCACTTTCAAACACTTGCACATTATGACGGCTGACAGCCAGCGTGCGGATGGCAAACATCAATGGAAAAATACAACCAAGCCGTATGCCGTGCTGCCACCAGGGCAGTGATTTTACATATTGCAACGCCTGCCTGAGATGACGTTCAGCCTTGTCTGTCATCATGTCCAACACTTTTAGCGCCTGCTCGCGATGTTCGGGGTCAAAGAGTTGTTCCTTTGTGAGTCCCATATCCTGTATGAATTTTTGGGGAATATATACCCAGCCGCGGTCATAGTCTTCGCGGATGCCGCGGATCACGTTCACAGTTTGAAGCGCCAGTCCAAACTCACGCGCGAGCGGCATGATCTCTTTTTCCTTGCGGCGGATCGTGACCGAGTACCATGCAAATAATTGGGTGATCAAATATCCAACGCGTCCTGCCACTTCAAACATATAATCATCAAGGTCTTTTTCGTCGCGGACGGTTGGTCCCTGCTTTGTCCAGCGTGCCATGCCCTGGGTACTGTTGATCACATGGTGGACAATGATCTCCTGGACTTCGTAAGGCAGTGAGTGCAAGTGTTGCAATATTTCCCGTGAATGTTGCGCCACGATCGCATCCGGGTTGTCTGTGTTCGCATTTGTCAATTTGCCGCCGAGTATCTCAACTTTTTCCTCTTCGCGCAGTATATTGGTCCATAGGTTTAACAAGATTACTTTTTCACCGGATTCCATTTCTTCATTATCTTCGAGATAATCCGATACCCTTAATAGCAAATAGGCAATCGTCGTCGCATCACAAAGGATTCGAGGCAGGCGTTCAATGCCAAGCGCAAACGTGCGGCTGGTAATCCTTAATAGGTCACGTGAATTCATAAGATTATCCTCAACTTCAAGATTTATATTTATAACCCACCTTTTGATGCTTGGTAATGTTTCTGGTACTTATGTGTTGTTTTTCGAAAATGAACGCAAAAACAGGTGTTGGAAGTATCTTCTCAATATTTGGGGGATGATGAAACACCGTCCCGAAGGTTTCTTCGAAAAAAATGGTTGATCCACTCAAACCGTCGGAACGTTCCCCCTCTTTTTTTACGAATGCAAAACAGGTGTTGAAAGCTATTGATAATAAATTCGCAATGAATGGTTCTTGACAAATTAGAACAAGTGTTCTATATTAGAGAAGGTCGTTCCTTCATATGGTTCCAAAAAGGAGATTTCCCATGAACCGTTCTCTCAACATTCAATTGCTGCCTTTTTTGAAAAGCGCCTCACTCAAACGCGGCGCGATCTTTGGCAGTATCCTTATCAGCGCCCTGCTCGCATTCGAGCTGTTCAACTTTGGCACAACTTCATTTGCGTTGCGGGATGTGCTTGGCAATTTGAAGTTTGCAGGCATCCAATGGTCCACGATCCTTGCCTTCGCTTTTTGCGGAATTGACTTCGCCGGTATTGCCCGCATCTTCACTCCCGAGCAGGGTCGCAATGAACCTGCCGAGGTTTGGTATCTCTTTGGCGCGTGGCTGTTGGCGGCGGCGTTCAATGCCATGCTTACCTGGTGGGGTGTTTCGGTGGCCATCCTAAATCATAACGCCGAGGGTGGCTCGCTTGTTGGTCAATCTGTCATGATCAAAGTTGTGCCGATCTTTGTGGCTTCGATGGTCTGGTTGATTCGCGTCCTGATCATCGGTACTTTCTCCATCGCAGGCGAACGTCTCTTCACCCTTGCGGATGCGGGACAGCGCCCAGCCTCCTATCAAAATAATTCGGCACGTCCCGCCGCTGTAAATCAACCTCTCAACTCGAACCTGCCAGCCGCCAACTATCCACGTCCCGCGCCCAAGCCACGGCCTGCTTCCATTCCTGGTTATGCCATTAACCACTCCGAACCAACCTATCACCCAGTCGGCATGACCGCCATGGGACGTAGCGAACAAAATTCTTCATCCACACGGAGGTAACAGCCGCTTTCGTTTTCCACAAAAGCTTTCTCAAATATTCAACCGCTGAGACGTCCGTGAGGGCGTCTCATGCGTTAATGCAGGAACACGCCGCCGTGTCCCTACTCGAATTCGTCGAGCGTGCTTTCACCGTGAGTTAATAGGTAAAGTCCGCGCGGATTGCCTTCGGTGGAATCAAAGATGAAATCGGTGACGATGTAATTTTTTTCGAAGGCGGTTTCAAAAAGTTCGCGGGTGAAAAACCGCCAATCTCGGGCGAGAGCGAAATCTGCGGATTTGAGGGCAGTGAAATCTGTGGGGATTTCGGTAAGAAGCAGGCGGTCTTCAAAGGGTGGAACATGCTCGGGCGGGCGAACCAAGCCCGGGCTTGATTCGTGAAGCGGATAGAGGGGTTGAAGTCCTGAGCGGGTTACATGAGTCAACTTAATTGCGGGGCGCGGAAGTTTGCCCAGTCTGCTTTGGACGCGCTGGGTGTTGATCCACCAATCCAGTTGAAAGCGGTCGGAGGGAAGTCCGGCATTGAGTCCGTCGCGCATGTCGCCATATTCCGAGCGGCGATATGTAGTGCAGACCGCGCCAAGTTTTGCAATGTTGAGATATGCATTGCGGCTGAGCAGCGGATCATACGTCCACGTAATATGGTCGAGGCTTTGATGACGCACCATTTGCCATTGCGCGCGTTTGAGCGCAAAACCGACACCGCTGTCACGATGGTCAGGATGAATGCCCATCATGTGCGAGCAATGTTTCAAGCGCGGTCCATCAGGTGTGGTTTCGATGCCGGGAAAGCCAAAGACAAAACCAACCAGCTTTTCTTCGACGAATGCGCCAAGCACGAGTCCGCCATTATGCACGGCGGTAATGAGCATGTGCAACGGCACAACATCGGTCTCAGAGTCGGGCCACACATCGCGTTGTATTTCCTCCACGAGGCGCATTTCTTCGGGCGTTTCGATCAGATGGATGGTGAACATGGGAATGTTGAAGGTCACAGGTTGAAGGTTGAAAGTTTAACGTGAACGCAGGGATTTGATTCTTTCCGTGGCTGCGTTCCACGCGCGCTGATACCACGGCTTGCGGATTAAATAATCGAGGCGATAGGTGAAGCGCGCGGGCATGAGTCCAAAAATACGCGGCATCGAATCCACGGCGCAGGTGCGATTGACGGCAAAGTAATCAAGCCAAAAAGATGAGATGGGGAAATTCGGAATAATTCCTTCAAGGAAAACGGTCATCGCGCGCAAGGTGATTGGCGAAAGTGAAACAAGAAATCGCTTTCTGTGCGTGGTTGCCATGATGGTTTCAACGATCTGTTGCAATGTAAAGAATTCACTGCCACCAAGTTCGTAAACCTTGTTGAGCGTGTCTTCATTTTCAAGCGACCACAAAATGCACGTGGACAGGTCTTCCACCCACACAGGCTGCACCACCGTCCGTCCGCCGGATGGAATCGGGAACACGCCAACCGATGAACGAATGAGCCGTGAAAGATTATTGGTGAAATGGTCTTCAGGGCCGTACACAAGCGATGTGCGTAAAATGGTGTAAGGCACTTTGCCGTTGCGAATATGTTCCTCGGCGATGCCTTTGGCTTTGAAAGCGGGATATGCCGAAGCGCGCGCTGCACCGATGTGACTCAGATACACGATCCGATCCACACCCGCATCTGATGCGGCCTCGACGAGATTTTCCGTCCCTTGAATATCTGCGGTCAGCAGACTGCCGCGACTTCCCTGATTCTCTGCGCTGGCAAGGTGGATGATGATGTTCACGTCACGCAGGGCGGCGCGCAATCCGCGCTTGTCTGCAAGGCTGACCACTGCCACTTCCACGGGTACGCCTTTGGGCAGGCGCGGAGTCCGCGGCGAGGGACGGATCAACGCCCGAACGGGGTGTCCGATGGACGAGAACTGGCGGACCAGCGTGCGCCCGATAAAACCTGTCGAGCCTGTGATGAGGATCATGGCAGGGATTATAGTTGAAAGTTGGGGTTGAAGGTTTAAGATTATTAACCCTAGGGCAGGAGAGCGAATCGCTCTTTACGCATCAACCCGAAGCAGGCGATGGATTAATGGGCAGAATACGCCCGTTGAATTCTGGCAGGGAATGTGCCTATTTGATAGACACTCGCATAATCATATTTATAAACCAGATCAACCTTGCTCATATCAAGAAGATCGCTGTTTGGTCCGAAGTACTTAAGCACGGTTTCCAAGGTTTCATTGCCACATGCAGGACTCGACTCGGTGTTGACAATGACATATACATCAGCAAACGCCCTTTTTCGATTTCGGATCACCTGATCGGGAATATCAGATTTATAAAAGTAATACCAGTAACGCGCGTTGGAACTGCTTGAAACGATGACGAGGTCATTATTTGCGATTTGCGATTTCAAAAATGCTGTTACCGGAATAACGGCAGGGTCTTGTGTGTAGGTGCCTTTTAGTGATGCCGAGCGGATCGCCACTGTGCCGTTTACTGCCACCCCAAGGACAAGAATTCCGGTCAGTCCATGAGATATGTATGGCTTGGAAAATTTTGTTGCCGCCCAATCGAGAGCGCCCACAATCCCTGCGGCGCTCCACATAAGAAGCAGCGGGAGTATCCAAATCCAAATCCTCAGGAAGATCGAAGGCGGTTTGATAATTAATATTGCCGCCAGTATGTAAACGATCAAAATCAGTGACATTGGGAGGGGCTGTTTTAAAATTGACCTGTTCAATAGCAAAGAAAGTATAAAACCCGCGATAAGAATAAAAAATAAAAGTTCATTCAGTCCCGAAAACCATTCGAGTATCAAGATGCCCAGCGCCGTCGGGGCGGAGGCTAGGTATTCTCCAAAAGGTATTGGATATAAAAAATTATGGATATTGGGCGTGCGCCCGGTATTAATATTCAATACAACGGGTAAATATAAAAGCATTACCATGAAGATCAAAAGGAAGCCTGTGCAGAACAGATATTTCATCCACGAGAATATATTCACGTAGTCTTGATGGTATTGTTTGGTAAGTCCCAGGCTAAAAAGCCAGATAAATATAAACCCGCAGGGGAAAATCATCACAGGCACTGTGAAGAATCCAATTGCGCACGATAACGCCAGAATGAACCAGCCGGCAATATTTTTCTTCTGGATGACGTAATTTCCTGCCAATAATGCCACAACCATCATTAATGTTACGATGATATATCCGCGCGCGCTGACCGATTTCACGACCAGGGAGGGGAGAGTCGCCGCCAGAATTGCGCTGATAATTCCGCTTTTCCGGTTATATAAATTACGTCCCAAAAAGTACGTGCTTATCACCAATAACAGGCTTGCCAAAAATGTTGGCAGGCGAATCTGCCAAAGGTCACTGCCGAACATAAGATACGAAAGACGAACCAGAATAGTGTGGAAAATATGGTTGTTGGGAACGTTGTAATCGATCAATATTTGCCGGAAGGACTTGCGCGCAAAGGCAATAAATGTATAGGCTTCATCGTATTCCGCCGGGCGCGTTATCATCATCAGCCTGAGCATTATTGCCAGCAGCACAATTGCAATTAAGCTACTCGTTTCCGCTCGATCTGGACGCCCCCTCCATAGATCGTTTAATAAGATGCGCCCATCTTTCAATACCCGTTCCCTGATTTGACGAATTTGTGACGCCCCTTTTTCGATCAATATCCGCGCTTTTTCCGGCCATATCCATATTAACGAACCCATTAATACAAGGAAGATGCCAAGGGGCAGCAGGAAACTCTTAAGGGTTATGATCCGCCCCGGCGTAAGCGATTCGAGATTCCTGTCAGATGAAAGAAAGTCTCCGATGCTTTTCAATATTTCGTAAGGAAAAATGAAGATGGCTGTAAACAGAAGCCCCGCGGTCAAGAAACTGATGGCAAATACGCCGGAGAGCGATTTACTTTTCATGGAAAACTCCGTCAATGAAGTGAGCTAAGAATTCGCATTATAGCATGAGGAAAATTTGGCGGCAGGGGGCAATTTACAGAAATTCCCGGCATGAAACAAGGCGCTCAAACCCCACATTTTGAGCCTGAAAATAAAAAACCCCGCTTTCGCGGGATTTAGTGGGCGCTGAGGGAC
>DYDH01000509.1 GCA_020717985.1 Herpetosiphon sp. | reverse complement strand
AGGAATTGTCAATAAATAACATTTACAATTCATAATTTCTGAATTTTCGGATAAATCGTATAATTCCATTCGCCATGAAAAGTCATCGCTTTAACATTTACGGTGGAAAATTCTTCGTCCGTAACCCTTCGCCCCGTGGGATACTTGCGTCGATCCAAACGACATGTGACTGTCAGCCCTTGGGCCGTGGTCGTACTCGCAATCAAACGCACGACCGTTTCGTAATCGCGCAGCGGTTCGCCGCGCCAGTTCGAGGAAATGAAAGAGAACAGCCGGTGTTCCACCTTGTTCCATTTACTGGTGCCAGGGGGAAAGTGACAGACCATGATCGCCAGTCCGGTTTCGTCCGCCATCTTTTGCAATTCCAATTTCCACAGACGCAACCGATAGCCATTGCTGCCCCCGCCATCCGCCGTGATCATAATCTGCCGGGCTTGCGGATAAAGCCGCCAACCTTCATGTCGCCACCAACCCCGGATGGAAGCCACCGCAAAAGCGCCGGTATCATGATCGGTGCCCACATTGACGAAGCCTTGATTACGACCCAAATCATAAATCCCATAAGGATAGGCGCGTGGCAGCGATGGTGTCGGAAAATCGTGTCCTTGCACCAGCTGCGGCGTGCGTGTTTTGCGCCATTGGCGGCCTTTATTCTCAAAATTACCGATCAATTCTTTCTTCTTCGTATCCACGGAAATGACAGGTCGCCTCGCGCGCAACGCGTGCGTTACCTGCGTGTTAATATGGCGGAATTGATCATCACGGTCCGGATGATCCGCGCCTTCTTCCGTCTTCCGATTCGCCTGGAGGCTATAATTCATACTGCGCAAAAGTTGCGCAACTTTTTCATGGCAGATCGGATGACCATGCGCGGTCAAGCCGGCCGCCAACTGCCTTGTGCTTTTACATGTCCAGCGCAACGGCGATTCCGGATCGCCCCGCGCCAAAGGCTCCACCATCGTCTCCAATACGCTCGGCAAGGCGGGATCATATTTCGTTATCGGGTACCGCCCGCCACCAGTTCGCCGTATGCGTCCGGCCGCCAATGGCTCGGCATCCAATTCGGCGATTCCCTTGCTGATCGTAACCCGCGACAACCCACAGGCACGACTGACCAGCGAAACGCCGCCGTAGCCAAGATTATCCGCTTCTGCCGCAGCTACCATGCGTCGCGCGCGTTCGTTCAAATGCGGCCACAATTTAAGCAATCGATCCTTGAGCTGGTGTTCTGTTCCCATGCCCAAGAACTATATAGAAATCCGTAATAGTTGTAAAGTTTATTAGTTGACGGCTACTAATTTGAAATTATTCAGCAACAAGAACCCGGTTCTTGTTTTATTAGACGATTGAATGGCCGACAAATGTTCAACATAAAATCATTGGTGTCCAAAATAATATTTCCTCTCCCAAGGGAGAGGATGAAGTCTCTTCAAGCGACAACTTTCCTCCAGAGGCGGATCCGCCTTTGACGGAGAAGATGGTGCTGTGTTATCAACGATTTTATACGTTCTGAAAATATTGTTTTGGACAAGCATGACATAAAATGAATAGATTCAACGAAGTAGAACCTATTTGCTGTTCCGATTCTTCACATT
>DYDH01000508.1 GCA_020717985.1 Herpetosiphon sp. | reverse complement strand
ATACCGACATCACCGAACGCAAACGGGCGGAAGAGGCATTACAAACCGCCGCCCAACGCATTCAGATCATTCTTTCCAGTCTGTATGGCGGTATTCTTGTAGTAGACAATAATGGTCAGGTCGAATTTGCCAACCAGGCGTTCTGCGACCTTTTCGACCTCGATGATGTACCGCAAGACCTGCTCGGGTTGCACGCGCCGGAAGTCATTCAAAAGATCGCAAATGTCTATGCCGACCCGCCCGCCGCGCTTGCCCGCATTCAAGAAATAGTCTCCAGTGGACAACCCCTGAAAGACGAAGAAATTGCCATCACAGGCGGGCGGACATACATTCGGGATTTCATTCCGATTACGATCAACGGAAAACAGTACGGCCGTTTATGGCATCACCTCGACATCACCGAGCGCAAACGCACGGAGGAAAAGCTGCGTGAAAGTGAATTTCGCCTCCGTGCGTTCTTTCGCTCCTGCCCGTTGCCGATCACAATCAGCCGGGTCAAGGATGGAGTCTATACCAATACAAACGCCGCCTACGAAAAGCTCATTGGGTTTCATGCTGATGAAATCATTGGACACAGCGCAGCGGAATTGAATGTATGGGTGGACATCCAACTTCGCGCGCAAATGCTTAGGGATATTCAGACAAAAGGATCGGTGCAGAATTTTGAATTCCAATTAAAAAGCAGGGACGGCGCGCTACATGATATGCAGATTTGGGCAGAATGGATTGAATTGAACGGTGAGCCGCATGCTTTTGCAATCGCTGAGGACATCACCGAACGCAAACGGGCGGAGGAGGAAAGATCGCGGCTATGGAGCATCCTGGATAAAAGCCTGAATGAGATTTATATTTTTGACGCGCAGACCTTCCAATTCCAATATGTAAATCATGGCGCTCAACGAAACCTGGGATACCCCCTGGAAAAACTATACACAGACACGCCCCTGGATATTAAGCCGGAACTTACAGAAGATTCCTTTAGGGAACTGGTTGCTCCCCTGCTGCTCAAACAAAAGGAAAACGTTGTCTTTGAGACTGTTCACCGCCGGGCAGATGGCAGTCTTTATCCTGTGGATGTACATTTGCAATTGGTCGAACAGGGCGGGCAGTCGCAATTTCTGGCTGTCATCAATGACATCACCGAGCGCAGGCGGGCTGAAGAAACCTTACAGAAGAGTGAAAAAAAATACCGCGACCTGGTTGAGAGTATACAAATCGGAGTGGTGGCACACGCCCCCGACACCAGTATATTATTTTCCAATTCAAAGGCGTCGCAACTGCTTGGGCTAACCACAGACCAAATGCTGGGTAAAACAGCAATTGACCCGGACTGGCATTTCATTCGAGAAGACGGGACACAAATGCCATTGGAGGAATACCCCGTCACTCGAACGCTGTCCACAGATACATCGCTCTCGAACCTGATCCTTGGTATCTCCCGTCCTGACCGGAAAGACCTGACCTGGGTGCAGTGTGATACTTATCAAGACCGAGACCTGAATGGCAAGCTGCAACAGATCATCGTCACCTTCGCCGACATCACCGAACGCAGGCAGGCCAGGGAACAACTGCTCCATACTCTCGAAGAATTGAAACTATCGAATGCCGAGTTGGAAC
>DYDH01000019.1:35716-35979 GCA_020717985.1 Herpetosiphon sp. | reverse complement strand
TCGCAGGTATGCATGATGCCAATGGCACAGTGACTTTACCTGGTTTCTATGATTCCGTGCGCCCTGTCACCGACCAGGAACGCGAAGCGACTGCTAAACTTCCGACCACGCCGGAAAGTTATTTGCAACAAACTGGTGTGCCTGCCTTGTGGGGTGAAAAAGAATACACGCCCGCTTTACGCACGGGCGCGCGTCCCACACTTGAAATCAATGGCTTGCTTTCAGGCTGGACTGGACCCGGCTCGAAGACAGTCCTGCCCGCC
>DYDH01000019.1:15501-35710 GCA_020717985.1 Herpetosiphon sp. | reverse complement strand
ATGGCAAAGATTTCCTGCCGCCTCGTGCCAGATCAGGACCCTGTTGAAGTTCAAAAGCAGTTGGTGAAATACATGGAAGAAAATGCGCCCAAGACCATTACTTGGGAAGTGAAATCCCTGCACGATAGTCCGTGGGCGATCACCGATATTAATACGAACGGCGTGCGTGCTATGGCCGCAGCAATGGAAACTGTTTGGGGTAAGTCGCCTTTGTATCGCCGTGAAGGCGGTTCGATTGGCGTGGTTGCCATGCTGCAAAATATTTGCGGCGTTGAGTCTGGTCTCGTCGGCGGCGGCTTGCCCGATGACAATGTTCACTCGCCCAATGAACGGATGCATCTGCCAACCTGGCACAAGAACATGGATGCGTTCATCCATTTCTTTTTCAATTTCTCGAAGTAGGTCACGTTTGCAACGTGACTGTTTCATTGGCGAAGGCGTGACTTTGGAATGCAGGAGCTTGCTCCTGCATTTATCGACAGCAAAGTTTCGGACTCTAGAAATAATGACAAAGGACTTATAGGTAAATAAATGGAAGATAGAATTATCACTTACGGCGGACAAGCGGTTATTGAAGGCGTGATGATGCGCGGACAAAAGGCATACGCCATTGCCATGCGCGCGCCCGATGGCACGATTGCAATCCATACAGAAAAACTCGCGAATGTTTATCGTTCGGGCATTACTAAAATTCCGTTTTTGCGCGGTTCAATCCTTTTATGGGATGCCCTCGGATTGGGGATGAGCGCCCTGACTATTTCTGCGAATACCCAAACAGGCGAGGATGAAAAACTGGAAGGACCGGCTCTTTACCTGACCCTGGGCCTGTCACTAACCCTCGGCATTGGACTCTTCTTTTTGCTCCCTGCGGGCATTGGCGGGCTGGCTGAACATTATCTCGGTTGGAGCGCCTGGCTCAACAACCTGGTTGAGGGACTTCTACGTTTGCTATTTCTGGTCGGTTATATCTGGGCGATCAGTTTCATGCCTGATGTAAAACGCCTCTTCATGTATCACGGCGCCGAGCATAAGACCATCAACGCCTTTGAAGCAGGCGCAGAGTTGACTCCCGAAGTTGTGGCGAACTATCCCATTGAACACACGCGCTGTGGAACGGCATTCCTGCTGACGTTGGTTTTGCTTTCCATTTTGGTCTTCACCGCGCTGGGACCCATGTCCATGGTATGGCGGCTTGCCACCCGCATCTTGTTTATTCCCATTCTCGCAGGTGTTGCCATTGAATACATCCGCTGGACCGCAAATCATTTGGACAGCCCGTTCGTTCAAATGTTGATCAAGCCGAATTTAGCGCTGCAGCACCTCACCACACGCACTCCCGATCATTCCATGCTGGAAGTGGCAATTGCATCATTCCAGTCCATGCGCAAGGCTGAGCAGGAAACCGTATAACAACGTAGGGATTTCGTAGTGAAAGAGACAGGCAATCGTCTGTCTCTTTTTATTTTTCATTCATCCTGTTTCGTTAAAATTAAACAATGAGATCAAAAAAGTTTTTTGGATTTTTGCTGTTCATTTTGTTTGGGCTGATACTTTTGGCGGGCGGTTATTTTCTATTCAGTCGGGATCGCCCGGCGCCTGTGCCTGTAAAAGAAAAAATAATGGGCGGTGTGACATATCAACGTATTGTCCGCTATCTTCCACATTCCATGATCGCGCATGTTTTGGTAATTGATAAGAAAGACAGAAAAATGCAATTTGTGGTCACACCGTCAGATGATGTTGCTGGCGGCGCGCTCAAAGCGCGTACAACCTCGCAATTCCTGGCAGAGTTCGGCGTGCAGGTTGCCATCAATGGGGATGGATTCTATCCGTGGTGGTCACGCAGTCTTGTGGATTATTATCCGCATGTGGGAGAGTCCGTCACTCCCAATGGCTTTTCGGCTTCGTATGGAGATCGCTATGCAGATGGATTGCAGGATATTCGTCCTGAGCCAACGTTGTACATAAGCCGTAGAAACGAACTTACGTTTAACAGACCCCCCAGTAAAATTTTTCACGCACTTTCAGGCGACCGCATGTTAATACAAGGCGGTGATATCCTTCCTGATTTGGATGATACAGAGATTGATCCGCGTACTGCGATCGGCATTAATCAAAATGGACGGTTTATCTATCTGGTTGTGGTGGATGGCAGGCAGCCATTTTATAGCGAGGGTGCAACTTATGCCGAACTGGCTAAACTATTACAAAACCTTGGCGTATTCTATGGCATGAGTCTTGACGGGGGAGGGTCATCTACCATGGTGATTGAGGGAGAGAATGGCGAGCCTGTAATCTTGAATTCCCCAATAGACAGTTATATTCCATTACGCGAGCGACCCGTGGCGAATCATTTGGGGGTTTTTATTGAATAGACATTATCTGAAATAACCGTCCCGAAGGCTTTTTCAAGAAAGTCAAAGAGTAAATATCAACCTTCGGGACGGTTTTTCTTATTACCGATAGAGTCTACTAATAAGTCAAAAATGACAGTCCGCCAGTAATAGGCGGACTGTCATTTTTTGTGGTCTCAACTGGGCTCGAACCAGTGACCTTTCGGATGTGAACCGAATGTTCTAACCAACTGAACTATGAGACCTTATCTGTATGATGGATGCGCCCAACCAACTGAGCTTCGCACCCGGGAAAGCGACGGACATTATAGTATAGCCTTCATGCTTTTGCAAGTCATTTAAGGCGGCGGCAAATAATCCCATGGATTCACTTTCCAGGTTGAGGTCATGATTTCAAAATGCAAGTGCGGACCGGATGAGCGGCCGGTTGTGCCTACGGCGCCAATTCCTTCGCCTTGTCCAACGCTTTGACCACAGCCTCGGTAGATGGCGCTCAAGTGGGCGTATAACGATTGAAAGCCATTTCCGTGATCAACCATGATCATATTGCCATAGCCATAATCGTTCCAACCGGAATACACGATCACGCCGGCGTCTGTTGCGTACACGCCTTCGCCTTCACTGCCTGCCAGGTCAATACCGCGATGATTTGTCTTTTCGGAATAATCGAAACCCGAAAGATAATGCTTGTTGGTTGGGTAAACATAAGTGCCATATCCAACCGCGCCGCCGCTGACCGCCTCACATGCGCCCTGTCCAAGCACGCGCGCAGAAGCGGGATTTTCACGGGTTACGCCAAGCGGGGCGCTCCAGTTTACAAACTCTCTCGAACCACCTGGGATGATCAACCATGTAGCGGTTTTAATATTTGCATTGTTGTAGTCGCCAACTGTATTGGGGTCAATCTTATTGCCGGGGAATTCGATAATGTCCGCGGCTGTAACGCCATAGAATTTTGCCCAATCTCCAAAAGGAATTCCACCCAACCATTCCCAATACACGCCATTCACAGGAAGGATCGTTAACTCCTGCCCGGGCTTTAGGGAATGAGGGTCATCCAGCAAAAGATTGTAATTACCCCATAAAATTGTTTGCGGTTCAAGCCCAAATTTTTCCGCGATGCCAAAGACCGTATCCCCATCCTGTACGGCATATGTTGATATGTCCTGGCGCGGACGCGATGGCACATTTGTATGAAGCTGCGCCGCCCGCGCGATGCCTGAGATGATCGGAATATCCAACGCCGGCATTGAATTGATATCCACCACAGCGGTCGGGACGGGACCTGTGTCCTGTTCGCGGCTTACTGAAAGCGGTCCCGGCGTCTGACGGTAATAGGCTTGCGCAAGCAGAATCACGACCATGATCGCAACAATGGAAAACAGGTTTGTCCCGATCCGTAAAAGGGATTCGCCCAGTCCCATTTGCACGAGGCTGTTCATCCAGCGCGCAATCCAACCAGGTTGTCTTGCTGGGGTGGCGGAAATGTCGGTCCGCCCTTTGTTTTTATCTGTTTCACTGGAAACAGGAGATTCTTCGTTGAAATTATTTTGCATATTATTCATCATAACACGGGCAAAAAATCAAAGTCAAGCTGTGTGCCAAACGCTAATCCTGTGTTAACCCACTGTTTGCCCCCTGGCGGGCAATGGGGTGAAAGAGTTGAATCCCGCCGATCACGACCAGCGAGAGCAATCCGCAAAGCAGGGCAGTCGTGGAAAGACTGAATTTCTGTGTCATCCATCCGATCAGGAGGCTGCCGAATGGCGTGATTCCCTGTAATGCCCAAAGGTAGATGCTGAACACACGTCCGCGTAAATTATCGGGAACTTGTGTTTGGATGAGTGTGTTCATGGTTGCAAGTTGGGTCACCGAACCCCAGCCCATGAAAGCAATGATGGTTACCGCGCCCCATAAGGAGTGCAGGAGGGGAATGGATATCATGCCGAGAATGAATGCGGCTTCTCCCAAAATGAGACGAAGTCCGCGGCGGCGTGAACTGTTGTTCATCGCAATTGAGAATGCCGCGACTAATGCGCCCACTCCCTGCGCTGTGTACAGGAAACTATTACGCATATCCACAATGACTTTAGTATCTCCCAATTGCCCAAGCAGGTCTTTGGAAATTACGGGTAGTTGTTGTATGATGGGAAATGCGAATATGCCCAGTGTCGCAGCGATGATGATTAGCAAGCCGACTGAGGGGTTATTGATGAGATATTGTGTTCCCTCCCGCAATTCAACTGTCATGGAACGAGTGCGTGGTTCAATGGGCGTTTTATAAATCGTGCGCACAAACAACAATCCAATGATAATCGTGAAAAAACTGATGCCGTTCAAAAGAAATACCCATCCCTCGCTATTTTTCGAGAACAATAAAAAAATGGGCACAATTAACGCAGGTCCAAGCACGCGCGATAGGTTGAAGGCGGTGGACTGCATGGCAATGGCATTTGGCAGGGCTTTACGTCCCACCAACTCGATCAACATGGCTTGACGCGCCGTGATCTCAAATGCAGATGCAATGCCGAGGATGAGGGATGTGACGACGATATGCCATATCTGGATTGTTTCGCTCAAGGTCAGGAGTGCAAGTATAAACGTATCCAGCATCATGATGGTTTGCAGGAAGATGATGGCTTTGCGTTTATCCACATGTTCCACCAGCACGCCGCCGGGTATGGCAAGAAAAAAAGTGGGCAAGGTCACTGCAAAGCCGATCAGCCCCAGATCAAAAGGGCGTCCGCTGAGGCGGTAAGCCAGCAGGGGCAGGGCTGTGTTTTGCATGGATGTGCCGATCAACGAGAATAAATGTCCCACCCAGAAGATGGCGAAATCGCGTGAGGCAAGTGCGGGAAAACGTTGGGAGATGGAATTCATTTGGAGAAGTTTACGTAACACGCAACACGCATCAAGCGTTGCGTGTTACGTCGGCGCAATCAGTTCAATGCGGTCGTTGGCGGGAATGTTGACCAATGGCGAAACAGGGTACGCGGACATTCTGTCAGCTGGAAAAGGCTGGATGAGGTGGATCAAGCTTTCGGGGCGTTGAGGCGTGGGGTTAATCCAATCCGTATAATTTCCCTTATCCAAAATCACGGGCATTCGATTATGCAGGGCAGACATCATTTTATTGGGCGTGGTGGTGATGATGGTACAGGTGCGGAGCGTGCCGCCATCGGGTGAGTGCCATTCATCCCACAAACCTGCAAAGGCAAAAGGCTTGCGGTCTTTCATGTGGATAAAGTATGGCGTTTTTGTTTTCTGTCCCGTTTCAGTTTTCCATTCATAAAATCCATCCGCAAGGATGAGACAGCGTTTGTATTTGAAGCCGCCGCGAAAGGATGGCTTTTCTGCGACAGTTTCTCCGCGTGCGTTGATGAGTTTGTGTGCGATGGACGGGTCTTTTGACCATGAAGGGATTAATCCCCATAGGAAAAAATCAGCCTTGTTTTTGCCGTCGTTTGGAATGGCGAGGACAGGCTGCGTTGGCGCAATGTTATAACGCGGCGCAAATTGAGTCGGAAATATAAAATCGCCAAATGCATCCTGTAATTCCGCGGGGTCAACAGTAAGTGTAAAGCGTCCGCACATGGGTTCTCCTTAAGACCTGGCGGGTTTCCAAACCCATCAGGTCTGATTCAATGTGAAATAAAATGTAGTGCTTTTTCCAGGCTTTGATTCCAGCCAGATGCGCCCTTTATGTACTTCAATAATGCGCTTTACCAATGTCAGACCAATGCCTGTGCCTTCGGTTTCCGCATTTAGTTTGCTGAACAAGGCAAAGATACGCTCGTGATATTGGCTGTCAATGCCGATTCCATTATCATGTACGAAGAAGACGGTTTCACCCTGTTCATTTGCGATTGTGCCAATTGTGATGTGTGGTTTGGGTTGATCGCCCATGAATTTAACGGCGTTGTCCACCAGGTTTTGGATAACTTCGGTCAAGCGTGTGCGGTCACCGTGTGCAATGGCTGGCGTATTTTGGATTTCGATCAACACATGTTTTGCCTCGATTTGACCACTCACCAGTTCTATTGCGTCTTTCACAATATCTGTGAAAAGTGTATCGGTGGGTTGGTTCATCAAGCGTCCGATACGTGAAAGTTCGAGCAGGTCATTCAACAGAGTCTGCATTTTTTGGGTTGCATTCTCAATGCGGTTAACATCATCTTTAATTTTTTGCGTATTTCCCGCCAGGGCGTCTTTTTCAAGGTAACCAAGAAAACCTCTTATGGTTACGAGCGGTGACTTTAAATCATGCGAAACTGTGTAGGTATATCTTTCAAGTTCCGCATTTTTTGCCTCCAGTTCGGTGATTAGGGCTTCGCGTTCAAGTTCCGCTTTTTTTCGCTCGCTGATCTCGCGGGCGATGCCTGTGGTACCAACCACTTCTCCACTTGAGTTTAGGATGGGGGATTTTGTAGTTTCGACCCAGTATTCCCTGCCGGCACTGTCAACCTGAAGTTCTTCAATATGATATTTGCGTTGACCGCTTTGCATGACTTCAAGATCATCATTGCGATATTTTTCCGCAAAACTTTCCTGCCAGATCTCGAAATCGCTTTTGCCTATGATTTCCTCAATTTTCATCCCGGTTGTTTTTTCAAACTGCTCATTTACCGCAACGTAACGGCTGTTTTTATCTTTTAGCCATGCCATATCAGGAATGCCATTTAGAATGGCGGTTTGCTGCAGGAGGGTTTCTTTAAGCATTTCTTCGGATTGCTTTTGTGCCGTTACGTCCTGAACCGCCCCCACGATTCGCATAAGAAGGTTTTCCTTTTCATTCCAAACTGGGTGTGCAAAAATACGCTCCCAGCGAATTTCCCCGCTTTTTGTGAATGTTCTGATGTCGGAATTCATAACATTCTGATTCATGTGTAGTTTTTTCATGTCTTCGGCATCTTTTTCGATATCATCGGGATGGACGTGAGCCAGCCATCCGCCTGCCGCCACATACTCTTCAAATGTGAATCCGGTCATTTTTTCGAATGCACCTGCCACCCAGCTTAAGCTCGCGCTTCCGTCGTTATGTACTTCCGTGGCAAAGGTGTAATCTGAACTGACCTGTGAGATTAGACGATATTTTTCCTCGCTTGCCCGCGCACGGGACAATGCCATTCTTGTTGCGCGGGATGCCAGATGTTGAAGTATCGCGCCCACTGGAAAAAGCACAAAACTTACCACCCATGTGGTAAGTGGGGGATTGTCAAAACCGAAACTAAATTCTCCCATCATTTGTCTGGATGCCATCCAGCCGCCTAAGGCAAGCGATAAAAAAGTAAATATTGATGCGCCGGTTCCACCCAACAATATCCCCGCAATGGCAATTACCAAACCGTATCCCAACAAGTAGGACTCGCCTTGCACACCGCCTCCAGTGATTGCAGTGGCGGTAAAGAAAAACCAAAACGCGCTGACTTGAATAATGGATGCCGCGCGCAAATATCCGCGGCTTAATATAAACAGAAGAAAGATATTAACTACCTCTCCGAACACAGTCTGCAATAGCGTTCTGTTTGTATTTTCAGGAGTTGCGAGAAGCGTGTAAATGACAAATGGAATGGGAACGCAGACGAGTGTCCACAGAATAATGTGCAGCATATAAGCTTGCTGCGTTTTATTTTCATCGTCAAAAGTTGGCGCAGTGAATATTTTTTTGAAAAATGTCATGGATTCTTCAACTTTCTGAAATCATCGTCTCGTATGGTGATGCCAATGGAGTCCATGTGTTCGAGCAGGGCTTGCGCATATTTTCTGGTTGTACCCAGTGTGTCACGAGTCTCGGCTAATGTGATCGAACCATTTTTTTGGATCGTGGTGCGGATATTTTCGACCAATGCGTCATAATCTTTTTTGCGGAAGATGACATCCTGTGAGACAGTTACCAACTCGCCCAGTTCGACAAGCGCATTGACGATTTCTTCGCCGACTTCGCCTTGACATTCCTTGACGCTCGGCGTGGCATACGGATTTTGATCGAACTTCCGCATCAATTCTTTAATTTTGAGCTGGTCAGCCCCATTGAAATTTATCTCGTGTTCGGGTTTCGCCAGCCAAATAGAGTAGTCGGTAATTAGGTGATTAGTGATTAGTCTGTTAATGATGACATTGAAAATACGTGGCGCTAGTTTTAATTTGCTCTTCAACTCTTCGCGTGGAATTCCGCGTCTTAATGGGAATTGTTTGTGATGCGTTTCAACGGTTTGCAGAATTTTCCCACTCAACGTGTTCCAGTGGGGCAGGGCAATGGCAAGGGAATTACTTGTAGTCGTTTGCGCGCCACCCTCCAAAATAATGAGTTGCCCGGTGCTTATAACTTCCTGGAGCGCGGTTTCCGCAATGGAAGATTCAAGGCGCGACTTCGTGACCATTTCTTTTATTGGCGCGGTATTCAGGGCTAATGAGGCTTCAAATAAAATATCCGCGGGTGTCCCCTGCGTGAGTGACTCAAGCGACTTGAGCGTGTCTTTGTTGAATCGCTTGTGCCTGCCTTTGGGTTGGTGGTCAATGATGGTGCCGCCGCCGAGCGTTTCACTGGGAGATGGGCGGCGCAGGATATATTTATCTCCGCGCACGGTGACCACTGATTCGCGCAGTTCAAGCTGAATCCAGCCTTCTTCGCCGGGGAGCAGTTCTTCGGTGCCAAGCAGGCGCAGGGTGGCGATGGTCTCGCTTGCGCCTACAAAGAACTTCACTTCGTCGCCATGTTTGATGGATGTGGATGCATCTTTGAGCAATCGAAAACGCGCGTCAATTCTTCGGGTGGACTGGTATTGATTCGGATGCACAACCATTTCGCCGCGCTGGATCAATTCGGTGTTGATGCCTGAGATATTCACGGCAGTCCGCGAGCCGAGCATGGCCGTCTCTTCTTTTTTCTTGTGAGTCTGGAGTCCGCGTATTCTGCCTTTCAAGCCGCTGGGCAGAATTTCCACTTCATCGCCAACGGTGAGATGACCGTCGCTGAGTGTGCCAGTGACCACCGTGCCGAATCCACTCATACTGAATACGCGGTCAATCGGCAGGCGCGGACGGTTGAGGTCGAGCCGTTCTGGTTTATTTTCAAGGAGGTTTTGGAGATTGGTGATTAGTTCTTTGAGTCCCGTTTTGGTTTTTGCGGAGACTCGGACTATGGGAGCATCTCGTAAAACGGTCTCACTCACAGCGGCGCGAATGTCCATTTCAACCAGATCAAGCCAACCTGAGTCTGCTGCGAGGTCTATCTTCGTTAGTACGATCAATCCAGCGGGAATCTGCAATAAATCTAGAATCGCGAGGTGTTCTTTTGTTTGCGGCATCACGCCTTCATCTGCCGCAATGACCAATAGCGCCGCATCAATTCCCCCGATGCCCGCCAGCATGTTTTCGATGAAGTCGCGGTGACCCGGAACATCCACAATGCCCACTTCTTCGCCGTTGGGCAGGGTCAGCCAGCCGAAGCCAAGCTCGATGGTCATCTCGCGTGCTTGCTCTTCCTTTAGGCGGTCAGGGTGTGTGCCTGTGAGCGCCGCAATAAGTGTGGATTTGCCGTGATCTACGTGACCTGCTGTGCCGATGACTCGCATGATTTTATTTGGGTGTATTCCAACTGAGTTGAGAGAAATCCGTGTTGCGTGTTCCGTTTTGACTGTTACGCAACACGCAACACGGTACATTCTATTTTGTTGTTTTCTTTCCATGTCCCATGATACGTTGATAGGAGGTCATCCATTCATGCACAACGTTCATGATTTCCTGAAGTTCTTTTTCTGTGGTGTCGGTGACCTGATGCATTTGATCCTGTAGAACCTGTGTGACATCGTCCAATGGCGTGATGCGTTCATCTGTTTTTTGCAGGTCTTTGCGGATATCGCGGAAGGATTCTTCATTGGAAAGGCTGTAACCCGTCCAGCGTTTTTGGTCGTCCACTTTGAAGCTGACCCATTCCTGTCTGATGCGGTCTTCTGCGAGTCTCTGCATTTCGGTCACTTCGTTAATGCGGCGCTCCAGTTTTGTATTGAGTTCCAGATAGGTTTCCTGCGCCTTTTTCGCGCCGCGCAGGGCTTCATCCAGACTTTGTATATGACCATCGAGGCTTGCCGATTCTTTACGGAAAATGTCATATTTTTCCTTCCATTCCTTCCAGGCATGGTCGCGGTCAATTTGTGCGATGGCTTGTTGTTCGAGGAATGCCGTTTGTGCCTGCTTGCGTCCCAGTTCAGATGCGATCAAATCTGTGAAACGACTTTCGATATTGCGCAGACCGTCGGCGGTCATGGTATGTTTTTCGCGATTCTCATCAACGCGCTTGCGGATGGCGGTCAACTCGCCTTGAATATCTGTGATGTGCTTCAGATCATTCTTGCGGGTTTCATCCATTGCTTTCAAAGCATGAAGGACGTCTTCGTTGGAACGCGTGGCCTGGTCAACGTGCGTTTTGAAATCGCTGACGTTGGTCAACATGCGTTGGATTTCGTCCGTCCGCTCTTTGAGCTGCTTTTTGATTTCCTGTATGTTGGTGGTGGTGGTCGTCTTGAGCTGAGTGAGGACTTTATTGATCTCGGTCAACTCTGGCTGGAATTGCTTGGTGATCTCTTTTTCTGCGCGTGTGTGTGCCTTATCGTTCTCTTCGATCAACTTGATGATGTCGTTGCGCTGTTTGGTAAGCATCATTTCATATTGATCAACACGCTTGGTAACCGGCGTAATTTCAGTGACTTGCTTGCTCAGAGTCTTGATCTGCTTGGAAACAGCATTGACCGAGGTTTCAAAGGAATTCAAATGTTCACTCAATGCGGAAATGGCATCCTTGTTTTCACGTTGCTGCTTTTCCAGCCAATCGAGTCGCTTGATGATTTGTTCAAATTCCATGTTGTTCTCCGATAATTGTAGGGGGATTGATGAATGAAATTATAGCACGCCCCGTAAAACGCTTTTATTGACCGAGATGCTCGAACAAAGCAGGCAGGCTGACGATAAAAGGCTGCAGTACTTGCGGAAACATGCCGAGGATGAAGAGCCCGATCACGCCCAGCCCAAGCATGGTCATTTGCACCCAGGATTCATTCAACTCCCAGGCAGTATTCTCCTCCGCCATCACGAATACAGCCAGCGTTCGAATAGCGGCGACCAGTAATCCAAGCAACCCGGCAAACACCCAGAAGGAAATTACGAGTGATTGCCCGGCCAGTTCCTGCCATAATGCCAATCGAGGCGGAAAGCCTGCCAGCAATGGAAAACCAGTCATGGAAAGATGTGCCAATACGAGCGCACCAACGGCTATGGGATACCTGCGTGCCAGTCCCTGGATTTCGCTAAACCGTAATGAATATGCTTTGCGTTTGATAATGGAAAGCGCCAAAGCCCAGACCGCCAGCTCCAAACCGCGCGGAATGAGCAGCAGGAATGTGGTGTTTACCACTTCTGCTGACCTTAATCCCATGGCTATTACGAGCAAGCCAGTCTCTGTGATCGCGGCATAGCCCATGATCCGCCCGATGTGTTTTTGCTGGGATGCAAAAAGTCCGCCGCTTGCCACCATGAAAACCCCTGCGAATTGAATGGCGCTTGAAAGCTGCGGAGAAGTGCGTAACCAGGTGTACCGATCTAAAAAGCCGAGCGCGAAGATGACTGTGAATGTGGGCAGTGTCCAGAGCAGGAAGCCTGTTACGTATGGCGAGGCTTCCTCCATCAGCATGGGGATCCAGTTGTAGAGCGGGAAGACACCCACCAGAAAAGCAAATCCCAGCCCAAGGATCGTGCCTGCCTGTGTGGTGGCGCCAATCGCGCCGGGACTGGCTTCCACGCCGGCGAGCATCCACCCTGAAAAGAGGATGAATGGCATTGCAAACGTTTGATAGATGAGGAAACGGATCACGCCGCGCCCGGGTTTTTGATAAACAGGAACAAGCAATGGGATCACCAGCATCGCGGCCATGTCCAGCAGAAGCGCGGCAAACAGGAATGGCTCCACTGCAATCGAGGCGGTCAATAGCGCTATGATCATTAATCCCAGTGAAACAAAACGATTGGCTGAACCGGATGCCTCTGTGCCAAAGAACCATAACGCGGCCAAACCATAGATGATGGCGATCAGCGGGCCGTCTGCCGTGTTGAGCACAAAGCTGCGCCCAAAGAATTGAATGGCTGGTGAAATTTTTATCGAGATCGAGCCAAGCAGAAGCGCGGTATCAATGGGGAAGATCAGCGCGACGAGCGCAAGGATCGTTGATGCGGCTCCTCCGATTAGTGGAGAAAAACGTGCGCGCAGGAAAAATAATGTTAAAAATCCAACACCGAATGGGATGAATATCCAGATCAGGGGAGCGCTCATACTTCGTCCTCCATTTCAATTGGAGTAGTCCCTGCGATCAACAAATATGATCCAGCAATACCCAACCCTAAATTGGTGACGGCCAGTAATCCCGCTACAAGGATCGAACTTTCGATTGCAGCATACAGGATTTCAAATCCTGTCAACATTGTGAGCAAACCAAGGATAACATTTAACGTGTCAGAAGTTATACCCAGATGTACAACGCCCGCCCCGATCAGGAGCAGGCTTCCCGCAATCACTTGCCAGCCAAGCCCCGGGATCGCAGATTCTATACGCGGGGTTGCCCCCACAACAACAAGCACGACCACGAAAATGAGAACCACACGAAACCATTGTCCGCGGGGCAGAAAGGCATCTTCTTTTTCATCTTCTGCAGAGGGTAACCCGAGGCGTGTCATGCCAAGTGTGGCGACCACCATCCAGCCAGTGATCAGTTTTGCAGATCCCATCACAAAGGGCAGGTGGCGCGTTACCAGCCAGAAAGCGGCGACATATTGCACTGCCAGTGCGCCGAGGCTTAAGCGCCAATCGCGGTTGATTAGCATGGCAGTGGATGTCCCCACCACCACTCCGACTGCGATCCAGGAGATAATATCAATTGCCATTTTATGGAATCCCTTGTGTTAGTAATGAGATAAAGAGCGCCAAAAAGAGCAATGTCCACATGATGCCGCCTTCTCCTTCGAGGGTTGCAGTGATGGACTGGCTGATTCTTCCCAGAATGCGGTATATAACCCACAATCCGCTGTAAATGCTGGATATGCCTGATGTTGCGGGACCAATCCAATGTGCGCGGATCGGGTTGAGGACGCGAAAACGCGGCGTCGCCCAGACCAACCCAAGGGCTAAGAGTGAAGTGAGCAGGGCTTGCAACCATGCGCCAGTCAGACGTGCGCCGTCCCATCCGACCAATCCCAGTAAAAGTTGAAAGGCAATCAATAAAATAATTCCAGCGGGATAAATTTTATTAGCCCAGCCTGGTTGTGCGTCCAGTGTTGTACGCCCGGCGGAACGGAGTGCATGGCGTACAAATCCAGCCATCAGCAAGGCTTGTGCCGCGATGACAAAGGGGATGAAGAAACCCAAATTACCAAGCCATGCGCTGGCAGTGAGGGAAAAAGGCAGCGACGAAAGACTCCACATCCCGACGAGCAGTACGCGGTTCAACCAGGTTTGTTGAACCGAAGCCAGAAACAGCGCGCCTCCAACAAGAATAAGGGCACAACCCCAAGCCACTGCGCCAAGCGGGTTGCCGCTGAGCGCAGAGATGACCGAAAGCGCGGCTAAACTGATGATCCAATAGGGGCGGCCAGTTAATTCGTCTGGTGCGCGTAACCACATCCAGCCGCCATACAGCGCGGCAATGGTGGCAAGCCCCAGCAAAAATGGAGTGAGTGCAGAGGTCAAACTTCCAACAGGGACATGCGCCAATAACACAAGGCTTGATACTGCCGAGATCAAACGAAGCGATGTGCCAATGCCGCGTCTCAATATGGATTCTGATGAATATGGCAAATGCAGGGGCAGCACGCCCAGGCGCAGACCCGCTGCCGCTACAAGATATAAACCTGAAGCCGGTGCGATGGATTGAAAATCAAATGTATTTCCCTGGGCAATGCTGACAATGTTCGCCCATAGCAATAAGCCAATGCCAAGCGCGCGCGTGGAAAAAGAGATGACAATTTTTTCATTGTTTGTCGGTCCGTTGACTGATCGTAATTGTGTAATCAGTTCGGTCATGTCCAGCGCGCCCCATACCAATAACAAAGTGAGCGGATTATTTGCCGTAACTGCCAATAACCCAATGCCGCCCAGTGCCAGCGTGCCAGCCCAGGTAAAGGAATTTGTGATGGCCGAACGTGTTATGGCCGTCAGCAGGATCGTTAAGGTGAGCGCCGTAATGCTCAAAGCAAGCGGCCAAGAGAGTTTGTCCGCGCGAAACAGGATCGGATTGACGAATACGGTGCGTGGCTGCCATGCGGGCAGGGTAAGGTCGAACGGCATTTGCGCTAGCCAGATGAGCACGCTCACCAGCGCCAGCAGTGCGCCGCCCACTGCCACGAGCCACGCATACCGTACGTTCGGCTGGGTCACTTGCAACACCATCAATGTCAGCGCTGTTATAAAAAGGAGTAAACAGGAGATTAAAATCAACATGGGAAAAACAATTGTATCAGTTTTATTGCCATGGCACTTTGGCTTTTTGCTTTTGGTACAATCACAGACATGACATTTCGACTATACATCAAGAGCATTTTTTGGATTTTATCAGCCTTGTTATTTGTTTCCTGCGCTTCCCTGCCTGACCCGGAGCTTGTTTCGGTGACGCAGAGCGTGGCAGTTAATCCTACGTTGACGCCTTTTCAACCCCAGCCCGATGCCCCGGTGAATCCTGCACTCCAACCAATGACGCCGCAGGTTGAGCCGACGTACACTCCCTACCCGACAAAGTATGTTGTGGTTGAAAATCTGCCAACGCCTGTGATGGTCGTTCCGCCGCCCGGTGGGAGTGTTTCAGATTTTAGCCAGCTTAATATCAATAACCCACTGACAGGTTTGCCCGTGAGTGACCCGTCACTGCTCGAACGCAGACCAATGGTGATCAAAGTTGCGAACTCACCAGATTATATCCGCCCGCAATCCGGATTGACACTGGCGGACGTGGTCTATGAGTATTATATCGAATGGGGCGATACACGATTTATTGCCGTGTTGTATGGCAACGATTCGACGATGGTTGGACCTGTGCGTTCGGGGCGGTATTTTGACGAGCATGTTGCGCGCATGTACAATGCATTCCTTGTCTTCAAGGGCGCCGACCCGCGTGAGCTTTCATACCTTGAGAATAGCACTTTGAATGATTTTCTTGTGATCGTGTATAGCAACAATAGCGTATGTCCGCCTGTTGTGATTGGACCCGAAAGGCGCGATAGCTATAATAATGCCTTCTTTAATACAACCAAGTGGGCGGCTTGCGCGATAAGGAATGGGGTTGACAATTCAAAGCAGTCCTTGCGCGGCGGCTTTTTCACAGAACAGGCTATGGAAGGCGGTTTGGCCGCCACCCGGATTTTCTCTTTTTTTTCCAATTACAGTTATAACTATTGGAACTATGACGCCGCCACACATAAATACTTTCGTTATCAAGAGGCAAATGACATGGTCGCTAGAAAACGTGAAGCGTACGCGCCTCTTTCAGATGCCCAGACAGGGCTGCCAGTGACAGCGGATAACGTTGTTGTATTGTTCGCGCCGTATACTTTTGGAAATCAATATGATGCGCATGATGAGGTTTATCACATTGATTTGCTTGCTTCCGGGAACGCTTACGTATTCCGCGATGGGGTGGCGACCCCCGCCATTTGGAATCGCACAGACGAAAACCAACCCCTTCTACTCACCACGTTGACAGGCAATCCCATTTACCTGCGCCCCGGGCGTACATTCTATGAAGTGATGGGAGTCACTTCCACCTATACCCAGGATGGGACAGACTGGCATTTCAATTTTCAAACTCCATAATCGGAAAAGACCTGATAGGTTTCTCAAAACCTGCCAGGTCTCAACTTGGATAATGGATTAAAATAAATCGCAGATGTATTTTCCGGAGTTCTTATGACATTTGACCCAGTTTTTCTAAGTAGTTTAACACTCGTGCTGACCGCCTTTGGCGGCGCATTTCTCGCCGCGTTGTGGATCAGCCTGGTCGTGTGGACGTATCGCGATATTCGCGCGCGCGCTCGTGATCCATTGGTCCAAACGCTTGCAGCCTTGCTTGCGGCAGTTCTGAACCTGCCCGGTGTGCTGGTTTATCTTATCCTGCGCCCGCCGCGTACTTTGGAGGAGGAATATCAGCGCACATTGGAAGAGGAAGCCTTGCTTCAAGCATTGGAAGACCTTCCGCTTTGCCCGGGTTGTGAACGGCGCGTGAAAGAAGACTGGCAAATCTGTCCGAATTGTCACACCAAGTTAAAGAAAGCTTGCCAAAATTGTTCAAAGTTCATGGAACTCCCCTGGAATATTTGCCCGTATTGCGGCACGCCCGCGCCAGGCATGCGTTTGGAGTCCACCAGTTTGGATGATGCCTTGCGCGGCTTGAAAATAGGCGACGAGCAGACAGATGTAAAGGTTGACCCTTCCCAATGAAAATAGATTCCATTACGCTTTATCATTTAAGTATGCCGCTTGTCTCACCGTTTGAAACTTCCTTTGGGCGTGAGACAGACCGCGAATGTGTTTTGGTGGAAATTAGATCCGAAGGTCTTACGGGATATGGCGAATGTGTTGCCACCCGTGACCCGGGCTACAACTATGAGACCACCGGCACCGTCATTCACATCCTCAAGGATTTTGTCACTCCCTTGATGCTTGGCAGGGATGTAAAAGATGCCGCAGATTTTCAATCCCTTGTCTCTGGCATTCGTGGTCATTACCTTGCAAAGGCCGGCGTTGAAATGGCGTTGTGGGATCTGCTTGGAAAACGAGCCGGAAAATCCCTGCGAGAATTGCTGGGAGGCGTGCGTGAAAAGGTCGAGGTGGGAGTCTCGATCGGGATACAGGAATCAACTCAGGGCTTGGTGCGAAGCGTGGCGGGATATGTTAATCAGGGCTATGCGCGGGTCAAGATCAAGATTAAACCGGGCAGGGATGTCGAGGATGCGTCTGCCGTTCGCAGGGAATTTTCAAACCTGCGTTTACAGGTGGATGCAAACTCAGCATATTCATTGGACGATGCGCAGATACTCAAGCCGCTCGATAAATTGAATTTATTGTTGATCGAACAGCCTTTGTTTGAAGATGATATTTGGGACCATCACAAATTGCAGGAACAATTCGAAACGCCGATCTGCCTCGATGAAAGCATCGTCTCGCCGCGTCACGCGCGTTATGCAATCGAGATGAATGCCTGTCGTGTGATCAACATCAAAGCGGGCAGGCTGGGCGGATTGAGTCAGGCTGTAATGGTGCATGATCTTTGCCTGGCAGTTTCCATGCCTGTTTGGTGCGGCGGCATGTTGGAAACAGGCATCGGGCGCGCATCGAACGTTGCATTGGCAACCCTGCCAAACTTTATTTTACCTGGCGATATTTCCGCATCGGATCGTTATTATGCGCGCGACATTACCAATGAGCGTTTTATGTTGAATTCAGATTCAACCATTGATGTTCCGCGCGGCGTGGGACTTGGAATGACCATTGACGAAGATGCGTTAAAAAGTTTTTCACTTAATAAATTGTCGTTCGTTGCAACTTCATAATTAATAAAACTGTATTGAAGTTATTTTGAATCAAACAATACTATCTTCATATAATGCGAGGCATGAAGACGCCCCGCATTATTATTTTTGAACTCATCGAAAATTATTTTATATATACCCTCGCGCCCAAAATGACATTTCTCTATATACATAAACTAAAGCGACGCAGACATAAGGTCACGCGCTTTGGTTTTCTTTTTATCAGCATTCTTTCCCTTGTTGCCTGCCAGCCTTCCCTATGGGGCGCGCCGCCCCCGCCGCCTACTTTTAGCGTGCCAACCCCCTCGGCCACTCCTGTTCAGATTCCCACGCTTGCGCCAACCATCACACCCATGCCTCCGACTGCCGTGCCTACCCCGGTTGTGTTGAATGCAGCGCAGGTATGGGCAAGCCCGGCTGTTCCGAAAATTTTGCGCGATAAATTCCAAAGTTGGGGATTTCAAATATTGGCCGCCGAACAAGCCTCTGCCAATTTATATATTGATGTGGCACAGACCGCCGAAGGCGCCATGCACGTTTCCAACTGGACGTACGCGCTCGTTGCGCCTTTCCCGACCCTGATTGATGATGTAGCATCGCAGGAATTGCTTGCCAGTTGGAGCGGTTCTTCGTTCGGACCCTTTGCGGGCATTCCGCTTCTGATGGAAGAATCCACGCTGATGACGTTTACGGCGCTGTGGGGGGCTCCTGCGGAAGGCTCTGTGCGGGTTGTGACGGCAGATCAATTAATGGATACAGCGTGGAATCAAATGCCCTCATGGGCGATCATTCCATTTGAACAGATCGAACCCAGGTGGAAGGTTTTGATGATTGACGGTCAATCGCCGATCCAAAAAAAATTTGACCCGGTCGTTTACCCGCTGACTGTGAACTATCGCTTGATGTGCGTGGATCAATGCCAGGTTCCCAGTGGACTGGATTTCTCCTTCCAGAACCGCGACCCGAATAAAATGACAACCGTTATCATGACCGGAGTTACCGCACTGGTGCGCGCAACTGCAAAAACCATGAATACAAAAGGTGTCCTGTATCCGGGCGAAGTGATTCGTGACCTATTACGCGAGGCAGATATTACCCATATCAACAACGAAGTCCCATTTTTTACTGGTTGTCCACAGCCTGACCCAAACCAGGAAAAACAGGTGTTTTGCAGTGCTCCGCGTTATATGGAACTCATTACCGACATGGGTACAGATGTTATGGAACTTTCGGGCGATCATTTCGCCGATTACCAGGCAACCGCCATGTACGAAACGCTTGATATTTACAAGAAAAATAACCTTCCGTATTACGGCGGCGGTTATAACGTGGAAGATGGCCGCAAACCTTTATTGATGGAAGTGAACGGCAATAAGATCATGTTCATTGGTTGTAATTACAAGACGATCTATGCCAGCGCAACAGACACCATTCCAGGCGCAGTACCGTGTGACTTTCCGTACATGACCGAGCAGATCGCTTATTATCGTTCGCAGGGCTATATGCCGATTTCCACGTATCAATACCATGAGTTTGATACCCCCGAAGCCCGTCCGCAGCAGATGCTGGATTTTCGCAGGATGGCAGATGCAGGCGCTGTGATCGTCAGCGGCAGCCAGGCGCATGTGCCGCAAGTGATGGAATTCTATAACGGCGCGTTTATCCATTATGGATTGGGTAACTTGTTCTTCGATCAGATGTCCTCAAGAGGCCCGCACCTTACAGAGAATGAATTCATTGACCGCCATGTCTTTTATGACGGGCGTTACCTGGGCGTGGAATTGATCTCGACGCGGCTGACAGATTACGCCCGTCCGCGTTACATGACAGAAGCCGAACGCAATAAATTTTTGACGATGTATTTTGAAAAAAGCGGCTGGGACTTTTTGCAAGCGGGACAATAATCACGATTTTACGCAAGTCACGGTTGAAACGTGACTTGCGTAGTTAACGGGGAAATTGTTATTCAGGGCATTGTATAATTACGGCAGAGGTATTTTCCAATGAATAAAAAAATCTATTTCTGGGGCGGAATTGTTCTTCCCCTGCTCCTGGCCTGCAATATGGGGATGTCCGCATCAACCCCAACGACTAACCTGTTTGCCACGCTATCGGCATCCACTCCGCTGGCAGGGACTCCTGCGGCGACCACGAACCCGGCGCAAATGGGCACACCCGTGTTTTTATCCACGCCCATTCCGTCCACAATGACGGTTGCCACTTCATCATCCACCGATCAGCCAAAGGGAAAGATCGTTTACACCTGTCAAATATTTAAAGCGCAAGCCAGTAAC
>DYDH01000019.1:0-15468 GCA_020717985.1 Herpetosiphon sp. | reverse complement strand
TTCCGCCGCCTCACAACGGACGACAACAAACAACATTACTATCCATCTTTATCCCCCGATGGGAAGAGCGTGGTCTACGCCGCTTTTCGCGAAGCGAACATCTATGAAATCTATGAATTGAATCTTGCCACGGGCGCTGTTGTGCAGTTGACAAATAGACTCGGCAACCTCAACGCGCCGGAGATTTCGCCGGATGGCAAACGCATCATCTTTAAAACCTCTTCGGCGAATACCAACAAAAACGTCATTTGGATGATGGACCGTGACGGTAAGAACGCCGATAAGATTTCCCGAGTCGAAGGCTGGGACCCAACCTGGTCGCCGGATGGGGATACTGTTTTGTTTGCCTCCGACATGGATGGCGCAATTCAGCTATTCCGTATGCGTGTCAACGGCAAGGAACTGCACCGGGTCAGCAGCCTGCCTGCCATCCGTGGCCGAAGCGACTGGTCGCCAGACGGTCAATTTATCGTCACATATTCCGGTGAGCCGTGGAAGCATGAAGTGTACATAATGACTGCCGATGGTTTAAATGCGCGCGTGCTTTCTCCTCTGGGTGGAAATTCACAAGGACCGTCCTTTTCACCTGACGGCCAGTGGATAACCTTTACCTCCTATTTTGACCACTATGGCGAAGATAATGGATGCGAGATATATATCATCCGCACAGACGGCACTGACTTGCGCCGCTTAACCGACAATGATTATTGTGATTACCAACCCCGCTGGGGTTCATAAGCCAAATTGCCGATTCCGCAATATAGTAAAATTGACAACCGGGTTATAAACGAAAACAAAATAAACCCACATACCATATCGGAGAAAAAAATAATGAGCTTCCTTTCCAACCTGTTTGGTCCCCCAATCCCCAAACTCACTGCAACTGAATTGAGTGAAAAAATGAAATTCGGAAAACATCCATTGGTTATTGATGTGCGTCAGCCGGAGGAATTCCGGCAGTCTCATATTGCGGGCGCGAAGTTGATCCCTCTTGGCGAACTTTATAAACACATCAAGGAACTCCCGAAAGGACGCGAGATCGTTTGTGTTTGCGCTTCAGGGAGTCGCAGTAGGTCTGCCGTAAAGATATTGGCAAAAGAAGGTTATACCGTGTTCGATATGCAGGGCGGCATGGCTGCATGGAAGAGCGCGAAATTACCTGTGCAAAAAGGGTGAGAATGTAAAACGCTCCGCGGGTTTTTACTCAAACCCGCGGAGCGTTATTTAACAAAATGACGGCGGAATTAACCCGACGCGCCTGTCTCTTTGATATCCTTCAAATTCAACTGATACCCAATGCGCCCGTTGTATTCATTCACTTCATACGTGAATAGAATATCCACACGCGGCGGCATTTTCTTTTGCCACTCGCCGAGCCTGAAGCCAATTGCATCATGGGTATAACCGTCATCATCTTCAAGCGCTAGTTTCAGATGTTTTGCATCCGCACCGATGGCGCGCGCGTTTTTTACTTTAACATTGCGCGCCACAAAAGCCGCATGAGGATTTCCATACCCTGTTGGTTCGAGATATTTCAAACATTTTTCGAATAACTCCGGGCGGACATCCACGAGGGAAACTTCCGCATCTGCCGTAACTGTGGGCTTGAGGTCTGCGTTCGACAGTTTTTCCGCCGCGATGGATTTTAGACGCGTTACCAACGCCGACAGATTCTCGTTCCTGACGGTGAATCCCGCCGCCGCCGCGTGGCCTCCGTGACGCACGAGCAGGTCAGCGCATTGATCCAGCGCATCGGTGATGTGGAACTCTGGAATGGAGCGGCATGACCCGCGTGTTTCCTCTTCACCTTTTGATGCAACAATCGCAGGGCGGTAGTATGTATCTGTCAGGCGTGAGGCGGCGAGTCCGATGACGCCTGAGTTGAAGTCTTCGCGCGCGGCAAAGAGCAGATAGGCATTGGGGTCGTCAGCGAGGGCAATGGTTTCAGCCTGTGCCTGCATCTCACGTGTAATACTTTGCCGTTCGCGGTTTTGGACATTGAGTTCCTGCGCAAGCTGCCCGGCGCGGGAGGGGTCTTTTGTGATCAGCAATTCGTATGCCGCGAGCGCTTCTTTCAACCTGCCTGCGGCGTTCAAGCGTGGTCCCAAAGAAAAGCCAATATTCCCAGCGTCCACTTTTGCCAATTTTATATCTGATACTGCCGCAAGTGAGAATAATCCCTGCCGCGTCGTTTGCTTCATTTGTCTCAGACCCTTGCGGACAAGAATGCGATTCTCGCCCACAAGCGGCGCGAGGTCTGCAACTGTGCCGAGGGCAACCAGGTCCAGTAACGAGTTGAGCAGCGACGAATTCCCTTGCGCCTCATTACTCGTTACTTCCTTGTCACTCAATAATGCTTCAGCAATCTTGTATGCAATTCCCACGCCAGCCAGGTCCTTGTCGGGATATTGATCGCCAGGTTGTTTGGGATTAATGACCGCGAACGCGGCAGGCAAATCACCTTCGGCAGGGTGGTGGTGGTCGCTGATAATGAGGTCCAAGCCGAGGGCTCGGGCGTGAAGCGCTTCGTTTGGCGAGCGAATACCGCAGTCCACGGTGATGACCAGTTGGACGCCATCCGCTTTGAGCTTATCCATCGCTTCGTTGTTGAGTCCGTACCCTTCCTCGAAACGATTTGGGATGTAGCCGCGCACATTGGCATTGAAGTAAGTCAATGTTTCCACGAGCAATGCGGTTGAGGTGACTCCGTCCACATCATAATCACCGTAAATGGCGATGGGCTGGTTGTTTTGAATGGCGGTTCGGATCCGGTCAACTGCTGTGCGCATCCCTGTCATTTGAAATGGATCGGTGTCAAAGTCGGGTTTGGCGTTGAGATATGCGCGTGCCTCGGCGTCTGTTGCGTAGCCGCGGTTGAAGAGGACCTGTCTCAGGATGGGGGGAAATTTATATAAAGCAGAATCAGCTTCGGGTGTGATATGAGGCGGGATATTCCAGTGTTTGATGTTTGGCATGTCAAGTGTCATATTTGAAAAGTGATGGGTGGAGTATAAACGTTCATGCAGACGGGTGGAAGGGTGTTGTATAATTTGACCGGCATTGCCGTTCATTTTGAAGAAAAATAAGGCTGTGGTTAAAGGAGTAAAACATGAAGGAACTTGCATCTGATGAAAAGATCGCAACAGTGATGGTGTATACCAACACCATGCTGGCGCGCGGGGAGGTGGTGGCAAAGGAGAATGCGCGTGTGAGCATCTGGCTGCGAACGCAGGGTGTCCCGAATTATATTCACCTTTATAAGCCCCAAGTGATCTCCTTTTTAGGCTCTGCGCCAAAGACATTTTCGTTTTCCGAGATGTTCATTCCAATCGTGCAGGTGGTGGCATTTCATCTTGCGCCGCCCGCCCAGGATCCGCTGGACTATGACGCGGGCGAAGCGAATCGTATGATGCAATTGCTGGATGTGATGATCGGCTCTTTTTTACTGAAAGGCAAGATACGCATTTCAATGCAGACCGATGTTGCCACAAGCCTGGATGTGATGCGCGCATCATGGATGTCCCTTTATGAAGCCGAAATCACTAACCCCTATCTGCCGCAATTCAATGTGCGTGTGCCCATGCTGCTGGTGAATCCGAACCAGGTGAGTTTTGGCATAACCTGATTAATGGCAAATTTCACCCTGCCAAAACAAATCATAATGGTATAATGCACTCCGTCCGGGGTGTGGCTCAGACCGGTAGAGCGCACGGTTCGGGTCCGTGAGGTCGAGAGTTCAAATCTCTCCACCCCGACACAGTTCCATTGCCTTACCCGAAAAGGCGTCCACAATCACCCTCAAGTATATTGCTTGAGGGTGATTGTGTTCTAAATTAAATGTTTTTGTTGTCAGTAACTAAAAGGAGTGTTTCTTATGGACGCTCTTCCTAAATTTGTTTCCCTCCCCGAACCGCGCGGGTTTTGAAGGAGGTGCGCAGGACTGGCGTGGTGACCTTTGGAATATTCTTCCGCATGGGATGTGGTGAAAACAAGATGAACGATCTATATGGACGCGGGAGTTGGGCGGTGGTCGAGCAGCGCCTGGCTTCCATCTTCAAGAGCATGAAGTAACCCATCAACCACGAAGGCGATGGGTTGAGCCTGTCGAAACAACACAAAGGTACACGAAGGAAACCTTTGTGACCCTTCGTGAACTTTGTGGTGAAGTACATAAACAGGACAAACAAAAAGGAGAAAAACATGGCAAAGAAAATATCATTGACCAAAGCAGATCGCATGGCGCCAGGGCACGCCTACATTCACAGCCTTGGAACCGGGATCGAATGGAAGCCTGGCATGGATGCAGAGATTGCGTCTCTCCGAAGTGCAGGCGTTGATGGATACTGAGATCGCCTGGGGTTACATGCAGTTCAGTGATGAGAGCGTGCCTGCGCAGGTCTGGAACGCAAGTGCGATGGATAGCGGAGGAGAAAAGCGATTTGTTGACGGTTGAGTTCGAGTTATGATCACGGCTCAGATTTCGGCGTCGAATATTTCTGCTTTGCAGGATGAGGTGTTTTACGTGGGGGAAGATGGGCTGGACCGGAAGAAAAGGTGGAACACACAATCGCACGAAAGCGGCGCGCCTGAGGCGGTTGTATCAGGCTTTCATATGCCGTTGGTCATATTTTCCAACAACTTTTCGAAACGCCAGGAAATCATATGTTCGGGATTGGCGAAGCGGACCTCAAAGCGCAGATACCACCATACCGATCCGCAACCTTGAATCAATTGACAGAAAATCCCAATAGTTCTTAACAGCGCTCCGGAATTTTAATTTGTTTATGTTGGGAGGATATGAACACCAGAAAACCCGCCTCACACGGGAGGGTTTTCTGGTGTTTTGCCTCTTTCATTTCGCGGCTTTTTTCTCCAGCATCTTTTGAATCAAATCCTTCAAATCCCACAGGGAAATGGGCTTGCTCATGTATTCATTGACGCCCATGTTGATACAACGCTCACGGTCTCCCGGCATGGCAAGCGCGGTGATCGCAATGACAGGTACAGACGCCAGATGCTGGTCTGGCAGGGAACGCAAGCGGCGCGTTGTTTCCAATCCATCCATCTCGGGCATTTGAATATCCATCAGGACAATATCAGGCTGCACCTGACTCACGCGGGAGAGAAAATCTATACCGCCCGACGTTGAAACCACATTATAGTTTTGAGCCAGAAGGTATTCAGACAGCGCGGTGGTGTTCAACTCGTTATCATCCACGATCATCACAGTGGCAACCGGGAATTGAGGAAGCATATCCGTCTTTTTCAGGCTTTGGACATTCTCAAGAACCGCGCTCATTTCAGAAATCGTAAATGACTGGTTTAGGTACCCTTCCGCTTGAAGTGTCTCAACCACTTGCCTGTCCTTATCCCCTGAACAAACAACGACGGGGATATGTTGCGTACTCTCATTGGATTTTAGCTGGCGCAGCACATCCCATGCAGAAACTTCGCTCAGGGGAAAATCAAGAAAAACAATATCGGGTTTTAGTATGCCTGCGCGCTCAATGGCCTCCATTCCACTGGAGGGAAAAGACACGATGCCAAGCGCCTTGGAACAATGTGCAATCTGATCTGTATGCGCAGGATAGTCTCCGATGATCAGGGCCAGGTGGAAATCCGATTGTTGAATATTCTCGCTGGAGCTTTTTGCAGAGTCGAACGGGAGACAGGGCAGCACCACGGTAAAGCGACTCCCTTTTTCAGGAGAACTTTCAACCTGAATGTGTCCTCCATGCATATCCACAAGCTGTTGCACAAGAGCCAAACCCAGTCCCGTGCCATCCTGCTGTCTGGCAAGACTGCTGTCAAGCTGGACAAATGGCTGGAAAATATTTTTCAAGTCTCCAGGGGATATGCCAATCCCCTTATCCCAAACAGTGATGTACACAATATTTTCCAACCCGCTCGCAGAGACATCCAAACCAAGTTCACCGCCCTTGGGTGTAAACTTCACCGCATTGCTGAGCAGGTTCACCAGCACTTGTTTCAAGCGGCGGGTATCGCCATGCACATTAATGCTGGCGGGCCTCATGGCGAAGCGTACGACTTGATGCTTTTGCATGGCGATCCCTTTTGTGATCTGGATGCTGCTCTGGCAGATATCCCCAAGGGAACATTGCTCCAATTGCAATTCGAGTTTTCCGGCTTCGATCTTGGAGACATCCAGAATATCGTTGATGAGATCAAGCAGGTGGCGTCCGCTGGAATCGATATTCGAGAGGGCGGTCTTTTGCCGGTCATTTAGGGCGCCATATATTTCCGCCTGCAAGGCTTCAGAGAAGCCAAGCACGCCGGTCAGCGGGGTGCGAAGTTCGTGACTCATGGCGGCAAGAAAATCGTCCTTCAAGCGCATTGCGCGTTCCAATTCCAGATTGGCGCGCCGCAGAGCTTCGTCCGCCGCCTTGCGTTCGGTATTGTCGAATACCGTACTGCGGCTCATATGATAATCTCCGCGCTCGTTATAAATAGCCGTGGAACTGATCAAAACCGGGAGAGTGGAGCCGTCCTTGCGGCATAAATCAAATTCCAGATCGCGCACCCATCCGCGCTGCATAAAGGCAGGGTACGACTCCTGAAATGCCGCTTTACTTTGCGGTGTGAGAAAATCAGCGATCGGGCGCCCGAGCATCTCTTCACGGGTATAGCCCAGCCAGTTCAAATGGGTTTGGTTCACCATGACCAGATTTCCATCGGCATCCAAAGAGTGATAGCCGATGGGCGCATTCTCATAAATATCCTGCACTTCAGCGGTGCGCTGTTTGACGCGCTCCTCCAGCGTGTGATTTAGTTCCTGTAATTCCTTTTGCGTTTCCTTAAGTTCTTCAATGTCGGTGGTGTTGATCAGAACATACGCGACCTGCCCGCTTTCATCGTGGATCGGTTGAATGGAGACATGCACCCAACGCGGTTTTCCCTGAACAAAGGTTTGGTTATCAAAGACAGTGGCGCGGTCTTCACGGATCACCTTTTGCACTGCCTCCAACTGCCGGTCTGCCACCTCTTTCGGGAAGAGATCATGCATTGTCCTGCCAATTAATTTGCTCGCACTGCCGTTCAATCGCTGCACAGCCACGTCATTCATATAGAGGAATCTGCCATCATGATCCACCGTGGCAACCACGCTGCCAAGGCTTTCCATCAGCCCGCGATATTTCTCTTCGCTTTCGCGCAGGGATTTCTCCGCCTGTTTGCGTTCAGTCACATCTTCCAGCAAAACCAGCAGGAGCATGGTTTTGCCGAATGTTTCCACAAGAGGGGTGAACCGCAAATTCAGTTCAATGGACTTTCCCCATTTTGTAACGTATGGATGTTCCGAAAAAAGCGGCTGAGCGGTCTGCACGCATTTTTCAAACTCGGCGGAAATGCCCGCTTCGATCAAGGGCGTAAAGTTGAGGATGTTGATCTTGCGTGTGGCTTCCGCGGAAGGCGACCCAAGGATACGCAAAGCTGACGGGTTGACCTCAAGGATATTTCCCTCTTGGTCAGCCAGCAGCACGCCCACCGGCGCATTTTCTATCAAACTGCGGAAACGCTCCTCACTCTCGCGCAATTTCTTCTCTGCCCGCCTGCGTTCGGTAATCTCCCTGATGCTGCCCTGCGCAGCATATTTACCATTTTGTTTGATCAGCCTGCCGTTTATTTCCACATCCACCAGATGCCCATCCTTGTGGTAGATCTGGGTAATAAAGTTCGTCACTTCTCTGTGTTGGAATGCATTCTTTAGTTGCAATAGATATTTCGGCAATTCCTTCTTCGGAACGAATTCGGTAAACAACCTGCCCGTGATTTCCTTCGCCTTGTATCCCAGGACCTCTTCCACCCTTTCGTTGAAGAAAAGCTGCCTGCCGGTTTCATCCAGAATGAAGATCACATCCATTGTGGATTCTGTGATCGTTTTGTACCTCTCTTCGCTTTCGCGCAGCAGCGCCTCGGTACGAAGCTGGACGATGATACTCCCCATCTCGGCGGCTATCGTTTCGAGCGCGTGCCGTGCATACGCGGATACCTTTGTCAACATGTGCGAAGCAATATTGATGCCGCCAAGTATGTGTCCCTTGTGCTGAATGGGAATGACAGCAATGGCGCGCAGGTTCTCGACCTCAAAAACATCCAACTGCCTGATCTCATCTTCATTGAAATACGAGGACTTTCCGGCAAGGATAACTTGCGCTCTCGGATCATCCTGCGGGTAATGGGAAATCATTTTGACAATTTCCACCCCCAATCCCTGATGATGAACAAGATCAAGGTCGTGATCATCGTTGAGCAGGTAAATACCGCCGCAATCCATGCCCGAAACCTGAATGGCGCTGTCTATGCAGAGCGGCCACGCCTCAGCCTCTGAATTCAATGAGCCGATCAACCGCGCCAGGTCGCGCTGGGCTTGGATAAGTTCCTCCGCCTGCTTTCTTTCGGTGATGTCCTGGGTTACGCCCATGGCGTACACAGTTTTTCCCTTTTCATCAAGGGTCACTCGCGCCCACAAGTGCATCCATTTGAGTTCATCTCCCAACAGAATGCGATATTCCACATTCAGCGGTTCACTGACTGTAACCTTTTCCCAGGCTGTCAGCATCTTCTCACGATCAGCCGGATGAACCATGCTCAACAACGTTTCCAGGTTGTGTATGTTGGACGGCCAACCCAGCATGTGATCCTCGCCCGGTCCGGTCTCAAGCGTTCCCGTTGGGATATCAACGGTCCAACTTTGCAGTTTGGCGATGGACTGCGCTTCGTACAGCATTTGCTGATTCTTTCGCAACAGGTCTTCCGCCTGTTTTTTTTCAGTCACATCACGCATCACACCGATAACTCGCAGGTGACCGCTTTCCTGGCTGTATTGTTTCCCGGAGGTTTCGACCCAGCGCCAATCGCCGCTTTTGGTCTTGACACGGTAGGTCACTTCCGGCAGGGTTGCGCTTTCCAGTTTTTCAAGCGACCTCAATAATATCGGCAGGTCTTCAGGGTGGGCGCGCGCAACGACTGATGTCCCCAAATCCTCCTCGTGCGAATATCCAAACAGGTTGTCATAGCTTGGGCTGATATAACAATAGTTTCCCTGCGCGTCCACTTCCACGACAACTTCATTCATATTTTCAACCAGGTTACGATAGCGTTCTTCGCTGGCGCGCAGTTTTTCTTCCGCCTGCCTGCGTTCGGTGATGTCATTCATCACGGTCAGCAGCAGGGTCTCTCCCTGCAACTGAATGTACTCCGCGGCAAATATCCCAAAATGAATGTTTCCGGATTTCGCGCGAACCGGTATTTCTTCGTTTCGTAAATAACCCTGGGTCTTCATGCGCTCCAACAATACAGCGCGTTGATCTGGGTCCCGGAATAGATTCAATTCAAGGGCGGTTTTTCCAATGACTTCCTCCCGCCTATACTCCATCGTTTGCAGAAATATTTCGTTTACATCCAGGTATTTTCCCGTTTCGATGTCGGTGATCGCCATTAACGCGGGGCTGGATTGAAATGCCTTGGAAAACTTTTCCTCTGATGCTTTGATATCCGAGAGGTCTTTTGTCACTCCAAAGATCACATCCTGTCCGCTCCATCGGCCCAGGACGACTCGCGTCTCCACGGGGATTTGTTTTCCATCCTTTGCCAAAAGGGGCACTGGGCAATAGTCTGCTTTGCCTGCCAGCATTTCCCCAACAATGCGTCCCGCTTCCTCGCGGCGTTCCGGCGGATGAACCATCAAAACGCTCTCGCCTTTCAGTTCCTCGATGGTATAGCCCAGTTTGCGCGTGACCGTGTCGTTTGCCAGCAGAATATTACCCTGCCCGTCCAACACAAATAGTAAATGATCAATGGTGTTGAAAAACGTACGAAAATTATTCTCGCTTTCAATCAGAGCTTTGGTTGCCAGTTTTCGTTCTGTGATGTCCATTCCAGTGGAGATGATGCACTTCTCTCCTTTAAGTGTGACCAGCTCGAACGAAAGCAAAAGAGTGCGAATCTCTCCAGAGTGCGATCGAACTTCGATTTCCATATCATGCAGTTTCCCGCCCGATCGCAATTGCACCAGCATGTTTCTCATATCGTGCGGGTGTGTCCATAGGTTGAATTCCGTGGTGACGTGATTCACCAGGTCTTCGCGTTTATAGCCAGACTGGCGGCAAAAAGATTCGTTTACATCCAGTATTCGTCCGGTATCCAGAACAACAATAATTTGAGGGGAGGGGTTGGCGTGAAAAACGCCGGAAAAATTTTGTTCACTATCGCGCAAAGCCATCTCGCTTTGTTTTCGTTCCGTAATATCGTGGACGATCGACCCAATGCGATAGCCTGTTGCAGTCTTGATCGAAAACGAAGAGATCAAAATGGATTTTCGTTCTCCAAGTGCAGACTGTATTTCGATTTCAAGAGGCTGGTCCAATCCATGTTGTTGTCCGGTTTTGAATGCGGTCTGCATGGCGACATTCATATGATCAGGGCTGAACTTTGAGCGTGCTTCAGGTGTCAGCAGGTGAAGCTGCACTTCCCAATACGGGGAGCCGATCGCCTTTTCTTGTGAAATGCCGGTGATCTTCTCCTGCGCTCGATTCCAGATGCTGATATTTCCCTGCTCATCGAATATGACAATTCCATCGTGGGATTGCTCGATAAAGGCGCGAAAATACGTTTCACCCTCCTGCGCCGCCGCGCTGGTGTTTTGCGTACAAGCATGTTCCAAGTCAGTGATCCGCCCTTGAGCCTGTTCCAATTCCAGTTCCAACTGTGTTTTGGTCTTTTGCTTGGTCATGTGTGCTCCATTCTCTAATCTTCCGAGCGGATATTATTGGTATTGTTTTTTGGGGGGAATGGGTTTTATCAAGCATTATGCTTGCTAAAATACAAACATAATCCTTATTTTCATTTTTGTCTATAATGGACCGCTGAGATTTATTGAGATTTCAGGAGAGTGTACAAAAATGAAAACCGCCATGAAAGACCGGTTTTCATTTTTGTAATTTGCAAGGGATTGCATTACCGTTGCGGTCCAATATCCCTGCCAGTCCTTTTTGACCTTATTCTTTGGCGACAGAGTAAAGTCAACGGTTCCAGTAAACCCAGTAGCTGCTTCGCGTGAACCCTCAGCAAATTCCCAGTGGGTTGTGTTTACATATGAGCATGTGGCGGGGCAGTTGCGCCGGGTTTTGAAGTGATTTAGGGGCAGTCGTTATAAAAGATTCTGTTCAAGAAATTGCGTAGCTTCCTCGTCAATACTCTCATTCGACATGGGACAGTGGAGCACGATTCAGTTCGTCGCGCAGATGCCTCCATTGCGGCATGAAATCATCCATAAGGCTCACAAATCTATTGTTGTGTGTCGGTTCCAATAAGTGGATCAACTCATGCACGATGACATATTCAAGACATTTGGATGACTTCTTGGCAAGCTCACTATTCAAGCGGATGCTGCGAGTGCGCGGATTGCAACTTCCCTATTTTGTTTTCATGCGCTGGATGTGTAGAACTGTCCCTTGCTCTTGCCGCTCTCCGTGGCAAAGTGCCGCATGAGATACTCATACGCGTCCCCGAGAATGTCATCCCCATCCGCGCGATTCTTGGAAAAGTCCAGCGACTTGTTCTCGAAGATGGCGATCAAGTCGGTGAGACGCTCCACCTTCTCTTTGCCATCGCCCAGTTTGGTCGGATCGTTGAAATCAGGAAAGTCTGAAAGTGAGAGCTGCGCGTTTGCATTCGCCAGCGGCGCAATGATCTTCTTGTTGATCTGGTCGCCGATGTCACTCTTCCCCTTGAGCGCCACCATATCCTTGAACCCCGCCCCCTCAGGAATCGTGATCGGCGCAAACGGCACGCCCGCGTACTTATCACTGATGTATTTGATGAACAGCAACACAAGGACATAGTCCTTATACTGCGAAGCGTCCATGCCGCCGCGTAAGTTGTCGCACGCCGCCCAGAGAGATGAGTAAAGTTCCGATTTTTTGAGTACCATTGAGATTCCTAAAGGATGAGGTTGGTGATGGGGAAATGGTAATTGGTAAATCGTGATTGGTAATTGGTAAATGGTGATTGGTGATTTGCAGAGGTTAAGCAGATTTTCGCGGATTCTCTGGATGTTTGCGGGCGGCGTTCTTTATCTTTTCGCGTGGTTTTTCGAGTTTTATACTTTCTCTCCAGGCAGGTGTCGAGTTTTGCAGGACGTCTTTTATGTTCCCGCCATACACCAGCGCCTGCGCATAAATGGTGCGAAAAAACCATTCATCGAAACGCTTGGCGCGGTTGTGCAGGAAATAAGCCGCCAGAACGACCAGGCAGACAAGTCCCAGACGATAAGTTTGCTGTGGCTTGTTGAAAAATTCGACCAGGTGCAAAATTGCCAATATCAACGTGCCAAAACTTAAGTTCCGAAGCATCAAAGCAACAGACTTCAAGCGCTCCTGCTCGATCACTGCCTCAGGATTGCGAATCCGCAGCACTTCCTGAAAAATGGTCCATTCATCGAAACGAAATTTAATTTCAAGATCAGAATTTTTCAGGCGCGCCTTTATGCTTTCGAGCGCCCTGTCGCGGCTGCCGAAATAAAAGATTTTATCCAAAAGAACTGAGCGGATGGATTCAAATATATGACCGGCAACAAAGGCAAGTATTCCGAGCAATACTATAATCAAGGCATTGGGGGCGGCATTGCCGCTTTGCGCCAACTGAGCGACGTCAATATATTTCCAGCCCGCAACGCGCAGGGCTTCATTGATCAGGTACAAGTAAAACATCCCCGGCACTGCATACGAAAAGACATCATAAAATCCCAAAGCAATAGACATTCCAGACGCTCCCTTTTCCATGTATTAATCATGCGTCACCACAAAATAACAAAAGCGCCATCGCTATCTGCACGGGCAGTAGGATTTTTGCTGCGATTTCCCTACCCGCCATGCGCCCTATCGCATAGTTCTTTGCCAAGTATACCAAAGGGAGGTTTTGGAAATTTGCAACAGAATCACCCGCAGACAAGGCTCCCGCAGCAGGTCAATCTCCAGACCGAGGATGGGCTGAATGCCCGCATCTCTGCAAGCCGTGACGAATTCGAACCTGTGAGCAGGTTGTGGTCGGTCAGTCCCAGCACAGACACGCCTTGAGCTTGCGCGGCTTGGACAAGTTCAGCAGGCGTTGTTGGTCTTGTCCATGTGACATTCCGCTTACCAACATGCTGAGTTTTTTTTGAAACTCATTTACTTCTGACACACAACGTTATAATAAAGAAACACGCGGGTACTTAGATATCCATCATCAAATCAAAAAGGGAGTGAATCATGAATCGAACTTATCCGGTAAAAAACCAACATGGAAATATTTGGCTCGAATTACTCATCACCCTGCTCGGGATTGTCGGGGTCATCTTGTTTTTGTCTTTCTATGACCACGCCTTGCCCAGCGCAGCAATTGACTTGAAATACTCACGCGCACAGATCAGCCAGTTCGCAGAATCCAAATTGCAAAAACTGGGATTCTCCCCCGCAGGATATAAATTTTCCCTGTCCTTCAATGAAGACAATATGGCATCGTATTACTTCCAGCGCAAACTGGGCGTCGAAGTGACCAACATCCGCCTTGCAAATGAAAAATGGCCGCTCCACTTTTGGTCCGCCCGCTGGTACAAGCCGCTGGAAAAGGAAGAGTTTTCCATGCGCTTCTCACCGCAAGGCGAATTCCTCGGGTTCAATCACGTCATCGCCGAGGATGCGCCCGGGGCGTCCATCCCCATTGAACAGGCACAGGTCGCTGCCGAAAAATTCCTCACTCAAAATTCGAACTGGTCCGCCGCAGATTGGGAGCGGGTCGAAGCCTCCAGCGAGGCCATGTCCGCAGGTCGCGTGGACCACACCTTCGTCTGGAAGTCGCGCCAGTTTTCGGCGGGCGAGAGCGAGCTTCGCTATTCCGTCGTCGTGCAGGGAGACCGAGTCGGATATCTAAGGTATTGGATCAAAGTCCCCGAAACCTTCAGCCGTGATTTCGCCTCTGAACGCGACCGCGCTGGCTTCATTAATATAATCGCCTTCGTTTTAGGATTTGGCGGTTTCATAATAATCGCAACCGCAGGTCTCTCCATTGCCCGACCAGACAATCGCCGCATTCTCCGCCCTGCTTTGTTGTCTGCTGTGGTCAGCCTGATGGCGGAACTCAATTTTATTCCCCTCTATCGTGCATATTATGACACCACTCAGGATTACACCCTGTTTTGGGTAATGACCGTTATTGGAGCACTGTTTTCTGCGCTCACTTATTGTTTCCTAGTCTTTGTTGGCTGGGGCGGCGGACAGGGAATCTCCAAGCTGGTTTGGAACAATCAAGACCGCATCCTTGCGCGCGGACCGAATCGCTGGATCGAATTCAGCCGCTCCGCGTGGCGCGGACTGATGCTTGGCGGATTCAACTTGGGCTATGTGGTGATGTTCTACATCTTCGCAACCAATGTACTTGGCTGGTGGTCGCCTGTCACCGCTGAGTATGGTGACGCGTACGCCACGCCGTTCCCCTTCCTGCTGGCGTTCCAAATTGGGCTTAACGCCGCACTCACTGAGGAACTGCTTTTCCGACTGATCGGAATCTCATTCTTCCTGTGGGTTTTCCGCAAGCAACGCTGGCTGGCTGTTTTGATCCCCGGTATGCTTTGGGCATTTGCCCACACCAGTTATGTTTCCTATCCCATTTACGCGCGCGGAATCGAACTGACCATTGAAGCCATCCTCATGGGCATTATCTTTTTGAAGTTCGACCTGTTCACCACCATCATGGCGCACTTCACCTACAACATGATCATCTCCTCCATGCCGTTGCTGCGTTCGAGCGATCCATACTTCCAATTTTCCGGGATGGTGGTACTGGCTGTCCTTGTCCTGCCTTTACTTCCGGGTCTTTACCTGACCCTGAAACTGCGACTCACAAAATCAAATTCCCTACCCGATTCATTTTCCCTTTCTTCCGCCGTCGAAGGTGACCTGCCGAAGCTCGGCGCTTTCCCCGTCACCGCAGACTGGCAGGCTCTCTTCTTGCAAACGAACCGCACCATTTTGTGCCTGCGCGCAGAGAATGAATTGATCGGCTTTGCGACTGGCTACACAGAAAACAACACAGCCAATATAGACGGCGTCTACGTCACCCCGCAATGGCGCAGACAATACTGGGGCGCAAAACTCTTGGATGCCATTCAGGAACATTTCAAAAATCTGGGCGTCGAAACGCAAAGGTCATTCATGCTGCCCAACGATAAAAAACAAACGGCATTCCTCAACAATTTATTCTGGCGTTCCAGCGCCTATGTGCTGACCCCCACAACCCCGCCCACTTTCCTCACATCCATACAGCAATGGAAAACCGACCTGCGTGAGGGGTTTGCCAAATGGAAGGCGTCCTTCAAAAAGGATAAACCGCAGGAGATCGAGCTCGAAATTCCGCGTGATATTCTATAAATGATATGTAGTATACACGTGAGTGTCATGCGACCCAATCAGT
>DYDH01000507.1 GCA_020717985.1 Herpetosiphon sp. | reverse complement strand
AGCAAATTCAAGTTGGGGCTGTCCAACCGTCGCACCGCCCTGCTGGCGGCCTTTGCCTTTGGTCGGGCAGTCTCCGCCACGTTTGTCAACGATGTCACGCGCACTGTCGGGCAGAAGGCGCAAGCAACGCTTAAGCGGATAGCTGACTGTCGTCAGAAAGTCGCTCACGTTCTGATGGGAGATGAAACCTTTCCCCACATCCTTGACTGGCAGAGCCTGCGCGCCAAAGGGCACAGCCTGGGCGTGGCCATCTGTGAATCCGGTTTGATCCGTGGTGTGAAGGTTGTGCGCAATCAGGCACGCGATCTGGGATCGCTTTTCAAAGGTGTCGTCGGAAAAGGGTTCCATCCGCAATACTTCCTGAGCGATTTTGATGTGCATTTTCCCAAGATCGTCCGTCAGGCCATTGATGGCATCCGTTTGTTGAAGGACTTCGTACATGCCGAGCGTATCATTGGCCGCTATTTTGAGGTGGCAGTGCGGCAGGTAACTTTAGAGGTTCCCAAGGGTACCTCGCTGAAAGAACGCCAGAAGCAACGCGATCTGAAACGCCGTTTGCTAAACAAGCGCTTGGAACCGGTGCGCGTCTTGTTCTTCAAAGCCTTTCAGCCTGGGTATGAGTCGGTCGCGTTCCTTTATATTGAAGGAGCCTTGGCGCGCTTGCAAGACCCGCAGATTGTCATTCAAACCGAAAGCGTCTGTGCTTTGCATCAGCAGTTGACCAAGTTCTTTGCCAAGCATGGCGCCACGCTGGAATTCCAATTTGAGCAGAAAGCGCGCGTCGGTTTGGTGTGCACGAGTAATCTGTTGGAGAGCAAGAACAGCATCTTTAAACTGTTTGCGCGCATTGCCCAATCCTTCCAACGCAGTGAAACCTGCGATTGGTTCTGGAGCGGGGTGGCTTTGATGGAAGACTTTGATGTGAAACAACGCGGTCTGCACCAAGGTACCTCCGCCATGGAACGCGCCGAGATCAACCTGGACGACTTGGGCGCTCATTCGTTCTTTGAGGCGGTGGGCTTGGCGAATTAAACTTTTCGACAACAGTGAAGAGGATCTCCACGCACCCGCAGCGGTCAGCGGGTATGCCTTCAGTTACCCCATGCTGTTGTTCCCGCCCACGCAGCGCGTGGCGCTTCGCGCCCAGGTGTGGGCAGGGATGCTTTGACGCCTTCGGTCAGCACAAGCTTTGGGCTCGCCAAACATGAATTGCAAATCGTCGGGCTGGTTAGCGAGCTTGTGATTCCGCGCCAGTTATTCGCAGATATTTGCAGAAATGAGCGTGAACGGCGCAAATAATTCTCTGCCGCTCCCAATGCGGCTAACCAGCCCCAGAAAGCACTTCGTTCGCGGATTGGACGGTGGTTTGTTTTTTAGGAACTTAGAAGTTAAATCCTTGCTTTTTGTACAAGAATTTTTAAACACAACCCGCAGGGTGCTTCGCGAAGGACACGAAGTACACAAAGGGGTTTTAAGGTCTTCCTTCGTGACCTTTGTGTCCTTCGTGTTTGAATCTCTTTCGGCTTGTCCGACTTAGGGATGGGTGTTGCGGTTATTGTCTGTTCATAAGATGCCTTCGCTAAAGACTTTGTGCCGCGACATGCTTCGCGATGTCGCCGTTGGGTTGCGACTTGAAAG
>DYDH01000506.1 GCA_020717985.1 Herpetosiphon sp. | reverse complement strand
TCTAGTGGTAGTGGATAAGGTGGCAGCAACGCCCCCACAGTACCCGCGCAAGCCGGGCATCCCGGCCAAGAAGCCGTTGTAGTAAATTCCACCGTGCATTGAATCTCAGTATCCTGTATAATCAAGGCATGGCAATTGCGACACAAGTAGTTTCAACTGATATTACGAAGTTGCTAAACCGCCTGACCGGCCTGTGCAAAGATCATTACGGGGAACGATTGATTTCGCTGGCTGTGTTTGGGTCAGTTGGACGCGGCACGCCGCGCCCAGATTCCGATATTGATTTATTGCTGGTCATCAAAGACTTGCCGGTTGGACGCATTGCTCGCATGAAAGAATTTGCCGCAATTGAAACCACACTCGGCATGACCATAAAAGGTCGCATTGAACTTTCACCTGTTTTCAAAACCCCCGAAGAAATCGCGAATGGCAGTCCTTTATTTCTGGATATGGTCGAAGATGTCCGTATGCTATTTGACCGCGACGACTTCTTCAAGAGTGTCTTGAAAAACTTGAAAGAAAGATTGCAAAAATTGGGAGCGCAGCGCATCTGGCAGGGAACTATCTGGTATTGGGATTTGAAACCAGATTACAAGCAAGGGGAGGTATTTGAGATATGAAAAACCTGTCCCTTGCAAAGAGTTATCTGGGAAAGGCTCGCACACGGCTGAAAATATTAACTCTTCTTTTGGATGAAGATGATTATTCCGATGTAATTCGTGAAGCGCAGGAAATTGTCGAACTGGCGCTCAAAGGCATGTTGCGTCAGATTGGCATCGAGCCGCCCAAATGGCATGACGTGGGACAATTGATACTGGAATATAAAACACGATTTCCCGACGAAGTCTCGTCACAGGCAGAGAAGTTGGCGGGGATTTCGGCCTGGCTTCGCAAAGAACGCGAGTTCTCCTTTTATGGTGATGTTGACTTTATTCCCTCGGAGCAATACTCGAGGGAAGACGCGCAACGAGCAATTAACGACGCAGTATTCGCTGTTCAAATGGCTGAATTGACAATTCAGTAAATTCCCTCCCTCCCGCGTGGACTCTCCCCTCCCCAAAGTGGACATCCGTTCCCGCCCGCTCGAAGCATCCGCGACAAAGCCCGTTGACCCAAATCCCGCGCCATTGACCATCCTCCCTCCCGCGTGGACTATCCCCCTACCAAACGGCATCCGCGGCAAAACCCATTTATTGTTTTGGCCTCAGCTGTAGTGTTGCAGAATGTAATTTCTCAATAAACTCTTCAAAACACTGCCGAGCTACCTGGAGCGTTTCTTTTTTTGCGAAAACTGGTTCTTCGGGAGGAACCTGTGCTTGATTTAGCATTGCCACTAACGGAGATATATGAATTATTCTATGGCGATACTTCAAGAATCTTTGCAATTGTTCAAGGGTTTGACTGGTTAATCCCAATTCACCAAATTTAACACCATAGGCTTTGTTATAAGCCAGTTTACACTTCTCATAGTTTTGAAAATCAATAACCCGTTTACTAACAATTAAGTCTACTATTGTGATGTTTAATGATTTGGCCTCCTCGTCTAAGATAGCAATTGTACCTGCC
>DYDH01000505.1:939-1511 GCA_020717985.1 Herpetosiphon sp. | reverse complement strand
TATATTGGATCATCAGCCGTCAAGACAAGCGCTCATCTCAGGAGGTGATTCATGAGTAAAACAGTTTCGTTCCGCTTTAAAAATACGCCGCAGGATCAGGCGTTTGCAAGATTGTTTCTTGAAGTTGAACGCGAAAAGCATGGTTATACAAAGACTCCCCAACTTTTCACCCTACCGATGGAAACAGGTGAACGCATTGAACAAGCATTAGCACAACGAGTTTGCACTGCCCTCGATGGTTCCTATATCCGTCGCTCATCCGGGCGCCGCCGTACTGGTCGCCCAGCAAAATACACCGTCCATGTAGTCTCAGATGATTATTCGTTTGTTGTCCAGGCTATGGACGACGGAACAGCCGTCGAGCTCGCCAATCAACGCATTGCAACGAGAAAGAAAGTTGAAATACTGTCTTATCTTGTTTCTGGAATTTGCACCCAAAAAGGGAAAGCGCCAGGTCGTTTCTCTCTGAGTGTGGATGCGGCATCAAAAGACGATGCGCGAAGCGAAGTCGAAAAGGATTTGCTGTCCGCTGGGTATTTTGATGTGTTCGTTGAGAAAATTGAAGTAACCCG
>DYDH01000505.1:0-914 GCA_020717985.1 Herpetosiphon sp. | reverse complement strand
CATGACCGGCTTCCAGACCCCGGAGTGGGTCTGCGGCTTCATGTGCGGGCTACTCCCCAAAGGGATCACCAGCGTTTTGGAACCAACGCCAGGCAAAGGAAACCTGGTGCGGGCATTGGCTGGTTATCGCGTGACCGCCCCCAAAAACTTCTGGACGATTTCGGGCAGCTTTGATGCAGTGGTCATGAATCCGCCGTTTACTCCAATGGCGCAGGGCTATCGCATTTTGTATGCGGTCATGGAAATGTCGGATGTTGTGATCGCTCTCATGCCCTGGCTCACCCTGATCAACTCGAAGCGCAGAACCAAAGACATCGAGGCTTTTGGATTGAAAGAGGTCATCCATCTGCCGCGCGATGTGTTCCCCGGCTCACGCGTGCAGACCTGCATCCTGAATATGCACAAAGGCTATGCCGGGAAAACATCCCTGCGATTTTTATCCATGCCTGACGGATCGGAATAATGATGCATTCGCTCATGAATGGTTTTCTCTATCATGGAGATTGTCTTCACATCTTGCCCACCCTGCCCTCTCAGAGCATGGACCTGATTCTGGCAGATCTGCCATACGGAACCACCTCCTGCGCCTGGGACAGCCTGCTGCCGCTTGATCAATTGTGGCGTGAATACAAGCGGCTGAGAAAACCCAATGGCGCGATCCTTTTGTTTGGCATTATGCCGTTTAGCGCGATTCTCTGGCAAAGCAACCCCGCGGATTGGCGCTATGAGTTTGTCTGGCGCAAGAACGGGACAACCCGCTTCCTGGATTCAAATGAAAGACCGCTGCTGGATTATGAAAACATTGAGGTCTTCTACGCTCAACAGCCCACCTACAATCCGCAAAAATTCAGGGGGCAAAAAGTTCATTCCCACGGACGCTCCATTGGAAGAAAGCGCAACGGGATTTATGGCGA
>DYDH01000178.1:6161-9258 GCA_020717985.1 Herpetosiphon sp. | reverse complement strand
ACGACACCCTTTTCCCGACTTTGGTAAAGCCATGAAATGAAATAAAACTCGCATTGCACCATCCTCTCGAGAGTGCTATAATGTCGTCACTTCCCCTGAATTTTGACAACACACTTTTATAGAGTCCACACATAAAAATACCGCGTGTGGAAAACGTAACGAGAACCTTGACCGAAACCCCTGCTTCACCAACAACATCCTAAGGAAATTTGCCAGCCCACAGATTATGTGGTGCGCTGGTTTTTTGTATTGCTATTCCAAATCCCTCAAGAGAAAACACAACATGAAAATACTCGAACTAGAGAACGAGCCGCTGTCAAAACTGCGCGGCATGGCAAAAACGCTCAATATTCCAGGTTACAACCGCATGAAGAAGGAATCCCTCGCGATGATGATCCGCGAGGCGGAGGCGCAGAAAGAAGGCATCGAACTGCGCGGCGGCATTCTGGAAATTATGAGCGAAGGGATCGGCTTTCTGCGGGCGACCAATTACCGCATCAGCGACCAGGATGTTTATGTTTCGCAGGCGCAATTGAGAAAGTATGATCTGCGCGCAGGCGATCTCGTAATTGGACAGGTCCGCCCGCCGCGTGAAAGCGAAAGACATTTTGGATTGCTCAAAGTAGAATCAATTAATGGTTTGGACCCTGAAACAGGGAGCTCACGCAGGGTTGTCTTTGAAAACCTCACCCCCATTTTCCCGGAAGTACGTTTCGATCTAGAAATTGAACACGATACCCTCGCCCCACGTCTCATAAACCTGATCGCACCCATCGGACGAGGCCAGCGCGGATTGATCGTTTCTCCTCCCAAGGCGGGTAAGACCACGATCCTTAAGCAAATTGCGAACTCCATTTCAACCAAATATCCCGATGTACATCTAATCATCGCATTGATCGGCGAACGCCCCGAAGAAGTAACCGACATGGATCGCTCGGTGGATGCGGAAGTGGTTGCTTCAACATTTGATGAGCCCGTCACCGCCCATGTCCGCACGGCTGAGCTTGCCTTAGAACGCGCTAAGAGATTGGTTGAGATTGGTCGTCACGTGGTAATCTTGGTGGACTCGATCACACGCCTTGCGCGCGCATATAACCTGGTGGTAAACCCATCGGGGCGCACGCTCTCCGGCGGTATGGATCCCTCCGCGTTGTACCCACCCAAGCGTTTCTTTGGCGCGGCACGCAATGTGGAAGATGGCGGTTCGTTGACCATCATCGCCACCTGCCTTGTAGATACCGGCTCACGCCTTGATGATGTAGTGTACGAAGAATTCAAAGGCACCGGCAATATGGAATTAATTCTTTCACGCAAACTCCAGGAACGCCGCATCTTCCCCGCAGTGGATATCGAACGCTCATCCACGCGCCGCGAAGACCTGCTGCTTGGTCCCGATCTTCTCCAGCGCGTTTGGCTGATGCGCCGCATGTTCATTCAGATGATCTCTCCCCCGCCCCAGGGCGCAGGCATGGATAATTCCGTTGCCACCGAAGCCATTATCACACGCATGGAACGCGCGAAAAATAATATTGAGTTCCTTGAGAATTTAACAAAGGATGCGTAACGCAAATTAACATTTGCGCCACCATAGAGAATGAAAAATTTTTTAGAGAAAATTCGATCCTTCTTTGCCACGCTCGGTGCAAAGTTCAAACGCAAACCAAAGGATGTACCCGCGGTTAGTGAACCAATTACCACGCCGCGCAAACAGCCAAAACGCAAAGTGGATCGTTTTTCGGTCATCAGTTGGGTTGTGACCATTCTGGTTGTGGTTGCATTGCTTGGGTCAACGATTTATTATAAAAACTCGCGTCCGGCAACTTACACTCATGTGGCACAACCGACAAGCTCAGCAGCGGGTGAACCGTCAGGTGCCGCTCAACCCCAGGTTGGCGCGTCAGCCGCCAGCGAAGATGGAAACGGGTTTCCATCCATCAGCCGCAAATTGCAATTGATCACCAACATCCCCGAAAGACCAAGATACGAATCCACCACCTATCGCGTTTCACGCGGCGATGCAATGCTCTCAATTGCCGAAGACTATAAACTTAAATCAGAGACGATCCTTTACGTCAACACGCAGTTGGAAGATAACCCGCACAACCTTAAGCCTGGCATGGAATTGACCATCCCGCCTGTGGACGGGCTGTTCTACACATGGAAAGAGGGCGATACATTTGAAACCATTGCGGAAAAATTTAATACAACCCCAGATGAGATCATTGATTTCCCCGGCAATAAAGTTGATCTGACTGATCCAAAAATAGATGTCGGCGTGACCGTGATGATCCCCGGCGGCTCACGCGATTTACGCAGTTGGGAACAAGACCTTCAAACCAATGGGCGCGGCGCAAATACAGGCACAGGCGAGATCGGTGGAAATGCCTGCGGCGGTGGACCTGTGGCAAGCGGCTTTGGCTGGCCTGCCAGCTCGCACAATATTTCTGGTAATGGCTATGGACCTGGTCATCTTGCAATTGACATTGAAGCCAATGAAGGCGAGCCTGTTTATGCGGCTGGCTCTGGAGTTGTGACCATGGCGCAGGGCGGCTGGAATTACGGCTACGGTAACGTGGTGCAAATTGATCACGGCAATGGTTACGTGACGGTATATGCCCACTTAAGTACATACAATGTTGGTTTTTGTCAGTTCGTCGGGCAGGGCGCGGTCATCGGTGCAGCAGGCAATACAGGTAACTCCTTCGGCGCGCATTTACATTTTGAAGTGCGTATCGGCGGCTCGAACGTTAATCCCTACAGTATTGTTCAATAGACAAGCAAACCCTAAAGGTTTTTGAAACCTTTAGGGTTTTTAATTTACATGAACGAACACTCCCTCCAAAAATCCCTCTCCAAATTAAATATCGGCGATCTGCGTTATTTTGATTCCATCGGCTCGACCAACGATGAAGCCTTGGCATGGGCGGCGGCTGGCGCGCGTGATCTTTCCATCGTGATCGCAAATGAACAGACACTAGGCCGCGGCAGACTCGATCGAAAATGGTTCACATCCAAAGGCAGCGGACTGGCTTTCAGCCTGATCCTACGCCCCGCCACGCCAATGCGCCCGCATCTCTCGCGCACCGTTGGGCTGGCT
>DYDH01000178.1:0-6154 GCA_020717985.1 Herpetosiphon sp. | reverse complement strand
CAATGGCAGAATCCTGTCTCGGGCTGGGTCTGGCTCCGCGCATCAAATGGCCGAACGACATTTTACTGAACGGTAAAAAAACAGCGGGTATTCTGATCGAAACTGTTTGGACTGACGAAGATGTGGACTCGCTTGTCATCGGCATGGGACTCAATGTTTACAAAACATCCGTGCCGCCCACCGAATTATTGATGTTCCCCGCCACCAGCCTTGAAGATGAACTTGGACAGGAAGCGCCCCCACGCGAGGAGATTCTTTTTAGTATCCTAAAGGCTTTCATCCACTGGCGCGAGCGCATGGGCACAGATGAGTTGATCCATGCCTGGGACGAGATGCTTGCCTTTCGCGGCCAACAGGTTCAGGCGGGGAGCGAACCGCCCGTCACCGGCGAACTGATGGGGCTTGAATCAGATGGAAGCCTGCGCTTACGCGACTCCCATGACAAATCCGTAATAATCCGCTTTGGGGATATTAGCCTGAGACCGAGTGCGTGATATACTTTTGTAAATAGAGGTGACCATGTTTGATAATCTTCGCGAAGATGCCGCATCCGGCCAATACTATGAAGAAGAAGCAAAATTCCAACCTGCCGTAGGCACAGAATCATCCTTTAACGCGCCCCCCTCGAGGCGTATTTTGGGCATGACAGGCGTTCAACGATTCATCATCGTCTTCATGTTCTTTCTCGCAGTGTGCGTCATTGGCGCAATGGCTTTGCTCGTAACAGGCAAGATTGTGTTCTAAGACCCCTTAAAAGTGGACTTGCGGAAGCCCCTTTAAGGGTTCCGTAAATACCCGAGTAAATAAAAAACGGGCGTGGCTGATAATTTGCCACGCCCGTTTTACTTTAGACTAACTTTGGTTGTATCTCTCCTGGTTCTATGCTCTCGCTCAATTCCGCTCCCACCTTCTTCAAATCTTCAGCGGAAGTTCGCGCCACGGAAGCAACGCTATCGCCATCACCTGGTTTAATGAGATGCACACCCTTCGTGGCGCGTCCGGCTTCTTTTACCTCTTTGACCTTCAAGCGCAAGGTTACGCCATTGGCGGTCATGATCGTCAAATCGTCCGCATTTTGCACCACGCGCGCAGCGACAATCTTGCCGATCTCATTCAACGCTTTCGGATTAATCGTGAAGTTGCCGCCGGTTGCGCGTCCCTTGGCGGTGTAGTCTTCCAGCGGGGTGCGCTTGCCAAAACCTTTGGCGGTGATGACCAGCAGCGAGCCGTCTTTTTCAACGACATCCATGCTTGTCACTGCATCATCTTTTTTAAGTTTGATCCCCTGCACGCCCGCGGCCTGGCGTCCCATTGAACGGATTTTAGACTCACTAAAGCGCAGGGCCTGCCCATTTTCGGTGACAATGATGATCTCATCCTTGCCAGAGGTCAGACGCGCCCAGCCCAACCTGTCGCCTTCTTCCAACGACATGGCGATCAAGCCTGAGGGGCGCACCGCCGCGAATTCTTCCATGGAAACACGTTTGATCTTGCCGCGCGCGGTCATCAACATGCAGAAACTGTGAGAGGAGAAATCCCCCACTGCCATTGCCGCTGTCACCTTTTCGTTGGGATCAAGCGACAGCACATTGACCAATGGGATGCCCTTCGTGGCGCGGTCTGAATCAGGAATTTGATAAATTTTTTCGGAATATACCTTGCCCTTATCCGAGAAGAACAACATGGTGTTCAAACTGCGGGCGGGAATGAGCATCACCACTTCGTCTTCATCTTTGGTGGTGTGCCCCATCACGCCACGCCCACCGCGGCTCTGTGATTTGAAGGCAGTAGCTGCCATGCGTTTGATATATCCGCGCTCGGTGAGACTGATCAAGACGGCCTCATCTGCAACGAGGTCCTCGTCGTGAATATCTTCCTTGGCCTCCGCTGAAATCTGCGTGCGGCGGTCATCGCCAAATTTTTCAACAAGTTCGTTCAAGTCAGATTGAATAAGCGCGAGTATCTTCTTTGGATGCGCGAGCAGGTCTTCAAGATTCTCGATGATCCCTCGCACCTGCTTGTGTTCCTCTTCGATCTTCCAGCGTTCGAGTGCGGCAAGCCTGCGCAATTGCATGTCCAAAATTGCCTGCGCCTGCAACTCGCTGAGCTTGAATCGCTTCATCAAGTTGGTCTTCGCTGTATCCGCATCTTCGGCTTCGCGAATGGTTTTGATGACGGCTTCAATGTTGTTAAGTGCGATCACATATCCATCAAGAATATGCAAACGCGCCTGCGCTTTGGCAAGTTCAAATTTTGAGCGGCGTGTAATCACATTTTGCCGATGCTCAATGAAAATTTGCAACATGCGTTTGAGCGTCAGCGTGCGCGGTTCACCATCCACCAGGGAGAGCATCTGCACGCCAAATGTGGATTGCAAAGCCGTATATTTATAAAGTTGATTAAGGACTTTCTTGGGTTGCGCGCTGCGCTTCAACTCGATGATAATGCTCATGCCGCGTTGGTCTGATTCGTCCCGCAGGTCGGAAATTTGATCGATCTTATCGTCACGCACCAGTTCGGCAATACGCTCGATCAAAGTGGATTTATTAACCTGATACGGAATCTCGGTAATATTGATCTGATAACGCCCAGCCTTGGTCTCTTCGATGTGGGCAATGCCGCGCATCACGATCCGGCCACGGCCTGTGCTGTACGCCGAATGGATTCCCTCTGTCCCGACGATCATGCCGCCAGTTGGGAAATCAGGCCCGAGCACGAACTTCATCAAGTCGTCCACAGTGATGTCGTCAATGTTATCGTAATTATCGATCAGGTAATTGATCGCGCCAGCCAACTCGCGCAAATTTTGCGGCGGGATATTTGTCGCCATTCCCACCGCGATACCCGATGAACCGTTCAGCAGAAGGTTCGGCAGCCGCGCTGGGAGAACAAGCGGTTCCTGGAGCGAGTCGTCAAAGTTGGGACCGAAATCCACGGTGTCTTTTTCGAGGTCAGCCAGCAATTCCTCGGCCATTTTTTGCAGGCGGGCCTCGGTATAACGCATGGCGGCGGGTGAGTCACCATCCACAGAACCAAAGTTACCCTGGCCATCCACAAGCAGGTAACGCATGGAAAAATCCTGCGCCATGCGCGCCATTGACTCGTACACCGCCGAATCGCCATGCGGATGATACTTACCCAACACCTCACCCACGATACGGGCGGACTTTTTATAAGCTGAGTTTGAACGCATACCCAGTTCATGCATGGCGAACAAAATACGCCTGTGGACAGGTTTCAGACCATCACGGGCATCTGGCAGGGCGCGCGCAACGATCACGCTCATGGCGTAATCGAGATACGCAGTACGCATTTGCGAATCAATATCAACGGACTGGATGTTGCCTGTATTTGCGGGAATCACATTTTCTTCAGCCATAAAATATCCTTAAATGGTCAAAATTGCATCATATTGGCATAAAAAGACACGAAGATGGGAAAAACTTCGTGTCCGCATTAGATGAAGGGAACTAGTTTTATTAGTGCAATTATACCATTTCCAGGGAAATTTTTAATGAAATGATCCCGTTTGGCCTGCCATTGTTCGAGCGGATAAACAAAATAGACCCGCATAATGCGGGTCTATTTTCCGTGTGCCGAAGGAGGGATTTGAACCCTCATGAACGTAAGTTCACTACGCCCTGAACGTAGCGCGTCTGCCAATTCCGCCACTCCGGCTGGTGAGTGCGAGTTGTATTTTATCTCAAACGCTTGTTTTGTCAAATACGAAGTGCGTTTTACGACATGGCTTTCTCAAAGTAAAAAATAATCCGCTAAACTACGCCAATCTCCGCGAATCTTGAAAAAGATTAGCGACAATTCGCGCAGATTGGCGGATATAAAAAGACCTTGAGAAAACCATGCGTTTTACGAGGCCGGGTCGGGAACAAATTTTTCCTCCGCGTCGTCTCCGATGCAATCCTTACAAAATTGTATTGCCAACTCATTACAGTACTGTTAGGGGATGTATCTTTTTGCCTCGAAACTCGTTATATTATGTATCATAGAGAAAGGAGTTGCACATGTTGTTGATACTTGCAGTAGTAGTCGTTTTGTTGTTGCTTGTTCTGGCTGGCGCAGACCTGTTCGTCGCCCAGTACAACCCGGACGAACTTAGCAACATGGGAGTCCAGGAAAGATGATGGACGACCACCCCATCCCCTAGCCCGACGCAAATCGAAAGACGCGTCGGGCTTTTTTTATTTAATTCAGGCGGGCAAGAACGTCATTTGCTTCGAGCAGAAGATATTCCATATTCTCAAACTTGAATTCTGCGCCGCTATATTTGGCAAACAGCACCTTGTCTTTGACTTTAAGCTTAATCGACTCGTCGTCCCCAATTGCAACGACTTCCCCGGTCTGCGGTTTTTCCTTGGCTGACTCAGGCAGGTACAACCCTGAAGTGGTCTTGGATTCCTGCGCCAACGGGCGGATGAGGATACGCGTTCCAAGCGGTTGAATGTTGATCTTTGCCATGTTATTTGATCCCCAACAATGCATTAACCTGCGGGCGATTGAATCCCACCACAATCTTCCCGCCAATATCAATGACTGGCACGCCCATTTGCCCTGAACGACGCACCATATCACGCGCCGCAGACTGGTCGCGGCTTACGTCAATATCGGTGAATTTGATGCCCTTTTCACGGAAATAGCTTTTAGCCATGTTGCAATAAGAGCAGGTTGGCGTACTGAACACAATTACTTTGGGTTGAACTTTTTCGTCTGTCATCTGAATACCTCCAAAAATTTGATTTTATGGATAGATGCAAACAGCAAGGATAAGTTACACAAGCAATGTTAATGACATATATGAATTGGGTGTGTTTCATTTCAGTTGAAACCGTCCCGAAGGTTGGCCAAAATGGACAAATTTTCTCAAGAAAACCTCACCGCACTGGCGCGCGGCGCAAGTGTCGGGACGTTCTTTCCTTCAACTCATTTGAAATACACCCATATGAATTTTGCCCAAGAACCTCCCTTCCCTACCGAACGGTTGGCTGGATTATTTTAAGATATAATGCAATTATTCACCCAAAAAACGGGAAAAACTCATGGACTACTCCCTCACTCAAGAACATCAAATGGCACAAAAGTATAAGGCTGGTCGGAAATGCGGGCAATAATTGTGTCCTCAGCCAGCGGACAGACAAGCCGTTGCGCTATGAGCAGGAGAGATAAGGATAGGTAACCCATGGATGTTGTGGCCCTTTACACGCATATTGAAAAAATAATCCAAATCAACGCTGGCATTATTGTGTTGGAAAATCCAGGCGGATTTCCACGCAACGAAACCAACCTGTACTTGATCAGTCAACGCGGCGAGGTCCTTTGGAAGGCTGAAAAGCCCGAACCTTTCACTTCCTTTTCCCGCGTCAAATTGAACGAAGACGGCGAAACTTTTTCAGCCTATACCTTGGGCGGTCATGCCTGCGAATTTGAGTTGCGGACGGGAAAATTGATCAGTTTTACGCGGCTACAATAATAAAGGTTGAAGGTCAAAGGTCAAAAACCTTCCCGCCTTCAAACCTGCAACTTTCAACCTGCAAACCTATGACCCTGGATAAACCTTCCTTCGGATTTGTGCTCGTCTTCCTCCTCTTCAGTTTGCTGTTCCTCTCGAACACCTACAAACTATGGTTCAAAACAGACACGTACTATCAGGATATTTACAACAGCCTCACAAATGAGAAAACCCCTTACCCATTCAAGAATTTCTTTTTGAAACGGCTGGAAAACCGCAAGCGCTGGGAAGTGGAGCAGAAGATTTTCAGTCTAATTGGATTTCTGGCAGTGATCGGCGCGGATATTTTGGTGATTATGGCTTTCATGTCTGGCAGGTAATTACTTATTGACCACAAAGTACACGAAGAGCACAATGGAAAACCTTGTCTTCTTCGAGGTAAAAAGAATTCAAATCAAGGAGAAGCATCTTGAAAATCATAGCATGTATCAAGCAAGTACCTGACTCGGAAGCGAAAGTCAAAGCCGAAGATGGGAAGGTAACGTGGGGGGACGCGCCGTTGGTCATCAACCCGTTCGACGAGTACGCTGTCGAAGGCGCGCTTCAGCAGAGGGAAGCATTGGGCGGCACAGTGACTGCGCTGTGCATCGGACCTGAATCCGCCAGGGATGCGCTCAAACATGCGCTTGC
>DYDH01000504.1 GCA_020717985.1 Herpetosiphon sp. | reverse complement strand
CACCTCTGACTCCGCCGTTACCTGTCCCAGTCTCGAAGCAGAGGATACCGCCGCCTTGATATTCACTGGCGGAACGACGGGTCTGCCCAAAGCCGCAGAAGTGTCTCACCGCATGATTGCTTGGAATACGCTCAATACTGTTATCCACGATGTGACACATAACGATGTGTATCTCAATGTCTTCCCGATGTTCCATACGGGCGGACTTTTCGTCTACACCCTGCCGCAAGTCATCTTCGGCGGGACAACGATTCTCATCCGCGCCTTTGACCCTGCTCAAGTTCTCAATCTGCTTGAACGCGAGAAGGTCACCATCTTTGCGGCGGTTCCGACGATGTACCAAATGCTGACCACCGCGCCAAACTGGGACTCTGTGAATCTTTCCGCATTACGTTTTTGCACCTCGGGCGGCGCGCCGTTGCCTGTTTCATTGGTTGAGAAATATACCGCTGAGAAAGGCATCCGCTTCAAGCAAGGCTTCGGCATGACCGAGTTCGGTCCTGGCATTTTCGCACTCGCGCCCGAAGACGCCATCCGCAAGGCTGGCTCGATTGGGCGACCAAACTTTTTCGTCGACGCACAAATCGTCGGGGAGCAGAACCAGTTCCTCGGTCCGAATGAGGCGGGGGAATTGGTCCTCAAAGGTCCATCGTACAGTTCAGGCTATTTCAACAATCCAGAAGCCACAAAAGCCGCCGTCGATGAGCGCGGATATTTTCACACGGGCGATGTGGCTCAATATGATGATGAAGGTTATTTTTACATCGTTGACCGCAAAAAGGATATGTTCATTAGTGGCGGTGAGAATGTGTATCCTGCCGAAATTGAAAAGGCGTTGTATCAGCACCCAGCAGTCCACATGTGCGCTGTGATCGGCTTGCCCGATGCGAAGTGGGGCGAGGTTGGCAAGGCTTGTGTTGTGTTGAAACCAAATCAAAGCGCGACGGAGGAAGAATTATTGAAATTTATGACAGAACGATTGGCAAAATATAAAGTCCCCAAGTCGGTGAGTTTCATGGATGCCCTGCCCATTTCAGCAGCAGGGAAAATACTCAAGCGCGAGTTGCGCGAACAGTGGATAGTGGGAAGTGAGTAGTGGGTTGAAGCCCGCTCTTACTATCCACTTTCCACTACACACCACCCACTATCCACCACCCACTATTCCAAAGGAGAAAACCATGTCAACAATACCCACTTTACCCGGTATCACATCCAAGGTCGTTGATACCCCCCGTTTGAAAATGCACGCCCTATTTAGCGGACCGGAGAACGGCACGCCAGTTTTATTCCTGCACGGCAACGCTTCCTCCGCTTCATATTGGGAAGAGATCATGCTCAAGCTGCCCGCCGGTTTCCGCGGCATTGCGCCCGACCTGCGCGGATATGGCGACACCGAAGATAAATTGATCGACGCCACCCGCGGCATGGGCGACTGGATCGATGATCTGGTTGGTTTCCTCGATTCGCTCAAGATCGAAAAGACTCACGTTGTCGGTCACTCGATGGGCGGGACGGTTGTATTCGGTCTGGTCGGCGCCATCAGCGGACGTGTTCTGAGCGGAACCGTTGTGAACCCTGGTTCGATGTACGGCTTCGGCGGCTCAAAAGATGTCAACGGGACACCCTGCTACGATGACTTTGCAGGTTCAGGCGGC
>DYDH01000503.1 GCA_020717985.1 Herpetosiphon sp. | reverse complement strand
AGTTTCTTTATAGATCGGCGCATGATCCCGTTTTTCGCGAGGTGCTCAATACCGCGGATCTCCAGGTGATCGATGGTTTTGGTGTGACGTGTGCATTCTTATGGCATGGTCAACGCGCACAGTGCCGTATGACAGGTGTGGAGCTTATGTGGCAACTGTTGGATCATGCAGATCGTAAAAATTTGTCTGTTTTCCTTGCTACCAATGCATTTGGACTTACGCTATGGCAGGATATGCAAGATGTGATCCAGTTGCGTTATCCGCATATCAGAATGTCAGGTGCAAATATCGATCCGCAAAAACCGCATATTGATGCAGATACAAAAGCAGACATCGTCCTCTGTAATTTTGGTGCACCATATCAAGAATTATTTTTACACGAACTCAAAAAACGCCATGCATGCAAAGTGGGCATTGGTGTGGGCGGAGCATTCGATTTTGCATCAGGACGGGTTGTGCGTGCGCCGAAGTGGATGCGCATGTGTGGTTGTGAATGGTTGTGGCGACTGATCAGACAGCCGAGGCGATGGCGACGAATTATGCGTGCGGTTATTATCTTTCCGCTCTATGTTGTATTGGGCAAATAGACATTTTTTGTGGACGAATGAAGGGTTTTCTGTTATGCTGTAAGTACGTTTTAATATCATTTTTACACCTCTTATGACAGACCTCAAAGGTATTCGCGTACGTTTTGCACCGTCACCGACAGGAGAATTGCATATTGGCAGTTTGCGCACAACACTGACAAACTATCTTTTTGCGCGCAAAAACAACGGCACATTCATTCTGCGCATCGAAGATACTGATCAGAAACGTTTTGTAGATGGCGCCATTGAACGGCTGATCGACTCTTTGGCATGGGCTGGTATAACGATCGATGAAGGTGTGAAAGTCGATGAAAGCACAGGTGTGGTGATCGAAGACGGACCGTGCGGACCTTATATTCAATCCAAGAGGCTTGCGATTTATAGAGAATATGTGCAACAGTTACTTGATGAAGGCAAAGCATATCATTGCTTTTGTAGCGCAGAGCGTCTAGCTGAAATGCGTGCAGTGCAACAGACACACAAGGAAGCACCAAAATATGATCGCCATTGTTGTACGCTTACTGCAGAAGAGACAAAGTCAAAGATCGATGCAGGAGAATCACATGTGGTGCGATTTAAAATTCCGGAGGGAGTGACATCTTTTGAAGATATGATCTTTGGACACATTGAAGTCAACAACGATACTTTGGATGATCAGGTGCTTATGAAGTCGGACGGATTTCCTACATATCATTTAGCAGTCGTGGTAGATGACCATCTTATGGAAATTTCTCATGTGATTCGCGCGACAGAATGGCTTGCGAGTACGCCAAAACATGTCTTGCTTTACGATGCATTTGGATGGAAAGAGACCATGCCTCAATTCTGTCATGTTGCACCGATTCTCAATCACAACCGCAAAAAACTCTCCAAGCGGGAGGGAAGTGTGAGTGTGCAGGATTTCCGCGACAAAGGTTATCCCAAAGAGGCAATTATCAATTT
>DYDH01000177.1 GCA_020717985.1 Herpetosiphon sp. | reverse complement strand
ACCTGCTAAAAACGTCCCGAAGGCTCGCGTGGATAAATCGAGTCGCCTGAAAAAAGCCTTCGGGACGGTTGTTACTTGGGCGGAGTTTAGGGTCGGTGAGCATTAGAACACCTTTATGGTATTGCTTGGAATTTTACTTGTCCGTAGTAAATTTCTCCAGCGCTAGTCCAAACAATATCTACAACAAAACTATTTCTATCTTCCCAACCATAGACTCGATATGGCATAGACGGCTGATCTCCTATGCCTCCAGGAATTTTAGCGATTTCAATTGGGTTACTCCACTGTTGGGTGGTTTTATTAAGCCAACGCATCATAAGCTTGTTGCCAGGATTACCACCTAATTCAAGCGCCTGCCACACTACATATAGGTTGCCATTCATGTCCAATAACATGGCAGCAGATTCGTTGCCATCGCTACCAGTCACAACACCGGGTTCTGTATTTATTACTTCTGGCTGAGACCACGCCTGCCCATCATCCGAATAGGTATAGTAAAGGTCGCCTTCAAGAGTCGCCCACTCGATATAGGTCACGTGTCTTCTACCAGCTTCATCCACAGTTATCGCAGCGTCGCCCTTCCAAACACCATCGTCAGGCGGAATAACTTTTTCTGCACTCCAATGTTCTCCATCATCGGAAGAAGTGTAATAAACTGTTACGAACGAATATCCGTCGCCTGACTTATCTGGAATGAAACCTGCGTCATTATAAACAACATGCCTCACGTTGTTGTTATCAACAAAAATATCTGGATGCCAGCCTCCTGGTGCAACTTGTAATTCAGACGACCAACCTTTTCCGTCAAAGAACGTATACCATAACTTTTTACTACTCCAAATAGCGTGAACTTGATTTTCGCGTCCGGTTGCCAAATTGACAGCAAAATTGCCAACGTCGGGCAGTCCCTGTCCGCGTATGACTGGGCGCTTCCAGCCAGAAGCAGGCGACCAGATTGTATAGCCTATATCACTCGCTGTTAGGTCAAAAAACAAATGTATATTTCCAAAAGGATCAAGCGCAGCGGCGCAAGTCAACCCAAGATGTTGCCCCTCTACTGTAAATCCAGCAACAAAATCGGGAGGCAACCAAGTTTTACCGCCGTCTGTTGAAATAGATTCAAATACGGTAGTTGGGTTTTCTGCTGTAACAAAGAAAACGTGCAAATTCTGATCAAGATCACGGACGATTGAAGATATTTTTGAATAGCCGCAAATTTGTCCTTTCACGCCAGTATTGACGATATTTAATTTTAGAAATTCCATTGGGATAGAAACGGGTGTGGCTGTAGCCGATGGCAGCGGCGTCAGTGTTGGTACCGGGTTTGTTGCAATAGGTATTTCAGTAACAGGTATGGACGGCTTATCAGACTCTATACTTGCTGATAATGCTCCAAGCAATACCGAAAAGAGTGCAAAAAACGACAAGATGCCCCAAAATGCCTTCGATCTTGGTCTGGGAGGTGCGCCTCTTCTTGATTCACCAGGAACATATCGCCGTATAAAATATCGTATATTTTCTTCGGCAGCCACCAACAGAATGGTAACAATCAAGGCGGAAATTCCCGAAAGTATTCCTAGAAGTAGTTTTATAGTGTCGGTTGTTATCATACAGATATTCTGCCTTTATTGAACTGCCAATCGATTCGCAAACTCAACCACTTCTTCAACTTCCTTCTCCGTAAACCACCGCTCCACCGCATCTGCGCCAAACGTATCCAGCGGCGGCTCGTACAAATCGGCGGTTTCAAGATGGCGCTTCTGCAAGAACACACTCTGTACAGCGCGCAAAAAGCGAATCTGGTCAGCGTTGTAATTGTGTTGGGTCACGTAGGTTTCAAACTGCCACGCCACCAAATCCTTGTAATCGGGCAGGTATTGCATGTCCAGCACCTGTCGCACCAAACCGAGAAAACTATCGGCAGTGTGGGCAAAGACCTTCTTCAAGTTCTCAGGCGTCACTTCCAAATCACCTTCGCCGAGTTCCTTGGTCAGCGTGCGCTCCAATTCGAGCAGTTGCCAGTCGTCTATCTTTTGTCCGTTTTGTATTGCCTTTATTGTTGGGTGATTGGCAACCAATTCCAAAATCCGCGCTTCCACCAAACGGCGATATTCCGCCACGTACATTTTCTCTCCGCTTTTGGTGAGTAGAATGTAGCCGCTGATGGCGATGGAATCCAGTAAATCGAGTTCAAGGAAAGAGTCATAACGCATTTTGTTTTTCATACATGGTGAAAGAATATCTCGAACCAAATTCAATTCATTGTTCGAGAATTCAACCAGTTTTTCAGGGACGCACATACTCTTTGCTTTGATTTCACCATCAGACAAAATCGTGTCTCGCAAACTCTGTGCATCTTCCACAATGGATTGAATGGTTCCGCTGGCTTCCTTGCCCGTGCGCTTGAGCAGTTTCAACCGCTCCACTTTGCTGATGAAGGTCGCAGCAGCGACATCCACACCAGGGACGAGCCTCAAGTGCGGGGCGACCTTCAATTTCAGGAATTCGATCTTGCTCAGAATCAAATAGTCCCAGAAGGCGTCTGTCCACGCTTCTTCGATCTCTGGCATATGCTTACGAATGGTGAATGAGTCAGTCGGGATTTGTTGAATCTGCTCGCGCAGGTCAGCGATCACACCTTTGCAATCGGGGTCTTTCTGGTCTTTGAGATAGGTCTCCAGTAACTTCAAGCGCGTGTTGAAGATCGTCACCAACACAGGCGTGGATTGGTCAACAACTTCCTTGGCGTCTCTGCTGAAATTATTTTCCCAGAAATCAATGATGAGAAAATCCTTCTTCTCGAAGTTCGGTAGTAACGCCAGATTTCTGCAAGCCGCCTGCACGCGCGTCCCGCGCCCGATCATCTGCTGTAACTTGATCGGCGATTGCACAGGCTTCATGAATACAAGGTTGACGGCTTCAGGCACGTCAATGCCCGTATCGAGCATGTCCACGGAAATGGCAATGCGCGGCTCGTCCTTCTTCTTGAACGCATCCACCAACGTGCCGCGATATTCTGATTTATGTGTGATGACCTTCGTCAGATTCGGGAACTGCGGATACATCTCATCAAAGGCGGCTTGTAACCGCAAGGCATGCGGCTGGGTCATCGCAAAGATAATCGTTTTCCCAGGCAATTGCCCAGAAGAGTCTTTCTTGCACACTTCCCAAATCTCTTCCCACTGTTTGCGCAGCGTGTCACGGTTGCTGACTTCCCTTTCCAGTTCCGTGCCTTCGTAATTGATGTCGTCAGGGTCAAGTCCCTTTTCGATCAGGGCGTTACGCTCTTCCTCGGTTAAGTCCACGCCGTGAATGCCCTGCCGCTGGAACTTTGTCCGCGCAGCATAGAGTTCGTAATCCACAAGATATTTATCTTCGATGGCTTGTTCGTAGGTATAGAGATAGGTCGGCTTGCCGTCCGTGCAATCGAAGGCAAGAAAGGTATCGCGGTTGATGTAATTGGCGGGCGTGGCGGTCAGTCCCACCTGACGGGCATCGAAATATTCCAGCACTTCATTGAACTTGTTGTAGATCGAACGATGGACTTCATCGAAGACAATCAGGTCAAAGAAGGCGGGCGAGAATTGCTCGAAGATATTGCTCAGCGTTTGTAGAGTCACTGCGTACAGGCGTTGTGTGCGCGCATGCGGATCGTCCCAACTATGCAGGCGCGTACAGGGTTCATTGGGGATGAACTTCTCGAAACCATCATCTTTTGCTTGTTCCACCAGCGCATCGCGGTCTGCCACGAACAAAATCCGCCGTGCCTGATTGGAGCGCATGAAGACATCGATCAATCCCATCGTGGTGCGCGTCTTGCCTGTCCCTGTTGCCATTACAATCAAGGCATTACGCTTGCCATTGGCAAAGGCTTCACCCACACGCCGAATGGCTTCGTGCTGATAGGAACGGTCAACGATTGTGTTGTTGATTTCAATCGAACTGAGCGGCTTTGCATTCTGGCGGATATAAAGCAGGTTTTCCAAATCTTCGCGCGTAAAGAATCCGAACACTTCGCGCTTGTGTGCAATCCCCACATCCACAAAATGGATTTCAAGTCCGTTGGCTAAAAATCCAAACGGACGGAAGGATTGGTGTTTTTCAATTTCAGTAACGTAATAGGTGAGTTGCGCTTCAGCAAGACGGACATCGGTCTGTGTCCGTTTTGCTTCAACAACTGCAAGAATTTCCCCATTTTCTCTGTATAGCGAATAATCAGTTACTCCATTCCAAGGTTCGGCTGTTTCTCCATCAACGGGAATCTCTTCCTTCACTTTGGAATGGTCGCGCAAATACCAACCCGCGTGTTCCAGTTGCGGGTCAATCATTTCCTTGCGGGTACTTGCTTCGGAGAATTTGCGCAAATTCCCACCTCGGGTTTGGGATGTTTCAATTATAGGTCAATTTTGTTTGACTCGGGCTGTCATTTTCTGTATAATAACTTCACAATAAAACGGAAGCATCCAGCAATGGATGGAAGACCGTTTTACCCGCCCCCGATGACAAGGTTGCCAAGTGAGGCAGCCTGCCGTACCAAGAGTACGGATAGTCGGGGGTGTTTAATTTAACGGACTTCCCATGAGTCCTTTTGCAAATGCTGAACTAAAAACTTTCCAAACATCTCTTCGCCAGTGTCGCAGCGACATCCATTCTATATTCCGCGCTTGCCCAGTCGTCGTTGGCTTCGTGATAGGCGTTGCGGGCGGCGGCGTCCAGACCTTCGGCTTCGGTACCGTCCATTGCCAGTATGGGACTCTTGCCATAGCCGCCGAGGACAAGCCGTGTGCGACCAGATTTCCACTGCGAGAGGGCGGCGGCGACAAGGGGTTTGTCTGCGGGGGTCTTCGAGACGAATTCAAAGGCAAATTTAACGTTGAGCGGAATGGTGATCGAAGTGATGAGTCCGCTTGGGCGCAAAGGTAAAAACTCTCCCAGACCGAGGACGGAGGACGAAAGACCGTCTTTGGTCTTCGGTCCCTGGTCAATGGTCATTTTCGCGTCCATTGCCAGCAGGGATGCTGCAAAGGGTGAACGCCCGTCACTTGAAACGAGAGTCCCTGCCACGGTTGCCGAGTTGCGGATGTTGATCGGCGCTTCGAGTTTGATGGCGACTTTCAAGGCTGCGAGGCAATCTTTGGATTCGAGTAATGATTGCAATGTGCAGGTTGCGCCGATTTGTAATTCATTGCCGTTAACGCGGAGCGAATCCAGCCCGAGGCGTTGTAAATCTACAACGGAAACAGGGTCAGTTGTCGGCTGGGAGAGAAGCGTTCCTCCTCCGAGCGGAAAAGTATTCGGTTGAGCCAGAAGCTTGAGGGCTTCGTCTAATGTTTGTGGGCGGTGATAAGTCGTGATCATGATATGCCTCCGTGTGAAAGTCTGTTTATTATAAGCCACAGGACCTCTGTGACATGGATTTTACGGCGCGGGCAGGGTCATCCTAAAACGTATTGCGGCGAGCCGCATGATGAATATGATTCCCGCGCCGATGATCGAAGCCAGAAGATGGGATACGTTGAGCCAGATCAGAAATATAAAGACGCATGTGCCAACGAACGAGCAGGTGGCGTATAGTTCTGTGTTGTGTCGAAAGATGATCGGGACGCGGTTGCAGAGCAGGTCGCGTAGCACGCCGCCGAAGACGCCTGTCACCACGCCCATCAACACCGCCACGATCGGAGAGAGTTCGAGCTGCAGGGTGTAGGTCGCGCCGAGAATGCTGAACAGGCCGAGACCGATGGCATCCACAATGATGAAGAGTCTGTTTGAGAGACGGTCAAGGCGGTAATAGGAAAGCGAACCGACGATAAAGGCAGCAATGGTCAGTCCTGGGTTTAGCACCCAAAAAACAGGTGTGCGACCAAGCAATAGGTCACGGATCGTGCCGCCGCCAAAGGCAGTCGCAAGCGCAATCGTGACCGCGCCGACGATGTCCATTTCATTTTTGCGCGCTTCAAGTGCGCCAGAAATGGCAGACGCGATCACGGCTATGTAGGTGAGGATTAACAGAATGTTGTCCATTAATGGTTTCGGAGTTTAAAAGTTCTACTGATGAATTGCGGAAGTAGAGCTTCCGCAGTCCTTGCTAATCTGGATATACCTTCCAACCTAATTCCGCCAATTGCGACGTATCAAACTGTTCGTTCGGCACATTGATGGACACCGTCGAACCTTCCGCCAATAGTTCGTCGGTCTCTGCGTCATAAATGCCCGCCCATGATTCCGCGAGATTGCGTTTGGTTTTCACTGCCTTGCCGACGATCTTCAACTTTTTTCCGATCGGCACATTCTTGCGGTACTTCACTTCGAGTTTGCCCGTGAACATAAATCGCGGATTGAGCAGGTCATTGCCCATTTGCGCGCGTCCCGAAACCTCGTCAATGATCGCCGCGACAATGCCGCCATGTAAAACGCCAGGGTAACCCTGAAAATGTTCGGGCGCGATGTATTGGCTTTCGACAACGCCCGGTTCGGTTTCGTAAATATGCAAATGCAACCCGACTGGATTTTCCAATCCGCAGATGAAACAGTGACGTGAATTTGGTTGTTTTATTTTGGACATGTGCGGATTATACTCTGGACATGACGAAGATTTTCATCACCCGCATCATCCCTGACCCGGGCTTGGTTCTGATCAAGGAGCATTTTCCACACTTTGACCTTTGGACTCCAGACCTGCCGCCCTCGCGCATTGAACTCATCGAACAATCACGCGGCGTGGACGGTTTGCTTTGCCTGCTGACCGATAAAATTGACGGCGAAGTGATGGACGCGATCGGTCCACAGTTGAAGGTCATCAGCAGTATGTCCGTCGGTGTGGATCATATTGACATTGCCGCCGCAACCGCGCGTGGAATCCCCGTCGGCAATACCCCCGGCGTGCTGACAGATGCCACCGCCGACCAAGCCTTTGCCCTGATGCTCTCTGCTGCAAGACGCATCCCCGAAGCCGAAAGATTTTTGCGCGCAGGCAAATGGGTCACATGGCAGCCAAGCCTGTTACTCGGTGCGGATTTTGCGGGCGCCACTTTGGGCATTGTCGGCTTTGGACGAATTGGTCAGGCGGTAGCCAAACGCGCACAGGGATTTGACATGCGCGTGATCTATCACGACCCAACGCACGGCGCGCAATCTGTTGACCTTGATACACTTTTACGCGAATCCGATTTTGTTTCCATCCATGTCCCGTTGACTGAAAAAACAAAACATCTGGTCAATGCTAAATTTCTGGCAAAGATGAAACCAAACGCAGTTTTGGTCAACACTTCGCGCGGCGGTGTGCTGGATCAAACCGCTTTGTATCATGCGTTGAAATCGAATCAAATCTTTGCCGCCGCGCTGGATGTCACCGACCCTGAACCGCTGCCAACGGATAGTCCATTGCTTGAATTGGAGAATTGCATCATCGTGCCGCATCTCGGAAGCGCCAGCAAAAAGACACGCGATATGATGTCGCTTCTTGCCGCGCAAAACTTGGTCGCAGGCTTGAAGGGTGAGCGCCTGCCCCATTGTGTAAATCCGCAGGTGTATGAATGATTTGCGCCTTGTAGGGGCGTAGCATTGCTACGCCCCTACAAATGGAAAAATACTCCTTTTCTCCTCCCTTTGAGCGCCGACAAATTTCCCCTTGGCGCGTATATGAATCAATAGGTAATCACCATGTTGGAACTTAATTCACACCCCAAAACCAATCAAATCGCCCCCCCCGACGCAAATCTGGTTGACCTGCGACAGGTCGTCAAAACCTATCGAAGCTCCGCCGGGACTTTTACCGCGCTCAAAGGTGTGGACTTGTGCGTCGAGTCGGGCGCATTTGTTTCGATCATTGGAAAATCGGGCAGCGGCAAGTCCACGCTGATTAACGTTATCACGGGCATTGACCGACCCACTTCGGGCGAAGTCGTCATTGATGGCACGGCGGTTCACGATCTCAACGAGGAACAAATTGCCATCTGGCGTGGACGTTCTGTCGGCGTTATCTTCCAGTTTTTTCAACTCCTGCCCACGTTGACAGCTGCCGAGAACATCCTGCTGGCGATGGATTACGGCAGACATTATCCCCGCGTCGAGCGTCCCGAAAAGGCGATGCACCTCCTTGAACTGGTCGGCATGGCGGAACATGCTCATCATTTGCCGAGCGCCCTCTCTGGCGGGCAGCAGCAATGCGTGGCAATTGCCCGCGCGTTGGCGAATAATCCTGTTCTGCTCACTGCCGACGAGCCGACGGGCAACCTCGACTCAAAGTCCACTGAGATGGTTTTCCATCTATTTGAAACTCTTGCGGATTCGGGCAAGACCATCCTCATGGTCACACACGACAACGAACTTGCCGAACGCGCCCAGCGCACGATCCGCATTGTGGATGGGAGGATTCAAGATGAATTCGTCAACCGCTAGTTTGCTCATCGAACTCCGCTCCGTGGTCAAGGTCTACAACAGCCTCGCGGGTTCTGTCACCGCGTTGAACGGCATCGACCTGCAAATCTTTCAGGGCGAATTTCTGGTCGTGACGGGAAAATCGGGCAGCGGCAAGACCACGCTGGTCAACATGCTGACTGGTTTGGACCGTTCAACCTCGGGCGAGATTTGGGTCAATGGCGAACCTTTGCATAAATTTGGCTCCGAAAAAGCTGCTAAACTACGAGCCAAAACGATGGGCGTGGTCTTTCAATCTTTTGAACTCCTGCCGACCTTGACCGTTCTGCAAAATGTGATGCTGCCGATGGATTTTGCCTGGCGTTATTCCCGCTGGGAGCAGCGCAAGCGGGCGATGAGTCTGCTCGAACAGGTGGATATCGCCGACCACGCAAAGAAACTGCCGACTGCTCTCTCAGGTGGACAGCAGCAACGCTTGTCCATTGCGCGTGCCATGGCAAATGACCCCGCCATCCTCGTCGCAGATGAACCAACTGGCAGTTTAGATTCAGCCACCGCGACGGCAGTCATTGATATCTTCGATGGACTGGTCCAGCAAGGCAGGACAGTCTTCATGGTCACGCACGACAAGGACATTGCAAAACGCGGCTCGCGGACAATCACCCTATCCGATGGTGAGATTATCGGAGAAAAGGAGATCATCCATGCTTAGGGCGCGCTGGTACAAGGTCATCAACGATTTATTTGGCAACAAGACACGCACGTTATTGATCGTGCTCTCCATGTCTGTTGGGCTTTTCGCGTTGGGAATTATTCTCAGCGCGCGAACGATTCTCTCCGATGGGCTGGCGGAAAGTTTTGCCACCATCAACCCATCCAGCGGAACCGTGCGGACGACTGAACTGTTCGACGAAGACTTTATCGAGTCCGTCCGCAGGATGGAGGATGTTCAGGAAGTGGACGCGCGCCGCACCATCTCCGCCCGCGTGCA
>DYDH01000018.1 GCA_020717985.1 Herpetosiphon sp. | reverse complement strand
CCAGGCGTTCGCGGGCGGTGAGGCGTCCCTTTTTGTGTTGCGCGTCAATGCGGGCTTGTCCGCCGCCGAGACGTGATTGCGCTTTCAGGTCATTCAATTTTTGGATTTTCGTTTTTTCGCTCATGTGCCTCTCTCATTAGTAATTTTGTAGTGTATAGGATGAAAACAAGTAAAGCCAGATTTACTATAACAGCGAATAGCCAGTTTGGATGCGGAGTTTGCCGGATGAACCGCTCGCTCCAATACCAGATGCTGTAGCCTGCTGATGCCCCGATCAACAGGTTCGCCGCCCAGGCTTTTTTCTGCCAAATGCTCCAGATGAGAATGATGCCGGTGACCATCCAGATCGCGCTGCTGACGGCTATGACCGTGGAAGATGGCTGTGCGGAAAATTCATCCAGTATATTGTGCCATGCAAGGGACGTCCACAGGCGCAAGCCATTCCACACTGATAGGGTTAACACCAGCCATAGCAGGAGGGTTACTCGTAAAGGGGGTCTGTTCATGGTTGGTTTGTGGTAAAAGATTCTGGAGTCCGTCAGCTTGCTGAAGGATTGAGCTTTAAGTTTTGACAGTTATGCTTGCGTTATTTGCTGATTAACTCCGAAGGAGTGGAATTGCTATAGATTTTGTATAAAGGGGTGTCATGGCTTTCTGATAGATCATGCCATCCCTTTGGGGTTGGGCGCTGCATAACATCAGAAAATGCCATTGAAACAGGATCAGCTCAAGGGGGCGTTTGAGGCGCTGCTTGAGAGGAGGCTCAAACCAGAAGATTGGTTAATGTCGGTTGGGTGAAAAATGCGCGGTATGAGACATCTCCTAATATTTTGGTTCCGGTAGAAGATACAACAAACTTTTGCCGCCATACACTGCGTAACTTTGAAGATATGGGGCGAATTGGCCATAATAGGGCGGCAAGGCGAGCAGCGCCGTGTTGGCAAAGACCACGGTCAAGCCGCGTTCATGAAGGAATTGAGGGGCTTCCCTATTTTGCACTGCATGGAAATAATCACTGCTGTTGATCAGTCCGTCCATGTTGACGATGGTGCGTTCATGAATAAAATATCCCGCGATTCCACCGCCCGTCATGCCGATGATGGTGCCGGGCGGTGTGTTTCCTTCAAGGTATGGCAATATTGGCAATATTTCCATATAGCCTGGGTCTGCCGGGAAATAGTTGTAGCGCATGGTTGCCGCAACGATAAGGCTAAATTGGTGTGCTAGAAATACAGCCAGGGCAATCGAAGCGAGTTCGAGTGTCAGGCGCGTGGGTTTTATTTTTAGCAGAGGGCGAAGGATAAGGTCAAGCAGTACACTGCCTGCCAAAATTATCAACAACATCTGGCTTATCCAGTACCATTCTTTTATTCCGCCGTAGGCGGTGGTCGTGTAGGAAAGGATTTGAATTCCACAGGCTGCCGCAAGTGGAATGAGCGCCATGCTCGAAAATGCCTGCAGCGTTTTGCGGGCATTTGCCAAAAAAATGACAAGCACAATAAGCACGGAAACGAACATGGCAATGTAGTAACGTTCATCTGTTGTCGTTGGTCCGGGATAAAGCGGATATATTAATTCCCCCATCCAAAGAAACAGGCTGGATGCGGGCTGCCATGCGTTGAATGCCCATCGAAAACTTATGCCGAAGAATCCAGCCCAATCGGGGACGGGGCCTTCGTAAACTGTATCAATCAACGTTCCCCACCAGTGTTTTATCTGTCCACTGACGGGAGAGGATGTGCCGAATGCGATCTTGTTGTAGAGCATGTACAATGCAAGCGCGCCGCCGAGGATGCTGTAGTAAGTGAAGCCTTCGGTCAGCCACTTTTTCCAGTTTGTTTGGAGTTCAACGAGAGGCGTCATTGTTTGCGCGTCAACTTTTATTTTTGGATCGCCAAACCATGCGAGGCGCGCCGCCAGTCTAAGCGCGAGGATGAGGATCAGGCTGATGCCCCAGTCTATGATGAAAGCGCTGCGCGGAAAACTTTTCCCAATTCCCAATTGAACGAGAAGTAAATATAGACCAGCCGCAAGGACTGAACTGGTTGTGAGCGCAAAAACAGTTTGGCGGATCGTTTTTATTAATGAGCCTGCTTGTGGAGGTTGATATGTCCCAAAGAAAAAAAGTGAGACGATCTTGAGGACAAGAACGAGTATCACCGCTTCCACGGCGGAAGCCGCGTAGGTGGAGTTGTACTGTTCTATGCCAGTACGCAGCGCAACGGAGCTTGTCATTGAGATGAATATGATGAGTATATCCAATGGCAGGAGGGACCGGATGGGCCTGCCGCGAAAGATGATCCAGATCCCGCCAATAATGGCGAGGAAGACAAGATCAAGGCGGCTGAACATGGCAATGGTTGCGCTGACCGCAAGCACGGAAATTTGGCGCGTGGTCACGGGTTTTACGCGCCATTCCTTTCCAAACTGAGAAAGTTTATAAATAAATAAAATGATCGCGAACGCGGCGAGCGGGGTTTCCAATCCAGGTTCATAGACAGTGAGGTGGATATAGGAATTGAAAGCCCAGAAAGACGAGGCTGCGATTGCCACCGCCTGGGAAAGATTGTTTTTTACCAACCTGTAAATTAGAACGGCTGTTGCGGCATTAAATACCGCCGTGACCATAAGCAGGATTCGCAGCGGTAGGATCAAATCAAAACGGGCGAAGGCGAAAATGGGAATACAGATCACCATCCATAGTGGATGATAACCGTTCGTCAGGTTGATTCCGTCGAAGGTGCTGCCCAGTCCCTGGCTAATGTTCTGCGCAACTTTGAAGTAATAATATGCGTCGTCGCGTATGAACCATGTGTTGGGGAAATTATAGGCGTCGGAAAAAGCCGCATATAGATGGATGCTTAAGATGGCTGTGGCCAATAAGGTTTCAAACAGGGGGAAGCGTTTTATGAAATTCATTTATGAAATATCGAGTGTTATCTTTCCAAAATTTTACCGCGCCGCGATCATTCCTGTGCGGAGGCGGTCTTTGAACAGGGATGTCCTGTCAGTACGGGCTTAAGTTTACCAGCGATGTCCAGTTCCATCACCAGAGAATTGTTTTCATTTTATTTCACTCATTTTCAGTACTTTACGAAAATGTAATAACCGCTTCGCGTCAGACGTTCGGCTAAAAAGCGACTGAAGTCGCCACTACGAAACTCTTTCCTGATCTACTGATTTTGTTTGATAGATTGCCCAAGAGTGGCAAGAATAAAACTGGCCACTACCCAATGTGTTCGGGTAGTGGCGCCGCCAAGATGGGAATGCAATTTTTTCAGGAAATTGATAAACATGCGGCTCCCGGTAATGTCAAGCGCTTGTCATGTTGCATGTCTATTGTATTGATGCGGGAGGATAACCTGCATGTAATTATTTAATATCCAACTCAGCCCGCGAGATCACAAGCCTTTGAATCTCGCTTGTACCTTCATAGATTTCCGTGATCTTTGCATCGCGGAAATATCTTTCCACGGGAAGTTCCCTGCTGTATCCCATGCCGCCGTGAATTTGTATGGACTGATGCGTGACGAACATGGCTGTTTCAGAAGCAAATAATTTTGCCATGGATGCTTCCAGCGAATACCGTCCGCCCGTTTTCTTGGAATTTTCCTTGGCGATCGCGGCATTGTAAATCAGCAGACGGGATGCCTCGATGCGCGTTTTCATATCTGCGATCTTGAATCCAGTTCCCTGAAATGCGCCGATCGGCTGACCGAACGCTTCGCGCTGACCTGCATACAGGCGCGCGGCTTCGTAGGCAGCTTCTGCAATCCCAAGCGATTGCGCCGCGATGCCGATGCGCCCCGCATCCAAAACGGTCATGGCGATCTTGAAGCCTTCGCCTTCCCTGCCGAGTCTGTTTTCAACGGGGATGCGGCAATCTTCAAAAATGATTTCGCTGGTAGCCGAAGCGCGGATGCCAAGTTTGGGTTCCTTCCTGCCGCGTACCAATCCTTTTGTTTTTCCATCCACAAGAAATGCGCTGATGCCTTTTTGTTTTTTGTCAGGGTCGGTCATCATAAAGACGACAAAGTAATCTGCCACCGGTCCGCTTGTGACCCAGGATTTGCGTCCGTTCAAAACATAAAAGTCACCGTCACGAGTGGCGCGGCTTTTCATCGTGCCCGCATCAGATCCGCTTTGCGGCTCGGTCAGGGAATATGCTCCGATGGCTGTGCCCGACGCAATCGGTGGAAGGAAGGCCTTCTTTTGTTCCTCCGTCCCAAAGTGCAATATACCGTGACTGTATAACGAATTATTCACAGACATGATGACGCCATGTGAGGCATCCACTTTGCAGATTTCCTCCAGCGCCAGAACGTAGGCGAGTGTGTCCATCTCTGCGCCGCCATATTGTTCAGGGACTTCAATACCCATGAACCCCAATGCCCCCATTTTTTTGATGGTGGCATGAGGGAATTCGCCGCTTTCGTCGAATTCCGCCGCGATGGGAGCGATTTCTTTTTGAGCGAAATCACGCGCGGCATCGCGAATCATTTTGTGCTCACCTGTAAGTGGGTAAATGGGAAGGTCGGTCATTTGTCATCTCCGATGGAAAGTTTTTTAGGATTATACCGCTGATGCCTGTATCTCAAAAAAAATATGGACTGGCGTAATTGGAGATTTGGTTTTATGCTTGGGCTGTTGGTAACGGGAATACAGAAATATTGCTGGGATTTGATTGAACAGAAGTTAATGGAGTAACTTCTGTTCACAGTAAAATCTGTAAATCCCATGGGTAATCTGTGACTTTGAAAATATAAACAAGGAGTGTCTCAGTGTCTTTGCCGTTAATTATCATTAGTTTAGCCCTGCTTTTTTACACCATCGGCGTGTGGAGCGAACGAATTACGGGTAAACTCAAACCGTGGCATTTGGCTTTCTTTTTCCTCGGGCTTGTTTGTGATACCTGGGGGACAGGCATAATGATTGAAAGCGTCGGTGGGTTAACTTATGATATCCATGGGGCAAGTGGAGTGCTTGCCATCCTGTTGATGTTTGTTCACGCCGTTTGGGCTGTGATCGTTTTGGTTCAGAAAAATGAAAAGATGATCCATAACTTCCACAAGTTCAGCGTGCTGGTCTGGTTTATCTGGCTTATCCCATATACAAGTCCCATGTTTTTGCGGTTGCTTTAAGGGAAAATCAATTAAATATAAGTGTACAACGGAATACGAAGGAAGAGTCTTTTATATACCTTTGTGTTTCGTTTTAAATATTGGTAACACAATCTGCTTTTGCGAATCCCAGGGCAAGGGAGCGGGTATAATTTGACATAGAGCCATGCAAACCGATACAGGCATTGAAATCCCGCTCAAAGACGCAGTGCAACTCTCCTCAGCCGTTTGGGCTGTTCTGGCAGAGCGCGTCGGCGGAGCATGGTTGTTGCGCGTGGTGTATCATCTCAATAAAGCCGCGCAGAATGAATTGATGAGCCTGATGACAAGGCCGTCCATTGACGCCTGGTTATGCGGCGCACTGAGCGGGGGACATACACGCTCCAGCGCCATTCCCGAAGGAATTGATCTCGAAGCTGAACGCATTTTTGCTTTTCCCGTCGCTGGTTCTTCGCAATCCATTTTAGTCGGTGCGAATGAACAATCTGCCGATGCCCAGCGGATTTGGAAATTAACCGCCTCGCTCTTATCTGTTCATTCCATTTCTCCCAACCAACCTTTTCTGCCTGACCTGCAATCTGGTCTGGCATCCGATCTGCCGCTTGCCATCGAAAAAATATTAAGTACCTTTGTGCAGGCGGTCATTTGTCAGGGCGCATGGCTGGCGATCCGCCGCGGCGAGTCGCTTGATGTTCAGGCAGAATGGAACGATACCAAAGCCAAAGGCGTGTCCATGCTGATTGATGAGAATCCAATCCTCCGTCGCGTGAACCGTTCATTGTCCGATGTTGTCATAACCCATGAACAACCCAATTGGGACAATCTTCCCTATGGCACGCTAAAATCCGGTACAAAGGTTTGGGTATGCCTGCCTTTGGTGATCGGTCAGCGTTTGATCGGTGTCGTGACGCTTTGGCGGCAAAAGGAATTTTCACGCAACGAGCTTGGACAATTGCGCGAATTGGCAGCGCGAGTTTCGCCTTCTGTTGAAGTGCTGGTTACATTTTCTGAAATGGCCGCGCATCTGCGCCGCCTCGGCTTGCTCAACGATTTCGTCCTCACAGTTTCCTCGGCCCAAAATTTGGACCAGATTGCGCGGCGCATGTTTGGCTTGCTTTCGCGCGCTTTCAATACTGAGTTGATCGCCCTCTTCCTGCGTTCCAGTGACGGGCGCGTACTGCGCGATTACCGCATGGTTGATGGCAAGTTGAATGTAATCAGCGTATCGCTTGCGGGGCATTCCATTCAACCCGTGTTGAAGGAAGGGCGTGTGCGCCGCATTGTGGATACGATCAAGGAGGGATTCGTGCCGCTGAATAAAGGCGCGCGTTCCCTGTTGATCGTTCCGCTTAAATATCGCGGACAGGCAATCGGCGTGCTGATTATCGAAAACCTGCGCGCTGAAGCCTTCAGTCAATACGACGAACATTTGATGGTGGTCATCACCAGCCATCTGGCAGGCTTGATCGAATACCCCCGCCTGCGCGAAGAAGCCGAAGGACGCGCGCGCAGTCTGGGGTTGATCCATGAAGTTGTGCAGCAGGTCATTGGCTTGAACGATAAAAAAGAGGTCGCCTACATCACCGCAGAACTTGTGGCGCAATACTTCAAATACGAATTGGCCGCCATCCTGCTTCTTGACGAAGAACAGAAATTTTCCATTCAAGGCATTGGCGGCACACAATCTGAAACTGTTAAGCGCGCGCTGGCAGGGCGTGATTTCCTTGTGGCGAATGGTATTACTGGCCATGTTTCTCAAACTGGCGAGAGCGTATTGATCAACGATACAAAACAGGAAAAGTTGTATACGCCGCTCAAAGGCTGGGATGCCCGTTCTGAAATTTGCGTTGCATTGAAGGATGGCGAAAATATCCTCGGCATTATTGACGTGGAAAGCCGTGAGCAGAACGCATTCTCGCACAATGACTTGATCGCAACTGAATCGCTTGCGGGCATTCTTGCTTCGGTGATTACCAGCGCAAATCAATATCAAAAATTACAGGAAACCATCCGTCAATTGCGGGCAATTGAGTTGGAATTAAATGCACGCATCGAAGCGCAGCGTTCCGCGGAAAACCGTTTGATCCAGGCCGCCAAACTCGCGGCAGTCGGTGAAATGGCCGCAGGCATCGCTCATGAATTGAATAATCCACTGACCACAGTCACAGGTTTTTCGGAACTTGTTCTCGAAGAATTGCCGCTGGATTCAACTTTCCGCGAAGAATTGGAGATGGTCTCGCGTGAAGCCCGCCGCGCCAGTGACGTTGTCCGCCGCCTGCTTGATTTTTCGCGCCAGGGTGAACGCACCCGCATCCGCGCCGATTTGAACGAAGTGGTCAATGATGTCATCGCATTGACAAGGCATTTGATCCAGACGAATGGAGTCAATTTAACCCTTGGCCTTGATGACGGTTTACCCTGGATTTCCATTGACCATAATCAAATGAAACAGGTATTGTTAAACCTGATCCATAACGCCCTGCAAGCCATGCCCAAAGGCGGCGAGTTGCTGGTTTCCACCAATACAGCCAAAAGTGAAGGACGTGACTGGGTTATTATGGCGATCAAGGATAGCGGCATTGGCATTCAACCCGCAGACCAGGATCGTGTCTTTGAACCATTCTTCACCACAAAAGGAGATCGCGGCGGTACAGGACTGGGACTTTCAGTAACATATGGAATTGTTGCCGACCATGGTGGAACCATTGAAATTTCAAGCAAGCCGAATAAAGGCTCCACATTCTCAGTCTGGCTTCCGGTTTAATTATGGAAACACCCTTCGTATTTGTCGTTGATGATGAACCCGGCATTGCGCTCCTGTGCAAACGCCTTCTTACGCGCGCGGGCTACAAGGTTGAAACTCAAACCGACCCGCATAAAGCCATCGAATATCTAAAAGAAAATAAAATTGATCTCCTGCTGGTTGACATCCGTATGCCAGAGGTGGATGGATTCGAAGTTATCCAACACGCACAGCGCCTGCAGCCCGATGCCGCCATGCTCATCATGACCGGTCATGGCACGGTGGAAACTGCCATACGCGCGCTCAGGCAGGGAGTTGACGGTCTTATCCTCAAGCCATTCAGCAAAGGCAGTGAATTAATAGATGCGGTCAAACTGGCGCTTGCAGATAGTCAGCAGAAACGGGATGCCGCGCGCACACAGGCTTTGCGTCCGCTTTTTTCTGTCACAGAGTCCCTGCTTTCTGAAACGCGCCGTGAGCCGTTACTCGATCTTATCATCAGCGCCATTTGCGGGCACCTGCAATGTACACATGCCGCGTGTTATCAGCAAAATAAAGATTCCAAGGAATTTTCCCTGCTTGCTTCACGCGGCAGGGAACTCCCTAAAAAGTTTTTTGATTTGATAGCCCGTGTGGATGAATCTGCCGCGCCTTTGCTGATCAATGCCAATGGGCCGGGTGACGTAACCCTGAAAGCGCATCTCACCAGCCTGAATCTTGGTGCGGCGATCCTTGTGCCGATTCTCCGTCCGAACCTGCGTATGGTCTTATATGCCGCCCGTGATGTGAACGAACCGCCGCTGCGCGAATCAGACCTGGAACTGTTCCAGATACTTGCCCGCCAGGCCGCTGTCGCATTGGAAAATGCCCGTCTCTATGCCGAGCAATTGGATTATGTTCGTAAAGTGGAAGAATCACAAAAAGCTTTGCTGCAAGCTGAAAAGATGGCTGCTGCGGGACGGTTGAGTGCGTCCATCGCACATGAAGTCAATAACCCGTTACAGGCCGTTCAAAACTGTCTGCATCTGGCGGGACGTGAAGACCTGTCGGAAGAAAAGCGCAAGGAATATTTTAACCTCGCGCGCACTGAATTGGAGCGGTTAATACTCACAGTCCGCCGCATGTTGGATTTTTACCGCCCCGGTGCAACCTCCCTCGAAAAAGTTGACCTTGCCGAGATGCTTCAATATATATTAAACTTAATGTCGAAACAATTGTCAGAATCAAACGTAAAAGTGATCGTTGATTTCCTTGGAACCATCCCAACCATCAAGGCTGTTGGAAGCCAGATTCAACAGGTGTTTATCAATTTGATCTTGAATGCTGTGGACGCAATGCCTGATGGCGGAGTGTTGAATATCAAAACCCGTCCTTTAAAAGGCGGCATCGAGATCATATTTCAAGACCAGGGTAAGGGAATTCCCAGGGAAAAACAACCCAATATTTTCGAGCCTTTCTTTAGTACAAAGGATGGAGGCACAGGATTGGGGCTGACTGTGAGTTACAATATAATTACCGCGCATGGAGGCACGTTGGAGTTGCTCCCCGAACGCGGCCCCGGCGCTTGTTTTCGTATATTTTTACCGATAGGAGGATAACAATGAAATCGAATATTCTGGTCGTTGATGATGAACCCGTCGCGCGCCAATCTTTGACGGATATTCTCAAGCTGGAAGGCTACAACGTGACACCTGCTTCCAATGGACAGGCGGCAGTGGAACATGTCCGCACGCATCCCATGGATTTGATGATCGTGGACTTGCGTATGCCCGGCATGGATGGCTTGGAAGTGGTGCAGGTGGTCAATCAAATTTCACCTGAAACGGAAGTGATCCTGCTTACCGCTTTCGGTTCAACAGAAACGGCCATCCAGGCTTTGCGCTTGCGCATTCATGATTATTTGTTGAAGCCTGCTTCCCCGGCTCAGGTTTTGGCAAGTGTAAAGAAAGGTCTGGCGCGCCACTCTGCACGGTCGCGTGTAAGTAACATAGCCGTTAATAACGATGTGGATGAGGCTGTGGAAGTCTTTTCGCTCAAAGACGGTACAACCGTTGACCTTTCCCGCCGCCAGATCAAGCATAAAAGTAAAGTGGAGCATCTTACGCCCGCCGAGGGAAGATTACTTCGGATATTGATCGAGAATGAAGGCAAGGTATTTTCCCACCGTGAGTTGGTTCTGTTGGTTCAGGGTTATGATACATCACAGCGTGAAGCGCCGGAAATATTACGTCCGCTGGTCAGCCGCTTACGGCATAAACTGGATCAATTCCCGTCGTTATCTGAGAGGGTGGTCAGTGTGCGCGGAACGGGTTATTTATACGAAGGGAATAAATAAACGAAATTCGGAAGTTCCACTTCCGAAAAAGACCCTAAAGGTTTTTGGAAACCTTTGGGGTCTTTTTATTCATACGGACCAAACATATCCTTTGGTAAACCTGGTGCGCGTATCCATGAGAGCCAGCCGGTCTTGCCGCTATGCGTCGGCGATGCCGAATTTTCGAACATAACCAGAACCAAGCTAAAGCCCAGCCCAGCCGCGCCCAGCCATTGGAGGAGAGTCAGGTTTTCGCCAAGCCAAATATGACTAAAGATGATCGCGATCAGAAGTTCGGCAAGTCCCAATAATGCTGTTTGCATCCCGCCGATCTTTTTCACACCGAGGAAAAGGGCGATCCGCGAAAAAACAGTTACGAAGGTTAGTCCTGCCACAGGCAGCCAGGGGACGTTATTCGACGGCCAGGCGCGGTCAAATAATAAATATGCAGGAATGACAACCGCGCTCATTGATAGTAGTGTGTAGAGCGCAACTGTTGGCGCTGGAACTTCATAAAGCACACGTTGATTAATGGGCAGGTGCATGGCATACAGCACCGCCGCTCCGATCATCATCAGCACGCCTGTCAGGTCTACCGAGTTTTTAGGTACGCTGGTAAGGAGTAAGACCGCGATTGTGGCAAGCCCCACGCGAAAGAGTGTGAGACGACTTGGGGGTTGGTGGTCAAGAATGAGCCAGAGTGCAACAAAAAATGGATAAAGCGAATAAAGCAATTGACCAACGCTGGCATCCAGTCTTTGCAATGCAAGATAGTACAACAGGGAGCCGAATCCATTGATTGCGCCTGCCAGAGCGCATCCAACCAAGCCTACCGGAAAGATGTATAGATACTGGGGATAGAATAGTGCAATCGTCAAAAGGAGCAGTCCCGCGGCAAAACCAGTGCGTAACGCCACAACCGCAAAGGGAGTAAATCCCAATGTGATCGCCAGTTTCCCGAAGACGGGCGCCAGCCCGAGGAATACTGCTGAACTGAAAGCGGCCAAAATTCCGGCCGTTTGTTTTTTTTGCAAAGACACCACCTTTAAACTCAAAAAAAGGAAGGGAGGAACGGATTATTTTATTAAAGCTTTAACTTCTTCAAGAAATTCGTCGTTAAGAAAATCACCCTTCTGCATCAGGGATTGGATTTGACCGCTGAGGCGGCTCTTTTCGTCTGCCGTAAGTTCTTTTGCCGTTGCGACGATCACCGGGATGGTGGCTGTTTCAGTATTTGCGCGCAGGGCTTCGATGACTGCGAAGCCGTCCATTTCCGGCATCATCAGATCCAGAATGACCAGGTCTGGCAGTTCGCGTTGGATCAATTCAAGTCCCTCGCGGCCGTTGCTTGCCTCCAAAATTGTAAAACTGCCCTGCGATTGTAAAATGCGGCGGATCAGGCGGCGTGCCTCGGTGGTATCTTCTACTATCGCGATTTTGGGGAAGCGTTCCGGTGCAACTTGTCTGAGCGCAGAGAGTAAGCCTTCCTGCGGGGTTTCTTCACTCGTCATAAGTTTTACGTCACGCGACCAATTATCGCCAAGGATACCCGGTTCCGCTGGCATGGTGTGTCCGGTGCAATTCACCACAACTGTATCACTCGGCTTGATGATGCCTGCGCGGATCAATTTGAAGAGACCGGCAAAGGCAACTGCGGCAGCAGGTTCAGCGGAAATGCCCTCCATTTTTGCCAGTACATGCATGGCTCGAAACGCATCTTCATCGCTTACGCTTTCAAAGACTCCGCCTGTACTGTTTACATATTCCCGCAGGAATTCATAGGAACGGCCGGGATTGCCTGTGGCAAGTGTTTCGATGCGAGTCTTGGGAGATGTAACAGGCTCCGCTTTTTCCAGTCCTTTTTTCCAACTGTCCACCATTGGCGCACAACCTTCCGCCTGGATGGGCGCGAATGCGGGAATGTGTTCCACCCATCCCATATCTTTCATCTCGCGGAAGCCTTTGTACACACCAAGGGGTCCCATGCCTCCACTAATAGCCTGCACATACCAGTCAGGTGTGCGCCAAGGCGCATTTGTGTCTGGACCTTGAATGGCAGTCAGTTGCTCCGCAATTTCGAACGCAATCGTCTTCATCGCTTCAATTGAGGTGATGGTGCGCGCGCCCATATCCTGATATAAGTGGCGTTGGTTCGCAAATTCAGAGGCAACCTGTTTGCATTGGTCGTAGGAACCAGTAATCTTGATCACCTGGCTTCCATATAATGCGATCTCGCGCATTTTCATTGCAGGCACAAGGCTGGTGACAAACGCCCATAATTTCACTCCTGCGCGGGATGCATAAGCCGAATAGGAGATCGCAACATTGCCTGTGGATGCCGCGACCATTTCCGTGATCCCAGCCTCTTTTAACGCGGCAATCGTAACCGACGCCTGTCTGTCCTTGAAAGAGGCGGTTGGTCCCTGACGTTCATCCTTGATATAAATATTGGGACATCCCAGCATCATGCCTAAATTCAATGCGCGGATAAGCGGGGTGCCTCCTTCGCCGAGCGACAGACTAATATTTGGGTTACGCACGGGCAATAATTCGCGATAGCGCCAGAGGTCAAAGGGACGCCCCACCAGTTTTGCCGGCAGGGTCTTCCCAATGATCTCATAATCGTACTCCGCTTCACGCCATTGGCTGTTACACTTTGGGCACGTTGTGGACGTGGGGTAGTACGGTGCGTTATGCCCGCAATCAAGACATTTGATGATAAATGACACGGTGATGCAAACTCCTGCTATTTCTTTATGTGAACCCGTTCCAGTGAACGCTGAATGGATGTAAGTAATTCCTTTTCATTAAAGGACCCTTTTGATAACAGCCGTTGGCCGAATTCATTTAATTGATTTTTCTGTTCCGCTGAAAGATCCATGCCGCTAATGACAATAACGGGAATATCACGCAGTTTTTGGGACGCCTGCATATTTTCCAATATCTTGAATCCATCCATCTCAGGCATGAACAGGTCGAGAACCACAACATGCGGCGGTTTCCCTGAGGAAATTATATCCCAGCCTCTGCGCCCGCCTTCGGCAAGTGTTGCCTTGTACCTGCCATCATCGTTTAGAATTTTTCCGATCAAGCGCAGATCATCGGGATCGTCGTCAATCACAAGCACATCGCGGATCGAACCATCCGCATTCAGATGATCCAGCGCATTGACAAGGTCTTCCTCCAAAATAGGTTTAACCAGATAATCCGTCGCGCCGAGGTTAAATCCTTTTTGCAGGTCTTCAATGATGCTGCAGATAATTACAGGGACATTGCGGGTCTCAGGGTCATTTTTTAAGTTATCCAGAATCTGCCAGCCATCAATGCCGGGCATCATGATATCTAATGTCACAGCAAAGGGCTTTACTTGTTTAACGCGTTCCACGGCATGTGTTGGGTCGGACAATGGGACAACCAGATACCCTTGCTGGGACAAGTAACGTTCATACAATCCAATGACTTGAAGGTCATCATCAATCGAAAGAATTACTTTATTGCCTGGGGAGGTAGATTGACCTTCTTTTTCCTTGCGGAAAAGCGGGAGGGTGAAGTGGAATGTGCTTCCCATGCCAATATCGCTCTCGATCCAAATTCGGCCTCCATGCATATTGATGATGTGCTGACAGATCGACAACCCGAGACCAGTACCGCCTGTTTTGCGGGTGGGTGAGTCGTCTACCTGGGAGAAAGGTTGGAATAGTTTTGCCTGATCCTGTTTGGCGATACCCGGTCCGGTGTCTGTAACGCTCACTCTTAATTCATTGCGACCAGTCAGTCCGGGTTTGAGACCGACTTCCACAATGATATCGCCTTCATCTGTGAATTTGGCCGCATTGGATAGCAGGTTGATCATTACCTGACGGACACGAATCGCATCTGCCCGGACCGTTGGCAGGTTCGGCTCGATGATGCGTTTCATTTGGATCGGCTTGTCCTTGATAAGACCGCTCATGGTGGAAAGCACGCTGCTGGTCACATCTGCTATGTTCACTTCGTCGAACGCCAGTTCCATCTTGCCCGCCTCGATCTTGGAGAGGTCGAGTATGTCGTTGATTAGCCCGAGCAAGTGTTGCCCTGAATTGTAGATGGCTGTAAGGTCTTGTTGTTGTAATTCAGTTACAGGACCATCAATTCCCTTGATAATCACGCGTGAGAATCCAATGATCGAGTTGAGCGGCGTGCGTAATTCATGGCTCATATTTGCCAGGAACTGGCTTTTTAGACGGTCAACCTCGCGCATTTCCATGACTGCTTCCTGCGAGAGTTCGAAGGAACGCGCATTGTCAATGGCTACTGCGACCTGGTCTGCAAGTGTTTGCAGCACGCCAACTTCATCCTCTGTAAATGCGCCGACTGTTTTTGCCTGAATATCAATCGCGCCAATAACCCGGTTTCCAATTCGCAGGGGAATGGCCGCTTCTGCGCGAGTCTCGGGTAGTAATGGGTTGAATTTGTGCAAAGGATCAGCCACGACATCGTTTACGATCACTGCCCGTCCGTCCAATGCCACTTTGCCGACAATGGATTTTTCATTAACCTGGAGCGTGTGTCTTCTCTCTTTCATTTCCTCGCCGGCTTTGCCGGTTGCTTCCCGCAGAACAGCGTTAAAACCGGTTTCTTCCACGATGAAAATACCCGCGTGATAGAAGTTGAATCGTTCATTGATCAAGTTTACAGTCCGCGCAAAGATCGCGTTGAGGTCCAGTGTGGAGGTGACCAATTTGCCGATCTCGGCGGAAACAGCGAGATATTCGTTTCGACGCCTGATCGCTTCTTCTGATTTTTTGCGCTCGGTAATATCACGCGCCACCCAGAATACGTGATCTTCATCGAGCTTGGTTAGGTTTGCCAGGAACCAATATATTTCGTTTTCGACCGGAAGTTCGTATTCCAACTGCATGGCTTCAGCGCTGTCCAGCGTTTGCTGAATTGCAGCGACAAACCGGTCGGCGACTTCTTTTTTCATCACATGATGCATCAACTTGCCAAGCAATTCATCCGGCGGGCGAATCAGGCGCGATGTGTTGGTTTCGGCAATGCGGGTGTAACGCCCATCCCTGTCAAAAACCAGCACCACATCTTCCATGGAAGAGAACAGGGTACGCAGGTCGGTTTCTCTTGCCTGACTTAATTCAAACAACCTTGCATTCTCGATTGTGAAGCCTAGTTGAACAGCAATTGTCTTGCACAACGAAATTGTTTTTTCGGGAATATCCTCATTTGCATATCTAAATACACAAAGTGTCCCCAGCATATTCCCTTTTGATGACAAAGGGATGCCAATATAGCCATGAAGACCCGCCTGCACTTCGCCACTCACATCTATCGGCGCCCCAAGAGCAAGGTTTGGAATGACTAAATCTTCTCTCGTATCAAAGACGTGTTTGCAAAGAGACTGCTCCAGTCCTTCGGCTGGATCAGCGGGTGGTTGTCCCGGCATGCCAATTCGTATGGCTCGTTCTAATTTGCCGCGCGAAGCATTGAACATGGTGATCAACCCTCCATCGAAGCCCGTGGACTGGAGTATCTTCTCAAGTACGGTCTTGAGAATGGAGTGGATATCAAGCGTTTGACCCGCTAAACTCATGATTTCATTCAACACAGCGAGATATTCGTTTTGATCCCTGATCGCCTGCTCTGATTTTTTACGTTCGCTAATATCCTGATTCACAGAAAGGAATCCGAGGATTTTCCCATTCTCATCAAGAATTGGACTGTTTGTTCCGGATATGGGGATTAGGTGTCCATCTTTGGTTTTGTTGATAATCTCGGCAGAGTACGTGCTTCCATTTAGAAGAGTTGTCCAAAGATGTTTGTAATGTTCATCTTGGGCAAGCCCGGATTTTAAAATGCGGGGTGTCTTGCCTTTCACCTCTTCGCTTCTGTATCCATATATTTTTTCAAAGCCGGGGTTGATGTATTGAATGACGCCATTTGGGTCGGTGATGAATACCGCATTATCTGTTCTGTCAATGCCAAGTTTGAATTTTTGCGCTTCCTGGAATAGGCGCGCGTTTTCAAGCGCCAGCGACAATTGGTCGGAGACTTGCCTAACAAGCAGTTCTTCGTCCGGGGTCCATTGGCGCTGGTTGGTTTCATCCGACACGCGTAGTGTTGCCCAGTCTTGATATCCGGTTTGGATATTTAAAGAGAATGAGGAGGCGCTATTTTCGTGATCCTGAGTGATGACGGGTTCAGGCGAGATCAGCGCGGAAGTATGAATCTTGAGCGATTTTAGAGAAGAGACAGCCTTGGTTTTTTGAGAGGCAGGTATTGGACGCTGGCTTGAGGTGCGCAAAGAATCCGTCGGCGGAAGAGACGCTTTTTTAGGGTCCTTTACGCTGTCCTTCGACTTTGAGTTGCTCTCTTCGGGAATAATGCCCTTGAAGAACTTGTCAAGCCGCTTGTCTATTTTCGGTTTCTTTGACATATTCGACTAACTCCTGAGCGAGTACGTGATATTGTGTAGCGCCGCGTGCGCCAGGCTTGTAACGTGAGATCGGCAAACCAGCGATTGAACTTTCGCGTAATTTTGTGTCTATTTCGATGACCGTATTGAATACGCCTTCGCCAAATGTTGAACGAAGTTGATCATGGATATTACGATGCGTGCGATTCCTGTTGTCTAACATTGTGACAAGCACGCGATATGCGAGCTTGGGATTATCTTCCTCCCGAATGCGGCGGACAAGAGTCATCATGTTACGCAGCGCGTATGCCGAGAAATATTCCGCTTGTGTTGGGATGAGCAGGAGATCTGCCGCAGTGAGCGCGTTTTGTGTAATTGCGCCGAGTGCGGGAGGGCAATCGAAGAGCAAGTAATCATAGGGAAGATCGGTTGCGTTTGCGATGGCGCGTTGCAGGATGGTGGCGTAATTTGTGCGTACCGGCAGAAATTGTTCGGATGTCTCTATGCGCGAATTGGAAGGGATGAGGTCAAGGTTTTTTATATCGGTTTTTCGCCTCGCGCTTAAAAGCGAAGCATTATCAAGCATGATATTGCTGGATGTAATTTCGGACTCTCCTGGTTCAAGCCCAAGTGCCAGTGTGAGGTTGGCTTGCGCGTCAAGATCAATGAGTAGAACATGATACCCCAGATCAACAAGAGCGCCGCCAAGAGATATCGTGGTTGTGGTTTTGGCTACGCCGCCTTTTTCATTGGATACGGCAATTATTTTTATCATGGTTACCTTTTTCTAAATCTATTTATCCGGCGGAGGCGCATTTTTTTGAGGGACGATTTCAACGCGTGTCGCGCCGAGCGCGCGTTGAAGTTCCTGCATGGCGGTATTGATCATTTCCTGCGGGTCGTTGGTGCTGCGGATCTTGGTGGTAATGTCTGAAACAAGGTGTTCACGTGTGGCGCGGCGGGTTGTCTCTTCAAAGAGGCGGGCATTTTCAGCGGATAAGGCGATACGTTCCGCCACAGCTTTGATCAAATCAACCTGATCTGTGTTTGCGTGTTCGTTTATTGGCACATGCACTGAGAGTGTGCCGATGGTTTCTCCGCGCAGGATGATCGGTGTGCTGATCTCTTGTTTGTCTTTCATGGTTTCATTTGTATTGATGATTGCCTCGTCATCCAATGGAATGACGCCCGCAATGGAGTACCGGAACCCGCTTATTTTTTCCTCTTTCGGCAGGCGGCTCCAGGTTTCGCGGATGTACTGGCGTTGTATGGCTTCGGATTCTGCGAGTGTTTTTTTAATTTGGTCAAACAGGCGCGCGTTTTGAATGGCAAGGCTGACCTGATCGGCTAAAGCTGAAAGGGTTTCAAAATCCTGGTCTGTAAAAGCGCCCACTTCCGTGCTTTGAATATCCAATGCGCCAATAGTCAGATCGCCTGCCTTAAGCGGCAAGGCCATTTCGGAATGAGTTGATGGCAATTCTGGGTTATCAAAATAATTTGCATCTTCTCCCACGTCCAGCGCAATGCGTGGTTTTCCACTTTGGGTAACATACCCCACGATGCCTTGTTCACCGATCCTTAGCTGGTGATTGCGCTGGATCATTTTCCTTCCGCCCTCGCTGTTTGCCGCGCCAAGTACAGCAATTTGATTGGTGGGGTCGTTTAGGAAGATGCCGACATGATAGTATCCAAATTGTTCGCTGATCACTTTTGATATTTGTGGAAGCAGTTCCTGTAAATTTTGGGTGGCGCTGATGGCGCCGGCTACTTTTATGATCGCTTCAAACTGTCTGGCACGGGCATCTGACTGATGTTTTTCTATTTCGAGTTCTGCTGTGCGTTCTGTAACACGGGTTTCCAGACCGACAACCAACTCCTGTAATTGGCTGCTCATATTATTAAATACTCTCGCCAGGTCGCCAACTTCATCCTGTGTTTCAATATTAGCACGCGCAGATAGATTCCCTGTGATAATAGCCTGTGCGGCAGTTGATAGTTTTCCAAGCGGGGTTGTGATCGTACTGCTTAGATAGGTCATCACAAAAATGGAGATACCCATGGTGAGCAATAGCAAGGTTAACGAATTGAATGTTGAAGTGAAGATAGGTCTGGTGATCGAATCCAGGGCGACGAAATTCCCAATATACCAGCGCGGAGTATCTTCCCCTGACAGGGTAATGGGGGCATACGTGATCAGATAGCCATTGAACTCTCGGCTTCCTGGTTTTCCACTATATAGGTCGTTAACCAGATCGGGGAAATCCTGGTCAATGGTTATGCCGGGGTTAAGTTCTTTGCCCCAGCGTTTGGATTCGTCGGGATGGAAAAGATAATATCCATTTGCATCCACAAGGAAAGTATCTGAACCTGATGCAGATAATACCTTTAGAAAGTTTTCTGCATACACTTTAACAACAATGACACCTTTTGTTTGTGTGTTAATGATCACCGGTGTGCCGAATTCGATAATTGATTCGTGCGGAATTTCAACCTGTCCGTTTTTGACGTCCAGCCCAAGCGGAGACATAAATACCTTGCCCAGGGGGATTTGTTTGCTCTCTATAAAAGAATTTAACTCCTGGTTGGATTTTCCCGAGAGTAACCCTGATTGCGGCACAATGGAGGAGATTCCGTTATCACTGGTATTTATGCCGATGATCTCATCCCCGCCATTGTTGAAAAACCGAACTTGTTTGTAGTCTCCCCGGTTTTCAGCAAAGCGGCGAAATTCGCGTTCCACTACAGTTCGCGCTCTAACCACAATGTTTGGGTTGGCTATATCACCCAGTGTTTTTATATAACTTTGCAGCACTTCAGCCTGCCCGAGAAAAACCGTATCCTGTCTGGCTTCATTAAGAGCGTCAGTTATTGTGGTCTTTTTTGCATTTAGCTCATTTTCCAGATTCGCGGATATTTGCGAACGTTGGATGCGGTAATTTGTGGTGATGTTATACCCGCCGGTAATCACCAATGATGTAACCAGCATGGTTATGAATGCCACGATCAGTTTTGTTTGAATGTTAAAAGTTTTAAATTGCAGCCACATCACCGCGATTAAAACCGCTGTTTCAAGGAGGGCAATTACAGCAATTGTGATAATTAATATGCTGGGTATGGAAATGCGAAACGACAGCGGCAGGTAGGCGAGCAGGATCGTTATCAGCCCTACAAGAATGTTAAAAGGTATTATTTTGCGGGAAGTTTTTATATCCAACGTCTGGCTGACTACTAAAGAGGCAGTCAGGATGCTAAACAAGCCGACCAGATTTCCAATGCCTGTGAATAGAACAGGGAGTAGTGCTATGGGTAATTGTATGGAACTTGAAGTTAAGAGCGCCCCAATGGTTGCGTTCTTTTGTCGAATTTGCTTCAAGCCGAAGTAGTTCATCGCTAAAAACAATAAGTTGCCGCCATACAGGACAAATATATGCCAGCTTTTTGTTGTTATGGCAATGTATAAAATGGTAAAGGAAACTAAACCGCCGGTTATGAGGAGGATGTTCGTAATTACAAGCGCAATGCGCTGTCGCTGTTCTTTTTCAGCGTTTTGGAATATCGGGGTGTCAGAATGAGAGATGGTCATAATTATTGCTCCGCGTTCTCGTCCTTTTGTTCAAACTTAATGACCACTTCAGATCCTGGCATGGCGCGCCCCAGTTCCTCCACCGCAGTTTGCAATACATTCTTTAGATTGATGGATGCGCCGATCTTCCCAGTGACTTCGCTGATGGTCTGCTCCTTTATAGCCTGACGCTGGGATTTCTGGATCAGACGCGCATTTTCAAGCGCAATCGAAAGACGTTCAGAGATTGTTTCGGCAAGGTTAACTTCGTCATTTGACCATTGGCGATTTTTGGCCGGCGCTTTGATCTTCATGCTGCCAATGGCCTGTCCGCGCAGTTTGATCGGCACAACAATGGACGCTTCTTCTGTGATTCCATCTGCGTGAAAGATCAGCGCTTCTCCGCGACTTAAGGACTGCCGGATTTCGTCTGTTTCAACCGGTTGAGTTAATTTTCTTCCGCTTGTTAAACTTTGCTGGTAGCCTATAAATTCTTTTTCACGGCTGAATATTTTCCAGCCTTCCTGTAAGTCGTGGTGATAGAGTGCCTGGGCTTCGCTTAATGCCTGTTGTGTTCGCGTAAACAGTTGCGCATTTTCCAGGGCAATTGCAATTTGGTCAGCTAAAATGCTGAGTGTATTCGTGTCGTTTTCAGTGAACGCGCCCGGTCTTTCGCTTTGCACATCCAGTACACCCACGATGCGGTCACGTATTTTGAGAGGCAGTGCCATCTCAGAGCGCGTATTTGGGAGGTCGGGATTATTGAAGTAAACAGCATCCTTTCCAACGTCGAGCGAGATGCGGGGAATTCCAGATTGCGCGACATAGCCCACAATTCCGCTCCCGCCGACCTCGAGCTTGTGTTCGCGCTTCAACATATTTTGTCCGCCTGTGCTGTTTGCGGCTTGCAGTACAGCAAACTGATTTGTATTATCAAGCAGGAAGATTCCAGTATGATAGAAACCGAAACGTTCACTTACAAGTCGGGTGATGAGCGGCAGCAGGTTCTCAAATTTTTGTTCGCCGGTAATGATTTTTGAAATTTCACTAATGGATTGGAGTTCATTGGCGCGTTTTATACTTTGTTGACGTGATATTTCCAGGTCGGTTGTACGTTCGGCTACACGTTGCTCCAATCCTAAAAGCGTTTCATTTAATTGATCGGTCATGCGATTAAATGCGGAAGCTAATGTGCCGATCTCGTCTTCTGTTCTTACCTGTGCCCGCGCATTAAAATCACCCGCCGTGATTTTTTCGGCTGTTTTGGTGAGCGCAGAGAGAGGGGAAGCCAGAATTTGTGAAGCTATAAAACCAATGGCAGCGCTAAAAATAACCAATAATAATGAAAGTAGTGTATTTGTTTTGTTCTGTTCCCTAACAGGAGCAAGATATACATCTGTAGATTGGCGAATCAACGCGACCCACGGTTGAGTTTTTAGAAATACGCCTGTATTGATCGAGTCAGAGTCGAGTGATTGCGCATACGAATTAAAGAACGGCTCTTGCTGAAGGTTATCTATGCCGGTAGTTGTGGATTTGTCAGTTTCGCCCACGGCATTTTCCCTGGGTCCCTCAGGTAGGCGGCTGTTTGTTTGTAGGATTGACAGCTCCAGATCTGTGTAATCAAAATACGACTTAAAAAGTTCATCACGGTTTCCGGTATACCCCGTCCGCAGATATGTGTTTGAATCTACAAGCGCAATAATGACTCCCGGGCTGCCCGGGTTTACAGAACGGACAAGGGATTGAATTACTGTCGCATAATATTCAATTCGCAATACACCGATCATTCCCCCAGACTGACTCTTAATTGGGGCGCTGAAATAAAGGCTGGGTCTGCCTTCGGAGAAAACAATATTGGATGCATAAGGCAGTCCTGAGAAGACCGGGCGGCTATAGTAGTCAAATTGGCTTTCGTGGCGATTTTTGTTCTCATTGAGGGTGTCCAGAACATTAATTCCAGTCATGTTTAGCAGGGCGATTGAACGAATGAAAACAGGGTCTTTAAGTGTAAAAGACTTCAGGGCAAGGCGGGCATTTGCTTCCTCTTCACTGCCGGCACGTAATGTCGGGGACAATTCCATATAAGAAATTAGGGATGATTGTTTTGCGTCGGTGCGTACAGAATCGAGCTGGGTTAATATAAACCCGTCAACTTTATCTTTTACTATTTTTGCAAGATCTGTCAATTGCGCCTTGCTTTGCGCTTCAAGTATTTTGGTGGAGGATATACTGTTGATGATACCCATCGCGATTAAAGGAATGATCGTGATAATAATGAAGGCAATAATGATCTTGGTCCGCAGGGAATATGTATTGAAACGCCGCAGGATGAAAAAAGTATATATAAGGGATACGATAATTGCAATCAGGTTGGTGTAGGTAGGTTTTGTCGGCAGACCAAAATCAGGGAGATATAGATCGGTGAGGGTGATTATCAACGCTATAACAAAGGCGCTGACAATCGCGTGTGTTACCCATCTGGGCGGCAGAGTGGCTAAAGAAATACCCGAAACAAAAATAAGGGTCATGACGCCCAGTGCAAGTCCTTGCCCATGTGCTACAACGGGTAGGGAAAGCGACATCACCAGGATGGTTATGATCAGTATTCCGATTCCCCTGGTAATGCGTCCGCGAGAGACTTGAAATGCGCCAAAAAATGCCGCCAAAGCAACCAAAACTGTAGCGACGATACCCCACAGACCATTCAAGCCATTTTGGATATAGGCTATCGGTCCCAAAATTATCGAAACAATCGTAAACAAAATGCCGGTGATCAAGTTGATCCTAAGCGCATTTTGTTTATGGCTTTTTTCCTGTTGTGTGGGTTGGATGGGCGGGTTATTCATTATCGCTCTCTTTTTATTAGGGTAAATGTCTATGGTAGATAAGTTGGGTCGAGTAATTCGAGCGTGTCAATTTCTTCCGCCACTACTCCGATTGAAATTAAATAATCAGATGTGATTTTTGTTACGGAGTAGATGGAATTCACTTTTTGTATATCGAATAACGCTTTATTGTCTTCAATAGTGTAAAGCCTTAGATTATTGTCAGGCAGCACGTCTTTGGCATTTATGCCGAGATATTTGGCGGCAATGTCTCGTGTTTCCCCTTGGTGTTGCATACGGTACTCCACTGCTTGAAACCAGGCTTTCAGGAATGCGCGAACATCCTCAGGTCTTTCTTCCACGGTTGATCTGTGAAATACGATCGTATCTGGAAACAGGTGAAGTTGTTCCTGTGGATAAATGGTTTTGTAGCCATTTGAAAGCGCATTAGACAAATAAGGCTCCCGGGTGTCGGCTGCCTGAACCTGGCCGTTTTTTAGAGCTGCCACTGCATCCTCAGGATTCATTGCAACAATAGTAACATCACTTGTATTCATGTTTGCGCTTTGTAACATTTTGACAACAGTCATCTCGTATTGCGAGCCTATTTGTACGCCGATGATCTTGCCTTTCAGGTCTTGTATGGAATTAATTTCAGGTCCAACAATTACAGCGTTATCGCCTCCGTTGTCCAGAACGGCTACTACTTTCATGGGGGCGCTGCGATCGATATTGATAATGTCTCCTACTGCGAGGAACGCGACGTCAATTTGTCCGGCAGCCAAATCTGGGAAAGTGTCGGAAAACACATCATAATAAACTGGCTCTACCTGCACCCCATATTTTTCAAAAAAACCTGATTCCTGTGCTATGAGCAGGGTATAGTCTCCCCACCATTGTGTGAATGCGACCCGTAACGGAGGTTTGAGGTTTGGCGTGGTTTGTAATTGTGCACATGCTGTCAGAATGCCCGTCAGTAGAAGCAGAAGCGCAATTTTCGTTAGAAAGTTTCTTTTCATTTTTTAATGGCACCAGTATCTATTTTTCCATGCTTAATTCGATGGAAATTGGCTCAATTTGTACAAGGACGTCCGATCCGCCTAGCGCTTTGCTAAGTTCCTGGGCGGCTGTTTGCAGAATGGTTTCAAAACGGGTGGAGGAACTGATTTTTGAAGAAATATTGGTTGTAAGGCGTTCAATGTCCGCGCGGTGTTGGGTGGCTTGAAGCAATGTTGCGGTTTCGATGGCCAGCGAAAGACGCTCGGTGACAGCTTCTGCAATTTCAGTGTCATCATTTGTTAATTTGTAGTTATTGTTAGTGCGAAAATTTATAACGCCGACTATCTGTCCGCGCAATCGGATGGGGATTGCAAGGCTTGAGGAAGCGCCGTCTTCATTAGACAGGACTGCTTTATTTTGCGTGAGCGCCTGGCGAATATGCTTGCCTTCCAATGGGACATCCAGCGGTTTAATGGTGGAACCTGCTAGTTGGTATCCCAGTCCCAGCGACCTTGACTGCATTACTTTCCATGACTCATGGGTCTTGCTGTCAAACGAGCTTTGAAATTTGGATACAGTATTTCGAGCTTCTTCAAGAGTCAGGGTGTTCATTATGGCAGTTGCGACCTGGTCAGCCAGAATGATTAAAATCTCTATATCATTCTGGTTAAATGCGTTTGATTCAATACTTTGTACATCGAGCGCACCGAGGACCACCCCGGCGTATCGAAGAGGCAGTGCAATTTCCGAGTGCGTATTTGGCAGGTCTGGATTATCAAAGAAAACGGCGTCCGCCCCCACATCCAATGCGATGCGCGGCTGCCCTGTGGCGGTTACAAAGCCGACAATACCGGTCTGCCCGACAGCCAGTTTGTGCTCACGTGCCAGCATTTTTTTGCCGCCTTCGCTGTTTGCCGCGCGTAAGATCGCGAACTCGCGGTTATCATCCAATAAAAAGATGCCCGTATGATAAATGTCAAATTGTTCACTGATTACTTTTGCGATTTGAGGAAGGAGTGTTTCCAAATCCTGGATGGTTGAAATTGCGCGTACAACTTGCGCAATTGCCTCAAACTGGCGGGCGCGCTGAGAGTTAAAACCATTCGCTTTATCCAATTCGACTGTACGCTGGTTAACACGTTCTTCCAATGTTTGGTTAAGTTCCTGCAAATTTTTATTTGACGCAAGCAGACTCTGCTCACTTTGGGTTGCACGGATGGTTGCGTCTCTCAAACTGGTTGTGCTGTAATAGATCAGCACTGCGACTGCCACAAACACGAAGGAGAGATCGCGCGAAAATGCAATTGGTTCTTGAAAACGTGGATGTAGAACTCCATATACTTCGAGAATCGCCAAAATCCAGATTGCCCCAATACTTAGAATCATGACAAGGCTGCCTGCGCGCCAATTAATGATGATACTGGCGAGCAGGCTGATTGCAATGAAGGCGATTATGATTATGTCCCTGACTCCATTCGCGAGGTAGGCTTGCAGCCCAAATCCCAGCCAGGAGAGGGTCACGATGATTGACGCGCTGACATTCAGGTTGCCTCTTCGCAATATATAAAGCGACACAAAAGAAACGAGGATTAAGCTCGCAAGAAAAATAATTGTAGTGCCGGCGTTCTCATCTGCATTTGGACCCAGGGCGGGTATCAGGCTGAGTGATAATAATATAATGATGATCCATGCAAAGCCGTTAATGAACTTTGCGCGGAAGTTATCTTCTTCGCTATCAAAAACTGGCGGGCTAAACAATCTCTTGATCATCCAGTCTCCTGATTTTTTGTGAATTGAATGGCGACGTCTGTTCCTGGCAGGGTGTTGCCCAGTTCCTGAATGGCGGTTTGGAGTATGCTTTCAAGGTTACTCGAACTGCCGATTTTGGCAGAGATCTGACCAATGGTGCGTTCTTTTATCGCTCTTTTTTGAGAATCCTGAAGCAGGCGCGCATTTTCAAGGGCAATTGAGGTACGTTCAGCTGTAGCTCGAGCCAGATCAATCTCATCATCTGTCCACGTTCGGTTTGGATTTGCAGTGCTGAGTTTGAGCGTGCCAATGTGCGTGCCGCGCAGAATGAGCGGCACGGAAAGGCTGTGGGCGCGTTGTTTATCAGATGGCTGAAGGTCTTTGATTTCAATACCATCAAAATAATATCCTTCCACAGATTGACGGGTTAGGAATTGCTGCCACTGTTGATTGCTTGTTTGGGCGGACGCAACCTCAGCCTGCGCCAGAGCCTCCTGGGTTTGCTGATAGGAGCGCGCATTTTGAATGGCAATGCCTACCTGGTCGGCTAATATGGAAAGTATGCTTATATCTTCCTGGGAGAATGCATTTGTTTCTGTGCTCTGTACATCTAATGCGCCGAATACATTAGCGCCAATGCGCAGGGGCAGTGCGATCTCGGAGTGGGTGTCTGATAGGTCGGGATTGTTGAAGTAAGCAGTATCCAGCCCAACGTCCAGCGCGATGCGGGGCTGCCCGGTGTTGGTCACAAACCCGACAATACCAGTCCCGCCGACAAGCAGTCGATGATTGCGTTCGAGCATCCTTTTCCCGCCTTCACTATTTGAGGCCGCGAGTATGGCATATTCCTTGTTGCCATCCAACAGGAAAATACCCACGTGATAAAAACCAAATTGTTCTGAAATTGTCTGTGTGATTTGCGGCAGGAGTTGATCTAGAATTTGTATTGAACTAATGGTGCGGGCGATATGTGCAATGGCTTCAAATTGTGTGGTGCGGTGCTCATTACGTTTGTTGGCGATCACCAGGTCGGCAGTACGTTCTTTTGCATATTGTTCAAGGTTTATTTGGTTATTTTTTAGTTCCATCTCACGAGCGCGCAGTTGTTCATTAACCTCGGTTAATATATCCTGTTTGCGGCCGGCGTACCCTGCAAATAACCCGATGACTATTGGCGCAGTATCAACTATCCATAATAATGGGTCTGTGCGCTGAATATTGAACATGTTGAAGATATTGACCTGAAGTCCGGAAAATAGAATTTGCAAAACTGTTCCTATGAGAGGAAATGTGAATCCAAAGGCTGCGCCAAGCATGGCGTAACGCTGTGTTTGATTAATACGCGCGCGGTCTGGGTTCTTATTCACAGTTTGTACCTCAAAAAATTAGCGTTTTTTGAGCGGCTATTCATTGTCGCTTCCGATTTCAACCGAAATTTGGGCGTCGCCAATCTGGCTGCCCAATTCTCTAACAGCTGTCTTCAAGATCATTTCAATTTGAGTGCTTGCGTTGATCTTTGCGGAAATCTCGCCTATTACACGTTCCTTCTCTGCGGCGTTGCGGCTTTCGGTCAGGAGACGGGCGTTTTCGATTGAAAGCGCCGCGCGCTCTATAATTGCCGTGATGATGTCCATTTCATCCGCACTCCAAGTGCGTTCATCATCCGTTTTAATATTTAACATGCCAACCACCTCTCCGCGCAATTTCATGGGGATCGTCGTTTGTGTGGACTTGTCATTACTGTCCGCTTTCTTTTGATACACCCCCCCTAAACGAGTCACTTCCGCGGCTCCGGGTAATTTTATTGGCTCAAGAAGCAGGTCCGATTTCATTCCCTGCCTGCGAATGCCCACAAGTTTTTTTGAATGGGTGAATTTTGCCCAGCCCGTTTGGATATTACGGTGGTAAAGCATTTCAGATTCGAGCAAGGCTTTTTGTGTACCTTCATAGAGGCGGGCATTGGTAATTGCGATGGAAACCTGTTCTGCCAGCGTGGCGAGGATTTGAATGTCATCCTGTCCGAACGCATTTTGTTCCGTACTTTGTACATCAATAATACCAATGAGTTGATTCCCACTGAGGAAGAGGGGGAGCGCCATTTCGGAGCGGGTTTCCGGTAGATCAGGGTTGTTGAAGTAGATGGCGTCGGCTCCGGTATCCAGCGCGATGCGGGGAGCGCCGGTGCTGGCTACGTATCCCACAATGCCAACTTGTCCGATTTTCAATTTGTGATTGTGGGCTAACATTTTCTGCCCGCCCTCGCTGTTTGATGCGACCAGTGTGGCATATTCTCTGGCGGGGTCCAGCAGGAAGATGCCAATATGATAAAAATTAAATTGTTCGCTGATTACTTGCGTGATCTTTGGCAGCAAGTCTTGCAGACTCTGGGTCTGGTTAATTGCGCGTGAAACCTGACCAATCGCTTCAAATTGTCTGGCGCGGCGCTCGTTGTAGCGATTTGCGAGTTCGAGTTCGGCTGTGCGCTGGTTTACATTTTCTTCCAGAGAATTCCTTAATTCATTTAATTCCAGGTTTTCACGCCTGTAGATTTTTTCGCTGTTTCGGGCTTGTACGATGCTCTCGTTTAACCTGCCTACAAGCAGATTGGTTACGCCGATAAAGCCAAGAATTAGGATGGTAAGATTAATCGCTGCAATGATATTTGTGGGGGTAGATGGAATTTCTCCTCGCAGGTCCTTCACGGCAATAATAGCGACGGCGCCCAATACAAGCAGATTGATAATTGGCGATTTTGTTTTTAATAATATTGACCCAATGATGATAATGATGGGAAACGCCACCATTGCCACATTTCTCAATCCACTCACTATCAGGGAAATTGCCGTCACCAAGGTGATCAGCACGATGGGAATGAGCAACTTTGCCAGCAACAGGCTTCCACGTTGCACGGAATATAGCGTGAATAATTCGATGATTAATCCAATTACCATATAAACCATGAAGGAACGAGCTACTATCTTTTGATCAATTCTGGAAAACATAATCAGTAGCGCGAAGGTGGCGACAATCACTACCAACAACATGCCGCGGATCACCCGGACGAAGGATGGGTTTCGGTCATCCTCATCTGAGAAGTATTCGACAATGCTCTTGGTGATATTCTTTTCCATGATTAAGTATCCTTATCCGACTTCGCTGCAAATTGAATGGCGGCATTTGTGACCGGGCAAATGAGAATACTTCGCAATAAATTAATTGCCGCTCTGTCTTCGTTCTGTTTTGGGTTTTGTGTTGATCTCATGGATTCACCGTTATTTCTCAGGCTTCTGATCCTGCTCCGATTGGAATTGAAGGATGACTTCCGAGCCGCTTAAGACTTTTTCAAGTTCCTCGGCTGTTGCCTGGAGAATATTTTCGATATTCAAGACTGAACCAATGCGTGCTGTTGCCTCGAAAATGGTGCGTTCTTTAACGGCGCGTCTTTGGCTCTCTTCAAGCAAACGGGCGTTTTCCAGTGTGATTCCCGCCCGATTTGCCGCGGCTTGCACAATGGAAATTTCCTGGTTCGTCCAAATATGGTCTGGATCTTCCTGTTCCAATCCAATTACGCCAATGATTTGACTAAGCACCATTAATGGAACCATGAGAGTTGTTTTTGCACGACCGTCTTTATGCCCGTCATTTTCTTTTACGATAATTGGTTCGCCTTTCTCCAACTGTTTTAATAGATCATTTGGCAGATGATGTGGCACGGACCGCACTTGCGCGCCATCATATTCATAAGAGGGGTGTTTGTACTGGTTAATGGTTGATTGCCATACACTTTGAGCTTGCAGACGATAGGCATTGTTCAGTTCTGCAAACGTTCCTTCCACTTTTTCCACTAATTGCGCGTTTTCAATCGCCGCGGCTAATTGGTCTGCAAGTAATTGAAGGACCTTCACATCCTGCTCGCCAAAAGCTAATGGAATATCTGTTTGAATGTCTAATGCGCCAATAGTCATATTACGGGTGCGTAAGGGAAGTGCAATTTCGGAACGGGTCTGAGGCAGAAATTGATTTTGAAGGTGTGCCATATCTGTACTGCTTGGTGTAATGGTGGAATCAGGGTACATGAGGGAAATAAAAGGATTAACAAAGGAGGTGTCGTCCACTGCGATCGCCTGCCCTGTTCGGATCACATTGCCAACCAATCCCTCTTGCTCTACTTTTAGTTTGAAGTTTTGCTCGAGCATTTTTTGGGCGGCCATGCTGCTGGCGGCGCGTAGAATGGCAAACTCACCGAGTTCATCAACGAGAAAAATGCCTACATGATAATAATTGAACCTTTCACGGATCAGTTCAACTGAAACTCTGAGCAGTGTATCCATATCGTGGATGATGGAGATTTCACGCGTAACGATCACAATGGTTTCCAACTCATGAGCGCTTCTTTGCAAGTCAGCGGTTCTTTCATCAATGCGTTGTTCCAGCCCAACAAGTGTGGATTGAAGCTGGTCCGTCATGGAATTGAAAGCTGATGCAAGAAGTCCAATTTCGCCTGTTACATTGATATTGGCGCGCGCATTCAGGTCTCCTTGAGCAATCAAATTTGCAGTTCGAGCCAGTACTGTAACCGGATTTGTTAATGACCTGGCAATCAATGCGGAAATTATGGTTATGATGATTGATGCACCAAACACTAATAAAATATTCGTGCGGATCTGATTCTGCACCTCTGCAAGAACAACGGATGTCGGGCGGCTGTAGACGACAGTCCATGGTTGGGATTTCAGGGATGCAACTGCGATTGTGTCGTCTCCCGGCACATCTGGGGAAATGTCGGCTGTAAAAAATGGCTGAACTGCTGCCTTATCAAGTGCCGATTTAAAACCGGGAAAATTTGTGGCTTGTTCTTCGCTGGGGATATCCAGAAAACGGCGCGTGTTCACGGCAGTCAAATAATCAATTGGTTCAAGCGGCACGACTGATTTCAGGATCAGATCTGGATTCCGGGTATCAGCCATGCGGATATTGAGTTGATCCAATAGTAAGATCGATGTGTCGGTTGTTGGTCCCACGCTTTTTGTAATCACATCCTGCAGAACAGTTGATTTGAATTTTAGGCGTAGAGAACCAACATATTCGTTGGTATTAATGGCCAGGATCTTGGTTGCAAAAACTATGCTGGTTGTTTTATCGTCGGAATATGTGGGCGCGGAAAAGATCGGCTGGTCACTGTTTTCCAGTTGTGAGAAATACGCTTCCTTTGCCTCGTTATATTGACGTCCTGTGGAACTGTCTATCAGAACATTTCCTTTGGGGTCTACGAGCGCATAGGAAATAAGATTGACAGTGTCCTTCTTGGCCAGATTTTCGAGGACGGACAGGGTGCGTTCCCTTAAAACCTGCCCTGTTCGCTCTGCCTGGCTTGCATTGAGAAAATTTAAGAGATCGGCTAATTGTGCCTCGGCGCCAATTGAATTCAATGTTGATTGGATGAAGGAATCCACATTGTTCGCTGTTTGGACCGCACCTGATCTTAGGGAAATTTCGGCTCCGTCTGTCAGCGCCTGCCGTGTTTGAATAATATCGCGTGTCGCGATGGTGATCAAAGGAACCAGGGCTATGAACAACACAAATAAAACCAATCGCGTTTGGAGTGAGGTGCCATTGTTTCTTTGGTTTGATGTGTTTTGTGTTTGTTCTGGTCTGCTATAACTCATATTAACCTTTTAATTAACAGTATTAATGGGCGCGTTTTTCGGGGTTATGTTTTCATCTTCTGACGGTGTGTCCAATTGAATAAATGAGCGTGAAGCGCCTAAAGCCCGACCAAGTTCCTGAATGGTCGTTTGCAGGATGTGGTTGAAATCTGTGGATGCGCCGATCTGCGTGGTAACTCTTGCGATGGTTTCTTCCTGTTCTGCGCGGCGGCTTGTTTCTTCAAACAAACGGGCATTTTCCAAAGCGAATGCAGCGCGGTCCGAGATGGATTGCACCATTGTGATTTCATCTTCCGTCCATTTTCGGTTTGTTTCAGCGGCTTCAATATGGATGATGCCAATCACCCGGTCTCGGAATTTGACAGGAACAGCCAGGGCGGCGGGATTGCTTTTCGAAGGACGGGTCAATATCACCGTTTCCCCGGTTGCAAGGGCTTTATCCAGAGTTGGATTGGTTGCCGGGATCTCATTTGAAATAGTCCCATCAGCATGGAATGAATATCCACTTTGTTTTTGCTTGCGGCTTGGTTGTTCACTGCGTTTAATCATTCGGTTCCCAAATCCGGCACGCTCTTTGATTAGTATGTTATTAATGGCAACGGCAATCTGGTTGGCGAGTGTCCCCAGGAGATTCGCATCTTCATCTTTGAAGGCAGAGGGCAGGGTGCTTTGAATATCCAGCACGCCTATGGTTTGCGATCCGTATTTAAGAGGCATTGCCATTTCGGAGCGTGTTTTTGGGAGGTCGGGGTTATTGAAGAAAACCGCATCCGAACCGGTGTCGAGCGCAATTCGCGGACGACCGCCTTGAGAAACATAGCCAACGATGCCCGTGCCGCCAACCCTCAATTGGTGGTGGCGTTCAAGCATACGTTGACCGCCCTGGCTATTCGCGGCGCGTAATACCGCATATTCATGATTCTCATCAAGCAGGAAAATGCCAACGTGATAAAAACCAAGTTTTTCACTGATTGTCCGGGCAATGCGCTCAAGCAATTCCCGGGGTTGTTGTTCCACATTGGAAGAGATTTCCTGCGATATTTCGGAGATAGTCTGCAGGCGTGCTGTGCGTTCACGCATCTGTTGATTGGCTTCGCTGAGTTCATTGGTACGCAAGCTCACCCGGGTTTCCAGCGTTTGATTTATTTCCTGAAGTTCCATGTTGCTCTTCGTCTGGGCGACTTTGTTATCAATTGCGATTTGTAAAAGCGTGTGATGTCTGTGGAAAATTGCGATAATGGCGGCCATCATCGTGGCAAAGAAAAATGAATTAAGGTAGATATACTGCGCGTTTGTTCCATACAGATTGGGCAGAGTCCCGTTTATTTCAGCAACTCCTGTAACAGCAAACGTGGCGATCATAAGGATCGCCAATGATATTTGGGCTAGTATGTTTTTTCTGCTTTGTATATTTGCCAGCAGGAAAAGCCCCAGATTGCCCATCCAGAGCAGGTCATGCGTGCCTGCTCCTTCAAAAATTGAAACAATGCAAATTGAAAACGATGTAACCGTGGGAAATAAGATTAAATAACCATAGCGCGCTTGAAGCGCTTGATACAATGTAAACAAGGCGATGACATTGGTGACCAAGGCCGTGGCAATCGTTATCGGGTTTCGGTAAAACAGGGTGGGCAATAATGTGGACAATATTCCAAGCGACAGTGTCACCAATGCTTCGGCGCGTTGTCCTGGGGCTTCACCGGTCCGGTCTTTGAATAAATAATTGCGAAGGTTATTGGATGTATTCATATTAGTCCCTGGTCTTCCTGCTCTTGTCAATTGCAGGACGCTCTTCGCTTCCCTTTACCCATTCCTGTTCGGAGAATTGATCCAGCAACTGGAAAGTGACTGATGCGTTGCCAATGGCTTGACCAAGTTCCTGTACGGTTTCGCGCAGGATTGCATCTGTGTGCGAGACGGCGTTAATTCGCGCAGAAATTTCTGATATGAGCGATTCGCGCGCGGCGTGTTGCTGCGATTCTTTATAAAGTCGAGCGCTTTCCAGTGCGCCGCTTAATTGGTCTGATAATGCAATTGCCAGGTTTGTTTCATCCTGTGTCCATGATTCTGAAATCTCGGATTTCTTTAGACGGATGGCGCCGATGGTTTGACCGCGTACTCTGATCGGCATACTGATCGTTAGTCCGTCATTTCCAATAATAAGATCTCCTGTTTCAAATGCTTTGGTGAGATTTGTCTCAAGATGTTCAGAATGGATTTGCACCGTGGCGGGCGGGGTGGCAAGGAAGCCAATTCGTGGTTGGTTGTGCAGAATTTTGCTCCACGCGTCGCGGCTTCCTTCTCCGTAACTCATGCGGGCTGTCTCAAGGGCTTTTTCGGTTTCGTTGAACAAGTTCGCATTTTGAATTGCAATGGCAATCTGTTCTGCGAGGATTTGTAATGTGGAAACATCCTCCTCAGAAAAAGCCTGGGATTCTGTGCTTTGCACATCCAATGCTCCGAGGATACGCCCGCCTACGATAAGTGGAAGCGCCATTTCAGAGCGCGTTTGCGGCAGGTCGGGGTTGTCAAAATAAACGGCATCCTTGCCAACATCCAATGCGATACGAGCTTTTGCATTTTGCGTGACATACCCCACAATGCCAGTTTCACCAACTTTGAGTTGATGTTTCTTCTCCAACATATGATGTCCGCCTTCGCTATTGGTGGCGCTCAACACTGCATATTCGTTATGCTCATCCAGCAAAAAGATGCCCACATGGTAAAACCCGAAATTCTCGTGGATCAGATATGTGGTTTGCTGTAAAAGTTCGGAAAGGTCGCGAAAGGATGTAATCGCTTTACCGACATCTGCAACAGCTTTGAATAAATTACTGCGACGCTCAATTTCGCGAGTACGTTCAGCAAGGCGTTCTTCAAAACTATTAAAGGCATATACAAGATCTGTTGTTACCTGATGAAAAACCATGGCAAGGTCTTCCAATTCATCCCCGGTTTGTATCTGAATGGGTTCTATTGATTGATCCCTGTGAAGGCGTAACTGTTCCGGCGTAAATCGGCTGACATGCTGGGTTAAGCGAAGGAGTGGTTGGGTAAAGGATCGAGTAAGTAGATATAAAATGGCGCCGAAGACGAGCACCGTTAAGCTTGAATAAAGAATGAGAATATTTTGCGCCGAGGACGCTTTTTGGAAAAGTTCACTTTGAGGAAAAGCCAGCGCTAGTGACCATCCAGTATTTAATCCAACCGGGGTATAAGCGACGAACACGGGTATTCCTTGCGGGTCTACTACATCGGCAAATCCGGTCTTATTTGCCAGCATAGCGTTGATCAAGCCTGCCCAGCCTTTGGCTTTTTCCGAGTAAGTAGCGGTTATCATGGAATCAGACATGGCTTTATAGTAGTACCCCCCCGCATGTTGACCAATTCCAAGAATAACTCCTTTAGAGTCAAGCAAAAAGGCGTAGCCGTTTTGCCCAACTAATATTTTGTTTATTATTTCCTGTATTTGTGAAAAGGCAATATCGGCTGTTGCTACACCCTTAACATTTCCTGCTTCATCAAAAAAAGGTGCGCTCCAGGTGACCATCCAAATATTGCCGCCGCCAAAATCAAAATAGGGTGGCGACAAGACTGGTGCGCGGGTTGCCTTGGGGAGAGTGTACCAATCCCATTTGAAATAGTTGTAGTCTGGGTTCCCCAATTGGGAAAACTTCAATTCGGTGGCAGACACACGGTTGTAATAAGGTGACCAATAGTAATGGTCAGGTAGGAATTGATAAGGCTCGTACGCAATGGTGGAACCGTACATTTGTTCATTGCGCGCCAGAGTGTTCTTAATAACTTTTAGAATGGTGTCTTCTTCGTAATTTGCAACTTCGGCGGCGGCAGCTAGATCGATTGCCGCGCCTTTTGTCCAAATTAGATTGGCGCGAATAAGCTCAGCCTTTGATTCTGTTTGAGCTGTAAGCTCGCCTTTTAACGTGTCAATTAAAACGGCTTGAGTTGCCCTGACGTTCAAGATTGTTGAAATTAAGAATGCAACCAGTAATAAAAGCAGCACAATTAATGGAAGTTTGATCCTTAAACTTAAGTAGCGGCCAAAAATTCCTCTTCGTGGAGGCGGTGTCGTTGACTTGGATTGCGGCTGGGGAATTGGGGTACGCATATCAGATTCCTCTTAATGAGAGGCGTCTCGCTCTGAAATAAGTTGACGCGAGGTTGCATCATCTTCCGTCCATTTTCCTTGCAGGTTTCTTTCATTCTGACAATTCATCATAGATTCAGCCTTGTTACTTTTATTGAAGTGGACTTGTCTTTTTTCTGCCTGACATATTTTCTGCCTGCGGATTACCAATGCTGATCTCAGCTTCCTTCAGGTCAAATACTCTGCGAAGTTCGGTGGTGGCCGTGCGTAATACCGACTCAACGTCAAGAGTTTCACGGACGCGGGCGGAGATATTTGCGATCATCTGGTCGCGTAATGCGCTTTTTTGCGTTTCATCCACAAGGCGGCTATTTTCAAGCGCAAGCGCAACCTGACTTGCGACTTTTTCCACCAGAATGCGCTCGCGTTCAGACCATGCGGTGGTAAAGCCTTTTCTTTTCAATACGATGTTGCCAATATTCTGTCCGTGCAATATTAATGGAACATGCAATCCGTCCGATTTATCCTGTTTATTATTCGCAAAGAGTGGACGTACTCCCGCCGGGGTATATTGATATGCCGGTTTGTGGCGGCTTGTAAACTTTGTCCATGTTTCGTGTGTTTGGATGGAGGTGTTTGCTTCCAGTTGATGTATTAAATTTTTTGTTTCATTAATCAGGCGGACATTGTCAATGGAGATTGCCACCAGATCGGCGAGCGTTTGCAATACTTCAGCGTCCTGCGTGTTGAAAGATCGCGGCTGGTCTGAGTGCATATCCAACATGCCAATCACATCGTTGCGGACCGTAAGCGGCAGCATCATGCGCGAGCGGGTCAGCGGAAAATTGGCGTCGCGAACAAAATTTACATTATCAACATCCGATGCGATATATGGATGGTTATTTTTAACTACCAGGTTGATGGGGTTGAGCCTGTCTG
>DYDH01000502.1:330-1665 GCA_020717985.1 Herpetosiphon sp. | reverse complement strand
GTTGCCCAGAAGGTACCCGGCATTGACGGTATTCTCGGCACGCGCCGTTGGATGGATATTGTGCAAGTGATAGGCGAGGTTCGCAATAATCCGCATCCTCAGCCTGTTTATCATTTGCCCGAAGCTGCAACGGTCGGCTCGGATGAAAACGATGCTTTGCGAGTCAGCGTGGCAGGGGCGAGCGCTTATCTCAAAGTGGCGGATGGCTGCCGCCGTCCGTGCGCGTTTTGCGCCATTCCGTTGATCAAAGGCACGGCCATTTCGCGCCCTGTTGAGTCAATCATCAATGAGGCGCGTATCTTGCGTGATGCAGGCGTGCGTGAACTTGTGCTGATCGCACAGGATACAACGGATTACGGTCACGACCTAGGCATGAAAGATGGGCTGGCCATTCTGCTTGAAAAGTTGACGGATTCTGTGCCTGATATGGATTGGATCCGCGTCATGTATTCGTATCCGGGCTATGTCACTGACCGCCTGATCGAGGTGATGGCAACTCGCAAACAGATTTTGTCGTATTTGGATATGCCGCTTCAACACGCGCATCCTAAAACTTTACAGCGTATGAAACGCCCATCTAATATTGACTGGGTTCATAAGACACTCGCAAAAATGCGCGCGACGATTCCTGAACTTGCCATTCGTACAACATTTATTGTCGGGTATCCCGGCGAAACAGATGAAGAGTATCAAGCCTTATATAATTTTGTGAACGAGATCCGCTTTGACCGTGTGGGGGCATTCCAGTTTTCCTTTGAGCCGGGGACAACCTCCGCGCCGCTTGGCGACCCGATAGCTGGTTCTGTCAAACAGGAAAGGTATGACCGCTTGATGGAACTCCAGCAGGGTATTTCCCTGCAAGTGAATCAGTCCTACGTGGGCAAGACGCTGGATGTACTGGTGGAAGGATTCGACAATGGTATATCCATTGGGCGTTCCTACCGTGACGCGCCTGAAATTGACGGCATGGTTCTGATCGAAGGCAAGGCAAAAGTGGGGGAGATTGTCTCGGTGAGAATCACCGGCGCGATGGCCTATGACCTGACGGGTGTGCTGGCGAAACCGTTGATCAAATTGTAAAAAAAATAGAATTTAGACTCGGCAATGAACGTAAAAATCATCCGCTAATCGGCGCGAACTTGGGTTCTTATTCGCGAAAATTCGTGTAGATTTGCGGACAAAATACAAACCACGCTTAAGTACAGTCTTACCCGGCAATCATTGGTATAAAGTCATGCAGAATGCCAACCAAAAAATAACACGATGACAGAATAGACGTATAAATTTTCATCCATTTGGATAAATGGTAAAATAAAAACCATGAAAATTAATTGG
>DYDH01000502.1:0-302 GCA_020717985.1 Herpetosiphon sp. | reverse complement strand
TGAGTTTGGCGCTTCTCATGCTCTTTGCGAATCAACTCGGCTTGGACAATAACCCCGCGTGGGGAACAAAGCGGTACGTTATTTTTTTTGTGGGAATTTTCATCCTGATCCTCTCTTTGCTTTACCGTAAAGATAATTTCATCGGTCAAATGTTCGATACGTATAATGGGCAGCTATATCTTGGGGTTACCATGTTGAGCGCTGTGGTCATTCTTTATTATGTCTGGTGCGTCACCATTGGGTTATGGACAAAATGGCCTTATGAAACCAATTACTACGACCTGCAGGCGACCGCATTCAGC
>DYDH01000017.1:13226-36555 GCA_020717985.1 Herpetosiphon sp. | reverse complement strand
GTGCAATTTATGGAAGAGGATTTCCAGACGAAAATCACGCAGACGGATACGGTCAATGTGTTTCCTGCAGTGGGCGGCGGATAACCCCGAAGGGGTGAAAAGATTATAGAAATTCAATTTTGCATTTACAAATCCCGAAGGGATGACATGGTATGTCATCCCTTCGGGATTGAAATAAAAAGGCAGGGCGACTCTCGTCGCCCTGCCTTTTTTCTGTCGGGAAGATTCTGCTTTTGAAACAGAATCAGGTTTCAGTTACGAAAGAGGCGGGAATTAGATGATCTCCAATTCCTTCAATTTGGATTCCGGCACAACGCCGTTGACCCATCCGCGTTTGTCGTAGTATTCCACCAGCATGTCATCCAGTTCGCAGACGTGGCCGATGCTGCCGCCCATGGTGGAGGGTTCGGTGGTGAAGCGTTTGGGAAGGATATCGCTGCCTTCGCCGAAGCCGTTGAGGTTGTTGATGTGGCGTTCGAGGTTGTAGACGCGCTCGCCGACTTTGAGCAGGTGACCTGCATCACTTGGCACGCCGGTCATCGCTTCGTATTGCATGGCAAATGAATCCAGCGATTCTGCGAAGGTGGAGAATTTGCACAGGTCCAAACAATCTGTGACGGCGTGAACATTTTGGAAGATCATGTTCATTTCGCCTTTGCCCTTCCACGCAAGCGGATCGGCCACGGTGGACGGTCCAAGCACGTTGCCGACGACTTCAGCAGCGGGGGTGTAGCCGCGCAGGTGGCACGCGCCGCGGTTGGATGTGGCGTAGCCGAGTCCCATGCCTTTGATGCCGCGCGGGTCGTAAGCGGGGATACCCTGACCCTTGCAGGTCATCGCCAGTTCAGGATGACCAAAATGGGCGGCAACCGCATTCACACCGTTTGCCATCACATCGCCGATGCCTTCGCGTCTGGCGATTTTGCCAGCCAACTCAACCATTGCGGCGCCATCGCCCCAGGCAAGTTTGCCATCGCCGTTGGTGTAGCCCTTTTCGGAGGCTTCCATGTAAACCGAAAGCGGGTGACCAATCTCAATTGCGTCCATGCCGAAGTCATTGCATGTATCGATCATCTTCGCCACCACGCGGACATCGTCATTGCCGCAGTTCGCGCCGACTGACCAGCACGGTTCGTATTCAATCGATTCCATGCGTAAGCCAGCGTAAGGACCGTCTTTGACTTCGACTTCCTTCTTGCAGGCAACAGGGCAGGCGTGACAGGTGGGATTGCCGACAAGAATGTTTGCGTTGACAAATTCACCGCTGATCTTGTCAGCGCCTGCAAAGCCTGTGAACTGACTGTTCATGGCGGGCAGTCCGCCGATGACGTTGGTCATATTCATCAATACATTTGTGCCGTAGACAGAGAGTCCGCCCTTGCGCGGCGCAGTGACCACACGCTCGTCCATGATCTCGGCCAGAGCCTTGGTGTGAGCGGCTTTCCACTTTTCACGGTCGGCAGCCTTGACGATCTTCTTTTCAGATTTGACGACAATGGCTTTGAGATTCTTCGAACCGCCGACACAACCTGTGCCGCCGCGTCCGCTGGCGCGGTCATCTTCATTGATCCAACTCGCGAACTTGACGAGGTTCTCACCAGCAGGTCCGATGGTGATGACGGTCAGGTCTTTTTCGCCGTACTTTTCCTGAAAATGTTTAATGGTGTCGTGAACGCCTTTGCCCCAAACTTCAGAGGCGTCCAATAATTCCACCTGATCGTCATGGACATAGGCATAAGTCGGTTTTGCGGCTTTGCCTTTGAAGACCAAACCGTCGAAGCCGGCCCAGCGCAATCGGGCGGCAGACCAGCCTCCATGGTGAGAATCAGTTACGGTTCCGGTCAGAGGCGATTTGGTCACGACCGCCATGCGTCCGCTCATGTTGGCTTCCGAGCCAGTGAGAGGTCCATTCATAAAACATAAAATATTATCGGGAGAAAGGGCGTCAACCGTGGGTCCATTATCGAAAACGAACTTCACACCCAAGCCGCGTCCACCAATATACTTTCGGGCGTCATCCTCAGGCACAGGCTTGAACTCTACTTTCCCTGCGCTGAGGTCCACCCAGCCGATCCGATTTGCATAACCACCGAGTTCCATAATAATCTCCTTTTCCTTTGGCAAACAAAAAATAACAGCCCACGCTGTTTCTTGATTTCAGAATAGCATCCACAAGAATTAAAATCAATATTTAAGTTTTTCCTTAATCGAAGATGTGACAAATATGACATTGCGCTTTCTTTCACATACAAGCCGTGGATTGATATGCGTTATACTTTCCCGCAACTACAAAACCATCTAAACACCCAACTTCTAAACCAAAATGAAACAACTCCTCCAAAATATAAAAAACGGAAATACCATTGTTGAAGATGTGCCCGTGCCAACACCGCGTGAAGGCATGGCGCTTGTCAAAGTTTATGCGTCGCTGGTCTCTGCCGGCACCGAACGCATGGTCGTCGAGTTCGCCGAAAAAAGTTATCTTGGCAAGGCGCGCTCCCGCCCCGACCTTGTCAGGCAGACGCTCGACAAAGCCAAACGCGAAGGCATCGTGCCAACCGTGCAAGCCGTGTTCAATCGTCTCGACCAGCCGATGGCGCTCGGTTATTCATCTGCTGGCGTAATCGTGGCGCTTGGCAAAAATGTGCAGGGCTTCAAGGTCGGTCAGCGCGTGGCATGTGCAGGCGGAGGCTACGCCACGCACGCCGAGTACAACGTGGTGCCGCGCAACCTGCTCACCCCCCTCCCCAAAAATGTAGATTTCGAATCCGCCGCATTCACCACCCTCGGCGCAATCGCCCTGCACGGATTCCGTTTGGCTGAACCGCAACTCGGCGAAAACGTGGCGGTCATCGGATTGGGTCTTTTGGGATTATTGACGATTCAGATGGCGGCTGCGGCAGGATGCAACGTCCTCGGCATTGACCTCGACCCGAAGCGGATCAAACTCGCCACTTCGCTTGGACTGGAAGCTGTCACCCGACCCCAGGCAGAGTCAGCGTCCCAGGCATTCACGGCCAACCGCGGCTTCGACGCCGTCATCATTTGCGCCGACACCCCATCCAATGACCCCGTTGAACTTGCTGGCATCATCGCCCGCGACCGCGCCAAAGTCGTCGCCACCGGCGCAGTCGGTTTGAACATTCCGCGCAAGATTTACTACGAAAAAGAAATTTCCTTCATCAACTCCCGTTCGTACGGTCCCGGCCGCTACGACGCCAACTACGAAGAAAACGGAATTGACTATCCCATCGGTTACATCCGCTGGACGGAAGGCCGCAACTTCCAATCTGTGGTTGATTTGTTGGCAAGTTCCAAGTTACAAGTTGCAAGTTTAATCACGCATCGCTTCCCAATTGCAGAAGGCGCGCAGGCGTATGAGGTAATTACAGGAAAGAAGAAAGAGGTGTTTCTTGGGGTGTTGCTTACGTATGCCAGTGACGAGAAACGAGAAACCAGTAACAAGGTGGTGTTCCCGCTCGTTACTCGTAACTCGTCCCTCAATTCTGTGAAACTGGGCGTTCTCGGCGCGGGGCTTTACGCCAATGCAACGCTTCTTCCCGTCATCAAAAACAACAAAGACTTTGAACTCGTAGGTATCGCATCCTCTGGTGGATTGCACGCGCAGCATTCAGGAAAGAAATTCGGCTTTCAATACGCCACTTCCAGCGAAGATGAGATCATCAACGACCCGAAGGTCAACACGGTGGCAATCCTCACCCGCCACGATTCCCATGCAGATTTGGTTGTGAAAGCGTTGAAAGCGGGCAAGCATGTCTTTGTGGAAAAACCGCTGGCGATCAATGAGCAAGGTTTGAAAAAAGTCATTCAGGTTTTGACCGAAGACCGAAGACCGAAGACCGCGAAAAATAGTCCACCGTCCATCGTCCACGGTCTGTTGACTGTTGGATTCAACCGCAGATTCTCGCCGCTTGCTCAAAGTCTAAAATCGTCAATTGTCAACCGTCAATCGTCAATCTACGTTCATTACCGAGTCAATGCTGGCTATATTCCCCTCAATCACTGGACGCAAGACCCCAACCTCGGCGGCGGGCGGATCATCGGCGAAGCGTGCCATTTCATAGACTTGATCAGCTTCCTCGTCGGCGCCCCCCCTGACAGCGTGGCCGCGCACGCGTTGCCTGATAGTGGCAAATATCGCGAAGATAATGTATCCATGACCTTCACCTTTCCCGATGGCTCGATCGGCATCGTGGATTATCTAGCCAACGGCGACAAATCCCATCCCAAGGAACGGCTCGAAGTATTTTGCGATGGGCTGATCGCGGTGCTGGATGATTATGTTTCGTTGACCACCATCAAAGATGGGAAGAAAAATGTGGAAAGCATGGCGCAAGATAAAGGTTGGAAGAACGAAATGGCTGCCTTTGCGAAGTCCATCCGCGAAGGTGGCGAGCCGCCGATTCCGTATGAGCATCTTATCGGCGTGACCAAGTCTACATTTGCGGCTGTGGAGTCTTTGAGAAAAGGCGTGATGGTTAAAATTTAGAAATCCAATTGGAAAATATCGCGTCAAAACAGTACAACATACTGAAAAATATAGTGGCACATTATGGCAAATGCAATTTGGCCCTTGACACAACCAACGCCACTATGATATAAACCGCGAAATTAAATATTCGCTCTTATCCAGAGAGACTGAGGGACCGACCCTTTGAAGTCTCGGCAACCAAACCATTACATGAGTTCAGGTGCCAAATTCGGCAAATAGGAATGACACTCGTCATTCGTATCTGGAAGATGAGAGGACGGTATAGACGTATACCTCTTCTTGTACTTTCAGAAGAGGTTATTTTTTTAATCTCTTCTGAAGGGCGGATAAACTTTATCAAGAGGAGAAAAAATTATGTCCACAATCAAAGATCGCAAGTTAGGTTTTGCCACCCGTGAACTTCATGCGGGCTATTCCCCCGACCCCGTCACTGGGAGCCGCGCGGTGCCGTTGTATCAAACAACCAGTTATCAATTCAAAAGCACGGAACATGCCGCAAATTTATTTGCGCTCAAGGAATTGGGAAATATTTACACGCGCCTAATGAATCCCACCACCGATGTGCTCGAACAGCGCATCGCCTCCCTCGAAGGCGGCGTGGCTGCGCTGGCGGCAAGTTCAGGTCATGCTGCGCAGGCTCAGGCAATTTTTACTTTGTGCAGCGCTGGCGACCATATCGTTTCATCGTCACGTTTGTATGGCGGCACGTACAATCAGTTTGCCTACTCCCTGCCCAGGTTGGGGATTGATGTCACTTTCGTTGACCCGTCTGACCCGAAGAATTTCGAAGCGGCGATTCGCCCCAACACCAAGATCATCTACGGCGAGACATTGGGCAACCCCGATATTTCCGTCTTCCCATACGAGGAAGTATCCGAGATCGCGAACAAACATAAACTAATTTTGTTCATTGACAACACCTTCGCCACCCCGTATCTCTTCCGCCCGTTCGAATGGGGCGCGCATGTCATCACCCACTCCACCACCAAGTTCATCACCGGCAACGGAACTTCCATCGGCGGCATCATCGTGGACGGCGGCAACTATGATTGGAGCAACGGCAAATTCGAAAACTTCAACACGCCCGATCCTTCGTATCACGGATTGGTCTACTCCTCCATCGCCGCCGCGGGACTTCCCCCGTTTGCGATCAAGGCGCGCGTGCAGGTTCTGCGTGACATCGGCGCGTGCCAATCCCCATTCAATTCATGGCAGACCCTGCTTGGACTTGAAACCCTCAACCTGCGCATGGATCGTCACGTACAGAACGCGCAAGCCGTTGCGGAATTTTTGGAGAAGCATCCGAAAGTCAGTTGGGTCAAATACCCTGGACTCAAAAGTCACCCCGATTATGACCGCGCGAAGAAATATCTGCCCAAAGGCGCAGGCGCAATTCTCGGCTTTGGCGTCAAAGGCGGCGCGGCGGCAGGACAGAAATTCATCGAAAGCCTGCAACTGTTCAGCCACCTTGCCAACGTGGGCGATGCCCGCAGTCTCGCCATCCATCCCGCAACCACCACCCACAGCCAACTGACCGAGGAGCAGCAAATCTCCGCTGGCGTCAGCCCCGATTTCGTCCGCTTAAGCATTGGTCTCGAGGACTTCGAAGATATCAAGTGGGATCTCGATCAAGCCTTGAATGCATAATTTTTTTGTAGGGGCGAAGCAATGCTTCGCCCCTACTTCGCCCCTGCGAAACATGGTGAAACATGCCCGTAAAAATTCCCTCCACCCTCCCTGCCCGAACCGTCCTCGAAAATGAAAATATTTTCGTCATGGACGAAGACCGCGCCACCCATCAGGACATCCGTCCGTTGCGGGTGGCCATCCTCAATCTCATGCCGACCAAGATCGCAACCGAAACGCAAATCTTGCGGTTGCTTTCCAACTCCGCGCTGCAAGTGGAAATTACCCTGATCCACACCGCCACACATGAAGCCAAGAACACCGACGCCGATCATTTGCTGAATCACTACGTCACCTTTGAAGAGATCAAAAACGAAAAATTCGACGGTCTCATTGTCACAGGTGCGCCCGTCGAGCAGATGCCGTTTGAAAAAGTGGATTACTGGAACGAACTGACGCAGATTATGGATTGGGCAAAAACAAATGTCGAATCCACATTTTTCATTTGCTGGGGTGCGCAGGCGGGACTTTATCACTATTACGGCATTCCCAAATATGACCTGCCGCGCAAGATGTTTGGCGTCTTTGAGCATCGCGTCCTCTCCCGCGCCCAAAGCCTGATGCGTGGCTTTGACGACGTTTTCTTCGCCCCACATTCCCGCCATACGGAAATCCGCCGCGAAGACATTGAGAAGGTTCCCGAATTGCAAATCCTCGCGGAATCCGATGATGCAGGTGTGTATATTGTCAGCTCAAAAGATGGGCGTCATCTCTTTATCACAGGTCACTCGGAATACGATCCGCTGACACTTAAGGGTGAGTACGACCGCGATGTGAACAAGGGACTGCCGATCCATGTCCCCAACAATTATTATCCAAAGAATGACCCAGCGCAAAACCCCGTTGTGCGCTGGCGCGGACATTCCAACCTGTTATATTCCAACTGGCTGAACTACCATGTTTATCAGGTCACGCCGTACGACCCAAATGAAATCCCCAAGTAGGGCACGGTAGGGGCGCAGCAATGCTGCGCCCCTACGCGGTTAATTTTTCCAACGCCGCGCTTAACACATTCACTGCTTTTTGATAATCATCCAAATTGATATGTTCATTCGGCGTGTGATCCAAAGCCGAATCGCCCGGACCATACACCACGGCGGGACATTTCCACACAGGCGCGACGATGTTCAAATCAGCCGTCCCCGTTTTGTAGACGAAACGGGGCTCGCCACCGTGTGAGCGGATTGCGCTCAAGAAGCATCTTACTAGCGGAGTGTTTTTCTCGCATCCCCAAGCGGGAATGGCGAAGCCAACAGGTTCGACTAAAACCCTAAAGGTCTCGAAGACCTTTAGGGTTTCGTTTAATCTCTGATACCAATCTTCTGGCGGAATTTCCACAGGCAGGCGGACACCCACCTTCAGCCGCGCCCATTGCTCGAAATCATTTGAATCCGATTCCATGCCGCGCAGGGTGAGCAACAGTTTATCGAATGCCTTTGGCTTGTCGGCGTTGAATGAATCCACGTAGGCCTTTATTTTTAACCAAACTTCAACCGCTGACTCTGCCGCAGTCACCTCTCCGCTTGCCGTGTGAGCCTGTTCGCGTTTGACGGTGACATTCGCCCACGCGCTGCCTTTGTAACCAAGTGAAACCCTATCCCATTGATTTGGCTCGCCGATGATCGCGAAGTCTGGTTTGTATTGCTCTGCGGCAAACCTTGCGCCTTCCGAATCGCGCTCCTCTTCCACCGCGCCGATGACCACGAACTGCCAGCCATCCTTCGCGCCGACCTTTGCCACCGCATCCGCAAAACTCGCCAGCGGACCTTTCGCATCCACCGACCCGCGACCGTACAGTAGTGGCGGAGCATGCTCCGTCACTACCGATTCAACGCGAACGGGAATCTCCCCCGGCACCGTATCGATGTGACCGAGCAACACAACCTGCTTCGTCCCCTTGCCCATCACACCGACGGCATTGCCCGCCGTATCAATGAAAGCATCATCATAGCCAAGTGACTTCATCCGCGCCACGAACCATTCGACCGCCCCACGTTCGTGTCCCGATGGGCTGTACTGCGAGACCAAACCAATCAGTGTTTCAAAGTCACTCATCCGCTTTCGTCCGTTTATCCGTTTCCAAATCCGCTACCAAAACTTCCGACAATACATCCACCAAATGATCAATCTGCTCGTAGGTGATGACCAGCGGAGGGAGCAGACGAATCACCGTCAGACCCGCATTCAGCGCGATGATCTTTTTCTCTTGCAGAGTCTTGATGTAGCCCGTGACCTTTTGCTTCATTTCGATTCCGACCATCAAGCCAATGCCGCGCACTTCGCGGATATTCGGGGATTGAATCTTCTTCAACTTCTCGACAAGATATGCGCCCTTCGCCGCCGCCTGCCCCGGCAAATCTTCGCCGATGATGACATCCAACGCTGCATTGGCCGCCGCGCACGAAAGCGGATTTCCGCCAAAGGTCGAGCCATGCACGCCAGGTACAAGGTTCTTGATGTTTGCGCCGATCAACACCGCGCCCATTGGCACGCCGCCCGCAAGCGACTTGGCGCAGGTCAGCAAATCGGGAGTGACGCCGAAGTGTTGAATGGCAAACATCTTGCCCGTACGACCAAAGCCCGTTTGGATTTCGTCAATGATGAGCAACGCACCGCGTTCATCACAAATCCGCCGCGCAGCTTGAATATACTCAGCGGACGCAGGATATAAGCCTCCTTCACCCTGCACCACCTCAAGAATCACGGCAGCAGTTTCTTCATTTACTGCTTTGTCCAACGCTTCGATGTTGTTATATGAAACATGTGTGAACCCAGGCAAGAGCGGCTCGAATCCTTCGCGATATTTTTTGTTGTAAGTCGCAGATAGCGACCCGTATGTTCGTCCGTGGAAAGCGCGCATTGCGGCGACAAAATTCTTTCGTCCCGTTGAAATGCGCGAGAACTTGAACGCCGCTTCCACTGCTTCGGTGCCCGAGTTGCAGAAGAAAACCCTGTCCAAACCCGGAACGAGCGCCGTGATTTTTTCCATCAACATGGCGCGCTGGTCGTTTGGAAAGGACTCGAACAAAGTAATCAGCGTATTCGCCTGCTTGTAGAGCGCCTCCGCAATTTTCGGGTGGGCATGACCGAGATTGGCAACGCCGTGTCCAGAAGAGCAATCCAAATATTCCACGCCATCCACATCGAACAACGACGCGCCCTGTCCGCGCACGATGGTCAGAGTTTGTTTGGCATACACGCCAGAGGTGTGTTTGTTTTCGGTTTCAACAATGTTCATGGTTTCTCCAAATAAATGATGAATGGTGAATGAAGAATGCAGAATTTTGTTCTTTATTCTTCATTCTGACTTCCGCATTCTAAAATGCTCTTGAAAACTCCGATAGCTTAGTTCTTTCTTCCGCAGCGCTTGAATCGCCGCCACCGCCGCCATGCCTGCCGAGAGAGTAGTCAATAGCGGCACGTTCATGGCAATTGCCGCCGCGCGGATTTTCGCGCCGTCTGAATGGGCGTGCGTACCAAGCGGGGTATTCAAGATCAATTGAACGCTCCCGCTTTTTATCAAATCGAAAATATCGGTCGAGCCTTCTTCGATTTTACCAACAATATTCACAGGCATCCCCACTTTGCGGAAAAAGTCCGCCGTGCCTGAGGTGGCATACAAAACAAAACCCATGCGGGATAAATCGCGCGCGATTTTCAAGCCTGCGCTCTTATCGTAATCGTTGACGCTAATCAACGCCGCGCCGCTTTGAGGCAACCCAACGCCCGCCGCAATTTGCGATTTGGCGAAGGCGTGCCCAAAATGCGCAGCGTGTCCCATCACCTCGCCCGTGGATCGCATTTCAGGTCCAAGCAAAATACTGGAGCCGGGAAGTTTCTTGAACGGCAGCACCGCTTCTTTGATGAAGAACCCATCCACGCGCGGCTCTTCGGTGACGCCAATTTCTTCCAGTTTTTTACCAGCCATTACCTGCGCGGCTTTATAAGCGAGGTTTAATCCTGTGGCTTTGCTGGCATAAGGCACTGTCCGTGAAGCACGCGGATTAACTTCCAAAACACAGACGATTTCATCCTTCAACGCGAACTGCACGTTCATCAATCCACGCACGCCAAGGGCAAGTCCCAACTGTTCGGTGTACTCGCGCATGATACCCTGATGATAGGCGCTGACCTTGTACGGCGGCAGGACGCACGCCGCGTCACCAGAATGAACCCCAGCTTCTTCAATGTGTTGCATGATGGCGCCAACAACAACTCGCTCGCCGTCAGACAATGCGTCCACGTCGATTTCGAAGGCATCTTCCATGAACTTGTCGATCAGAATGGGTTGACCGGGCGCGGCTTCAATTGCCTTTTGGATGAATCCTGCCAAATGGGCTTCGGACTCCACCAAAGCCATTGCCCGTCCTCCCAGTACAAAGGATGGACGCACCAAAACAGGATAACCGATTCTTTCAGCGATAACACGCGCCTCTTCAATGGAGCGGGCGATTCCGTTCTCGGGTTGGGGGATGTCCAACTCTTTGAGCAGTTTCGCAAACTCCTCGCGGTCTTCGGATAACTGAATGGCATGGGGCGACGTCCCCAAAATTTTCACACCCGACGCTTCGAGTCCTGCCGCAAGGTTAAGCGGAGTCTGCCCGCCGAATTGGACAATGACACCGACGGGCTTTTCAAGGTCAATGACGTTAAGCACATGCTCCAGAGTCAGCGGTTCGAAATATAAACGGTCTGCGGTGTCGTAATCTGTTGATACGGTTTCGGGATTGCAATTGTACATAATGGTTTCATATCCCATCTCGGATAATGCAAACGCCGCCTGACAACAGCAATAATCAAACTCAATTCCCTGACCAATGCGGTTGGGTCCGCCGCCCAAAATCAAAATCTTTTGTTTGTTTGTCGGACGCGATTCATCTTCCATTTCATACGCGCTGTAAAGGTACGGCGTCTGTGATTCAAATTCCGCGGCGCAGGTGTCAACCCTTTGGAATGTAGGTAATATTCCTAACGACTTACGCAATTCACGAATAGACAATGCGGAATGTAGAATGCAGAATGCAGAATTTTGAATGCGGGCAATTTCGGAATCTGAAATGCCGGTTTGTTTTGCGGAATGCAAAATAGATTTACTTCTCTCGTCATTCTGCAATTGATATTCTGCAATCTGCATTCTGACTTCTTCATTTATTTTCATTTGCGCGAGGAACCATAAATCGTATCCCGTCGCTTTGGCGATTTCTTCCAACGTCATGCCCTGACGAATGGCGCGATAAACACGGAACAATCTGTCGGCGGCGGGGATTTCGAGGGTGGATAATGTCTCGGGTTCAGTAACCAACTCACAGGTTGAACCAGAACCGTCAAGAGCGTCCACTCCAATTTCGAGGGATTGAATCGCCTTGTTCAACGCTTCGGGAAACGTCCGCCCAAGCGCCATCACTTCGCCCACCGATTTCATCTGCGGACCGAGGGTTGGGTCAACGCCTGGGAATTTTTCAAACGCCCAGCGCGGAATTTTGACCACCACATAATCCAGCGAAGGCTCGAAGGCGGCTTTGGTTTGTTTGGTAATGTCGTTGGTGATTTCATCAAGTGTGTAGCCAACGGCGACGAGCGCGGCGAGTTTTGCGATTGGGAAACCAGTTGCTTTCGATGCCAGCGCGGATGAACGACTCACACGCGGATTCATTTCGATGACCACGACACGACCTGTTTTCGGGTCAACGCCAAATTGCACATTCGAGCCACCCGTTTCAACGCCAACAGCGGAAAGTACGCGATGAGCGAGGTCGCGCAATATTTGATATTCGCGGTCCGTGAGGGTTTGTGCGGGCGCAACGGTAAGGCTGTCACCGGTATGCACGCCCATTGGGTCAAGATTTTCAATCGAGCAGACGACGACAAAATTATCCGCCTTGTCGCGCATCACTTCGAGTTCATATTCTTTCCAGCCGAGGACGGATTCTTCCAGCCACGCCTGACCAATCGGCGATTCGGAAATTGCGCTGCGGACGGCTTCCGCAAGTTGCGCGGGTTCATAGACCCAACTCGCGCCCGTGCCGCCCATTGCAAACGAGGCGCGGACGAGAACGGGGTAGCCCGTTTCTTTGACGAGTTCTTCGGCTTCTGCGAGCGAATATGCCGCGCCGCCATGCGGAATGGGGATGCCAACTTTCTGCATCGTCTCGCGGAAAAGCAATCGGTCTTCGGCGGCTTTGATGGCTGAAAGATTCGCGCCGATGAGTTGCACGCCGTATTTTTCAAGCACGCCATTTTCGCTGAGAGCCAACGTGAGGTTAAGTCCAGTTTGTCCGCCGACGGTGGGAAGCATGGCATCGGGTTTTTCCTGCGCGATGATTGCCTCAAGAGATTCGACAGTGAGCGGCTCAATATAAGTCGCATCCGCAATTTCGGGGTCGGTCATAATGGTGGCGGGGTTCGAGTTGACCAGCACCACGCGGTAGCCTTCGGCTTTCAAGGCTTTGACGGCTTGCGTGCCAGAGTAATCAAACTCCGCGGCTTGACCGATGACGATGGCTCCAGAGCCAGGGACGAGGATGGTGTGGATGTCGGTGCGTTTCATATTGCAGAATGTAGAATGAAGAATGCAGAATATTTGATTTGCATTATCGTTCTATCCTTTTTTGGAATTATTTCGTTTTGATGTGTTGATGGAGGAGACGAAGATTGCTGTCAATTCATTCGTTTCTTTTTGCAGGTCTGTAAGTTTGGCGACGGGAAATATTTCACCTTCCACAAGCAACTCCAGCCAATAGGCGGTTTCATCGAGTTCTTTCAACGCGCCGCCCATCATGTTCACAAAATCGGCGGGAGACTTTGCCCTGCATGCTTCACGATATTGAGCGCCAACTGAAGTGCCACTGCGTAAAACTTGTTTTCCAATTACTTGTGCTTCTCCGCTTTTCGGCAGACTTTGATACAGTTTGATAATCCGTATAGCAAATTTCCTTGTTCTAACTCGCAAGTCCATCACATCATGCGCCATCATTCACCTCCAGAAGTCGAATTTCAAATTCTGCATTCTGCATTCTTCATTAAGCGGAAGAATTCGCCGAAAATGCCATGCGCATCATGCGGACCCGGCGCGGACTCAGGATGAAACTGCACGCTAAACACAGGCTTGTTTTTTATCCGTAAGCCTTCCAAAGAGTTATCGTTCAAGCTCTTATAAGTGATTTCCACTTCGTCGGGATTCAAGTCGCCAGCGGTGACGCAGTAATTATGATTCTGCGCGGTGATGAGGACTTTGCCTGTCGGTAAATGTTGAACGGGATGATTCCCGCCGTGATGACCAAACTTGAGGCGGTGCGTATCCGCTCCAAGCGCGCGCCCGATGAGTTGATGTCCGAGGCAGATACCGAAGATCGGCACACCGCTTTCGATTAATCCGCTTACGGCTTTGACCGCACAAGGCAAACCCGCAGGGTCGCCGGGTCCGTTGGACAAAAAGACTCCATCAGGTTTCAATGCCAAAACTTCATCAGCAGATGTATCCGCAGGTATAACGGTCACATCTGCGCCGTAACTTGAAAGATGGCGCAGGATATTTTCTTTGATGCCAAAATCGTAAGCGACAATTTGGTATTTGGTAATTGGTAAATTGGGTTCTGTTGAATTACCAATTACCAATTTACTATTTACCCACTTACTTCCCTCATCATCCACCCACCGATATCTTTCCGCGCAGGTCACTTCTTTCACCATGTCGCGCCCATCGAGTCCACTCCACTCGCGTGCCATTTGCAGCAGCGCTTCGGCAGATGTTCCCTTTGTGGAGAGCGCGGCTTTTTGCGTGCCGCCATCGCGGAGTTTGCGAGTCAGCCAGCGCGTGTCTACGCCGCTGATGCCTGGAACGCCGTGCTGAGCTAACCAATCTGATAAAGAAAATGCCGAGCGCCAGTTTGAAACAACAGGACTTAATGAACGAATGACCGCCGCCGAAATTTGTGGGCGGGCAGACTCGTCATCTTCCAAATTAATTCCCACATTGCCGATGTGCGACACCGTGAACAACACACCCTGTCCGCGATAGGATGGGTCGGTGAGAATTTCCTGATAGCCGGTCATGCTGGTGTTGAAGACCAGTTCAAAGACCGCGTCAGTTTCAGCGCCAAAGGCAGCGCCTTCGATGATGGTTCCATCTTCAAGTACAAGGGTGGCTGTTTTCATTCTATATTCTGCATTCTTCATTCCAACTTTTTCACTACGAGGTCTGTCAATTCAACTGCCAGCCCAATGTATGTTTCGGGTGAAAGGCTTTGCAACTGCGCGCGCGTCGTGTCATCCACGTCAATCGAAGTACACCATGCTTTGTAATCGGCTTCGGTCAGCGCCCGTCCGCGTGTTTGTGCTTTGAGTGTTTCGTAGGCATTTGATTTTCCTGTGGCGCGCAGAATGGTTTGCGCCCCTTCGGAGACGACTTCCCAATGGGCATTTAATTCGGCTTTGAGTTTTTCCTCGTCAGGGGCAATGCGCTTCAATCCACGCTGAAAACTGGTCCATGCAACCAGGCTGTGACCCAATGCCGAGCCAAAGGTGCGGCGGACCGTCGAGTCGGATAAATCACGCTGTAATCGCGAGACGGTCAACTTTTGGGCATAATGTGCAAAGAGCGAATTTGCCACGCCGAGGTTGCCTTCGGCGTTTTCAAAATCAATCGGGTTGACCTTCTGCGGCATGGTCGAGGAACCCACTTCACCCGCAATAACGGCTTGTTTGAGATAGCCATCGCTGATGTAGCGCCAGATATCCTGCGCGAAGTCCAGCAAAATCGAATTGGTCAGGCGGACGAGGTCGAAGTAGAGCACCCAATTATCGTAGGGAAGAATTTGGGTGGTGAGCAGGTTGGGTTCAAGCCCAAAGCTGGAAACAAAGTCGCTGCTGAATGAAATCCAATCCACCTGGGGAACAGCGGCTTGTAGGGCGTTGAAGTTGCCCACCGCGCCCGTCAACTTGGCTTCAAAGCGGAAAGCGGATATATCGTCGCGAGTCTTTTTGAGGCGGGCGATGTAGACTGCAAATTCTTTGCCCAATGTGGTGGGGACGGCAAACTGTCCGTGTGTGCGGGCAAGCATGGGGACGGAGCGGGAGCAGGTGGCTGAAGCAGATAAAGCGTATATTAGATTGTCAAGGATGGGGATTATCACCCTGTTGCGCGATTCGTTTAGGGCAATGGCTTGACCGAGGCTGTTGGTATCTTCGGAGGTCAGCCCAAAATGAATCCAGGGGAGAAAGTCTTTGAGCGACGTATCTTGTAATTTGCTTTGAATAAAATATTCAATGGCTTTTACGTCATGACGTGTCTGGCGTTCGTATTCCAGAATTGATTCTGCGTCGGCGTTGGAGAAGTTGGAAATAATGGATCCAAGTTGGGCGGATTCCGAGTCGTTCAAAGGGCGGAAAATTCCAGCTTTGGAAAGAGCAGCTAAAAAGTCGAGTTCGACGCGAACCCTGTCGCGCAGAAATGCGAATTCGGAGAAAAATCCGGTAAGGGGCGCAGTCACTTCAGCATAGCGTCCATCCAATGGAGAAAGAGCTCGCAAGGCATCAGTCATGGAGATACCCTGCAATCATCGTATCGTAATGCGCGGTAGATTGAAAGCCTTTAACCGCCAGACGCTTGCGCTGCTCGAAGGTGGTTCCACCCTGTTGCTGGATTGCGGAAAGGATTTCAGCATAATCGGCAGGGTCGCAGACGAGGGTAACACGCTCGTGGTTTTTTGCTGCCGCGCGAATGAGGGTCACGCCGCCAATGTCAATGTTTTCGATGGCGTCGGCATAGGTGACATTGGGCTTGGCGATGGTGGCTTCAAACGGATAGAGGTTGACGGCAACGAGGTCAATGTAATCCCAGCCGAGGGTGAGAAGTTCGTTATGGTCAGTATCGGTGGGACGGGCGAGAAGTCCGCCGTGAATGGCGGGGTGCAGGGTTTTGACGCGTCCGCCGAGAATTTCGGGCGAGTGGGTGTAATCGGCGACTTCGGTAACGGATAATCCGTTTTCACGCAGGAGTTTGGCTGTGCCGCCAGAGGCGAGGAGAGTCCAGCCGAGGGCGGAGAGTTTCTGCGCGAAATCAATGATTCCAGTTTTGTCGTGGACGGAGAGAATGGCAGTGGGCATGGGAGGTTCCTTTTTTAGCAACGGATGGGTAACGGATAAGCGGATGAAAACGGATGTGGGTGTTTTAAGTTTTTGTAATTGTTTTTAGGGTTTGCACTAGAACACGGTGCTCTGTTTGGTGGATACGGGTTTCAAGGGATTCTAATGTATCGTCTTTATAGATGGGGACGATTTCGGTAGTGAGGACTGGTCCATTGTCCACGCCTTCGTCGGGGACGAGGTGTACCATGATGCCTGTGTGATTTATTTCACCGTTTTGATAGGCGGCATAAGCGTGTTCAATAGCATGAGTACCAGGGAATGCTCCAGGCAGGGCAGGGTGAAGATTAATGACACGGTTGGGAAATACAGATAACAGGTTGGAAGAGAGAAGTCTCATCCAGCCTGCAAGGATAATATAGTCAGGTAGTTTTGAGGAAATATAGTTGGCTAGTCTGGCGTCGTATTGTTGGCGAGTTTCGTCAATGGATTTTGGAAAGTGAATAGATTCAACGCCTGCGTTTTGGGCGCGGATGAGACCGTAGGCATCCGCGTTGTTTGAGATGACGCAAACAACTGATGCGGGCAAGTCGCCTGATACGCAAGCGTTAAGGATGGATTGGAGGTTGGAGCCGTTTCCAGAGATGAGAATGACGAGGCGTTTCATAAATATAAAAGTTGGAATGATGAATGCAGGATATTCAGACTTCTGCATTCATCATTCTGTATCTCCTAGTGATGGAAGAGACGCACGCCTGAAAAAATCATGGTCATGCCGTACTCGTTTGCGGCTTGGATGACAATATCATCACGGGTGGAGCCGCCTGGCTCTAAAACATATTTCACACCGCTGGCGGCGGCGCGGTCAATGCTGTCGCGGAAGGGGAAAAAGGCGTCGGAGCCGCAGGTAACAGAATCCAGTTTGGAGAGCCACCGCTGCTTTTCGTCCAGAGTCAACTGCCGAGGTAGGGATGTGAAAATATCGCCCCAATTGGATTTTTCGCTGAGGGTCACGTCATCCCGCAGAAATTGGTCAATGGCGTTATCGCGGTCGGGACGTTTGACGCCAGGTTTGAACGGCAAATCCAAAACGGCGGGATGCTGGCGCAGAAACCATAAATCCGCTTTTTGACCAGCGAGGCGCACACAATGAATGCGCGATTGCTGCCCAGCGCCAACGCCAATGGCTTGTCCGTCTGTGACAAAACAGACAGAGTTGGATTGGGTGTATTTGAGGGTAATCCACGCGAGGGTCAGGTCGCGGAGAGCGGCGGCGGGTAAATCCGTTTTGGCGGTGATGATATTGGTGAAATCGGAAAGGGAGACAAGGCGGTCATGACGGCGTTGCTCAAAACGGATACCGAAGACATCGCGGGTTTCGATGGTGGGCGGTTCGTAGGCAGGGTCTATTTGAATTACGCCATATTTACCCTGTTTTTTGGTTTTGAGAATTTCCAGCGCGGCGGGTTCGTAGGCTGGGGCGATAACGCCATCGGATACTTCGCGGGCGATGAGTTTGGCGGTGGGGACATCCACTGTGTCGGAGAGCGCTATAAAGTCGCCAAAAGAGCAGAGGCGGTCGGCTCCACGGGCGCGGGCGTAGGCAGTGGCGAGGGGCGAAAGTTCTATATCATCCACAAAATAGATTTTTTTGAGGGTATCGGATAGTGGAGTAGCGACTGCAACCCCAGCAGGGCTGACGTGCTTGAAGGACGCGGCGGCAGGCAAGTTCAGCGCGGATTTTAGTTCGCGGACAAGTTGCCAGGAGTTGAGCGCGTCCAGCAGGTTGATGTATCCGGGCGCGCCATTGAGGACGGTGATGGGGAGGTCAACATCGGATGGCATGAAGACACGCGCGGGCGCTTGCTGGGGGTTGGCGCCGTAGCGAAGAGGGAGGGAGGAGGGCATGAGGTGGTTCCTTTTTGCAGCGGATTGTGAAGCGGATAAGCGGATGAAAACGGATTAAGAAACTGATAGGCGAATGGAAACGGATGCTCGGCGGGCTATTGGAACAACTGAACTTTCTTTGTACCTTTGACAATCTGACCGAGGATAAAGGTTTCTTCGGAAATTTGATTTTGTAAAGCTCGCACAGATGATTCGTCAGCCACAATGACCATGCCAATGCCCATGTTGAAGACGCGGTACATTTCGTCGGTGGCGATATGCCCTTTGGTCTGAATCAACTGCCAGAGTGGGGGGGGCGTCCATGCGTCAATACGGATTGCGGCGTCCAAGTCATCGGGCAAGATGCGCGGGATGTTTTCGATAAATCCGCCGCCAGTGATGTGGGCAAGCGCTTTAACATGCGCAAGGTGTGAATAGAGAACTGGGTAGTAGGAGCGGTGCGGCGCAAGAAGCGCATCTGCGAGGGCGCAGTTAAGTTCGGGGATAAACCTATCAAGCGGGGTATCGGCAAACACCTTGCGAATAAGGGAATAGCCGTTGGTATGTGGACCAGAGGATGCAATGCCAAGCAGAACATCGCCTGCCTGTAGAGCGCGTGGCAGGATGTCTTCGCGCTCAAGCGCGCCGACAATGGTTCCTGCCACGTCAAATTCGTTTGGCTGATAGACGCCTGGCATCTCTGCGGTCTCGCCACCGAGGAGCGCCATGCCTGCCGCTTTGCACGCATCCGCCATGCCAGTTACCACTTCAGCAGTTTGCTCGGGGTCAAGTTTGGACGTGGCGAAATAATCCATAAAAAAGAGCGGACGCGCGCCCTGCACGAGGATGTCGTTAATGCAGTGATTGACAATATCCTGACCGATACCATGATAACGTCCAGACGCCGCAGCGAGTTTGACTTTGGTGCCAACGCCATCGGTGGAAGCAACCAGTACGGGTGACTTCATATCTTTCAGCTCGGATGCATCGAACAATCCGCCAAAGGAGCCGATACCTGAAAGGACGGCGGGGGTATAAGTGGATTTAACGGCAGACTTCATCAAGTCTACGGCACGGTTGCCTGCGTCAATGGAAACGCCAGATTCTGCGTAGGAAGTCTCCCCATCAGCTTCGGGAACGGATGGCTGGCGCGAAGCGGATAAACGGATGGCTGCGCCGGATGGGGATGGAATTTCAACAAGTAGTGGTTTGCCGTCTACTGATTTGAAGCGGATGGGGGGAACGGATGGCTGGCGCGATACGGATAAACGGATGGCTGTGCCTGATGGCAATGGAGTTTCTATGTGTAACGGGGGAAGGGTCATGCCTGGGCTTTTGTGGATGCAACGATAAAGATGATTTTGCCATTCCTGCACCTCTCTGGGTTTTAGAATCCGTTTGAACTCAAGCCGTTTACGACCGAAGTTATAAAGCATCCCTACGGGGCTTGCTGTGGCGACCAGATAAGTCAACACCTGCCCAACTTCATCCACGCCAAGAGAGTGCGAAAAAGATTTGCACTCAACCACAAGGCGCTCATCAATCCATAAATCCAGTTTCAAGTAGCCAATCGATTTTCCGTCCACCCAAACTTCAACGCGCTTTTCAATTTCCACTGGAATTCCCGCCGCATTGCAAAGGTCTGCCAGACGGCGTTGATAGAACTTCTCGGCTTGACCTGGTCCCAGCTCATTATGAGCCCGCATGGCAAGACCGTTGATTGTAAAGGTCAACTGGTCTGACGGAAGTTGAACCAGTTTCGAGGCGCGATATTCTGCACGCTCATCCGAAATCCGTTTATCCGTTTTATCATCCGCTGCAAATGGGAACATGGCGCGATAAGCAATATCATTTCGATAATAGACGCCATCAAACGAAACTTTGCCGATGTTTTTATAGACTTTTTGAATGGCAGGGCTAAAGGTTTTATCCCATGAGGTCAGTCCAAACACACGCCCGCCCGCCGTGATGACATTTCCATTTTCAATTTTGGTTCCCGCATGAAAGCAGACCATGTTTTCAGGCAACGTATCAAATGTAACCGTTTTTCCATTTTCCGTTTTTTCAGGATACCCCCTGCCAGCCAGCACAACACAGACCGCCGCGCTATTTTTCCAGCGGATGTCAACTTCGTTTAGTTTGCCGTCTACACATGAGTCAATAATGTCCAGTAAATCCGTTTTCAGCAGCGGAAGCATAACTTGAGTTTCAGGGTCTCCGAAGCGACCGTTAAATTCAAGCACGCGAAGTCCGCTATCAGTCAGGATAAGTCCTGCGTAGAGGACGCCGATAAACGGTATTCCCTCATTTCGCAATCCATCCACCGCAGGCTGTAAAACGAATGTAACCGCTTCATCCATCAAAGCGGATGTGAATATCGGCGCGGGAGCATACGCGCCCATACCACCCGTATTTGGACCTTTATCATCATCCAGCAACCGCTTGTGGTCTTGTGCGGGCAACATTGGAACAACGGATATGCCATCCGTGAACGCCATCAATGAAACTTCCTGCCCGACCAAACGTTCTTCAATGACAACTTCATTGCCCGCCTCGCCGAATGTTTTGTTAATCAAAATATTTTCAAGCGCAGATTTCGCTTCCTCAAACGTATCAGGAAGAATTACCCCTTTGCCCGCAGCCAAGCCAGAGGCTTTAATGACAACTGGATAATCCACCATTTCCAGATAACGAATGGATTCTTCCAAATTTGTGAACGTGCCATAGCGCGCAGTTGGAATATGATGCCGCGTCATAAAATCCTTGGAAAAGGCTTTGGATGATTCTATCTGCGCAGCCGCCTGCTTTGGACCAAAGCAGCGGATTCCACGCTCAGAAAGCGAATCCGCCAGCCCCGCCGCGAGCGGAATTTCGGGACCGACAATCACCAGGTTAATGTTCTTTTCTTCGCAAAAGCGAATAACCGCCGCATGGTCATTAATATCCACAGGCACATTTTCACCACAGGCGCTTGTTCCCGCGTTGCCAGGCGCAATAAAAAGATTTGTCAAACGCGGCGATTGCGCCAATTTCCACGCCAACGCATGTTCACGCCCTCCAGAACCGACAAGCAAAATATTCATAATTATTTTGTCACCTTTTCAAAACCAGTCTTGACATTTGATAAATCAACCGCAACGGGGTATTGCCCAGTAAAACACGCCTGACAAAACCCATCTTTGCGATTAAGCGCGCGCATCATCCCATCAACAGAAAGATAATACAAGCCGTCTGCCCCCACAAACTCTCGGATTTCGTCCACGGTTCGCTTGTGCGCAATCATCCCTTTGCGCATCCCCATATCCACGCCCATAAAGCATGGGTGCGCAATCGGCGGACAGGTAATTGCCACATGAACTTCTTTTGCGCCGGCATTTCGCAGCAACTTAATTAACGGTCCCGTGGTGTTGCCGCGCACAATGCTGTCATCAATCATCACCACCCGTTTATCGCGCACATTTTCGTTAATGACATTAAATTTTAGCGCCACACCGCGCTTACGCAGCGAATCTGTCGGCTCAATGAACGTTCGCCCAACATAGCGATTCTTGATAAACCCGTCATTATATGGAATCCCGCTCACATGCGAAAACCCAATCGCGGCTGGAATGGATGAGTCGGGAACAGGGATGACAACATCCGCCATTATCCGCTTATCCGCTTCGCGTAGCAATCCGTTCTCCACTTCACGCGCAAGTTCCTCGCCCAGCCTTTGCCGCACATGATGAACATTGATTCCATCCCAGGTTTGGTCGGGTCTTGCAAAATAAATATGCTCAAACACGCACATGGCAGAAGGCGTTACAGATGGAATTGCCTGCATTACCTTCAACGCATTATTCGAGAGCGACACCACCTCGCCAGGTTTTACATCGCGTATGGCGTCACAGCCCAGTGTTTGCAGCGCGCCCACTTCAGATGCCACAGCATGTCCGCCGCTTGGCAATAGCCCAATGCACAGCGGACGAAAGCCCCACGGGTCGCGCACAGCATAAACGCAGTCGCGGGTTAAAATCACCAGAGAATATGCGCCGACCCATTTTTTCATTGCGGTCTTAATTCGCTCCTCCCATGTGTCGCCTCCATTACGCGCCAGCATCATTGTCATCACTTCGGTATCGGATGATGACGAAAAACCCACACCTTGCTGCATCAATTCCTTCCGTAGTTCCGCCGAGTTGATTAAATTTCCATTGTGCGCCAATGCCAGCGGACCGTGGATGGTTTCAATCATAAATGGCTGGGCGTTCCGCAACGATGACGAACCAGTTGTTGAATAGCGTGTGTGACCAATTGCATAATGTCCATTCAAATCAGCCATCGAGTTGGGCGTAAACACATGCGACACCAATCCCATCCCCTTGTGAATAGACATCGTCACACCATCCGCCACCGCCATGCCTGCCGCTTCCTGCCCTCTGTGCTGCAACGCAAACAGCCCAAAGAAGGTCATGCGCGCAACATCCTCACTGGGCGCAAAAATTCCGATGACACCGCATTCTTCATGGGGAGAATCATCATCCAGATAAGAATTCGTTTGACTATCGAACACTGGCGTCATCCTCTAGAATTTTTTCCGCAGCCCGCTTCTGACTCGCCCTGACCTGATTCCGCACTTCGGCATTTTCCACGCCGAAAATTTTTGCCGCCAACAACGCCGCGTTGAAAGGTTCCAGCACAAGGGCAGGCGCAATGCCCGAAGGCATCCGCAAAGATGAATATACATCCGTGCCGCCAAACGCATCCGATGCGGGCGGGCAGGCAATTACTGGCGCGCTAACCGAACCATCTGTGAATCCGCTCAGGGCGTTGCTGCGCCCCGCAACCGTAATGTAAACTTTTGGACGGTCATCGGCTTCGTACTCTTTCAAAATGGAAAGAGCGTGTTCGGGCGTTTTGTGCGCGGAACCAATCCTCAATGCGGTTTCCAAGCCAAAAGACGCGCATGCTTCCGCAATTTTTTTGCAGTGTTCCATGTCTGCCTTGGAGCCCATTAATATCACCACCAATGGTTTTGACATGCTCAAAGCGCTCCCGCATTTTTTAGGTTTGCCAACAGTCGTTCTTCGATGGGATACGCGCCCGATTCAAAAGCCTGCCCCGTCAGCATTTCGTAAATTTGAATATAACGCTGGCTGGCAGAGACCCACAACTCGTCGG
>DYDH01000017.1:10134-13158 GCA_020717985.1 Herpetosiphon sp. | reverse complement strand
TCAAAATTTTCGGGGTCTTTGCCTGCGACAAAGCGCTCCTGATAAGTATCCGCCTTCCAAAAACGCGACGAGTCTGGGGTGTGAACTTCGTCAATCAAGACCACGCTGCCGTCAAGCGCAATGCCAAATTCATATTTGGTGTCCACCAGAATCAAGCCTGCCTTATTCGCAATCTCCTGTCCGCGTTTGAAAATGGCAAGCGCGGCGGTTTGTACCTGCTCCCATGTTTTTGCGTCAAGCAAACCATGTTGAACAACCTCATCACAGGTGAGGCGCTCATCATGCCCTGTGAGTCCGCCTTTGGTGGTGGGAGTGATAATAGGCTCTGGCAAACAGGCGTTTTTTTGCAGACCCTCAGGGAAATCATATCCATAAATATTGCGTTCACCAAGCGAGTAGCGATACCACAACGCCGTGGAAGTAACGCCCGTGATGTATCCGCGCACAATGACTTCCACCAAAATTGGTTCGGCAATTTTTACAATGGCGGCGTTTGGGTCGGGAATGGAAACGATATGATTTTGGATAATGTCGCGCGTTTGCTCAAACCACCATGCAGATAATTGGTTCAACACCTGACCTTTGAATGGGACTCTCATCAAGACACGGTCAAACGCTGACAAGCGGTCTGTAGTGACGATGAGCCTTTGTCCATTTGTCAGGCTGTACCAATCCCGCACCTTGCCAGATTGTCTTTCGGGTAATGGTAAGTTTGTTTCATCCAAGGCATTGGGAAGTAATTTCAACAAGTCATTCTTTGAAATCATTTTTTACCTCTGAAAAAATTAAATTTGGTTTGCATACTTCACGCCGTTTTCAAACAACTTTAGCCCGCTTCTGCCTGTTTCGCCGCGTGTGTAGCGTGGGTGTTGCCAGTTAAAAATATGATTTTCGGGATGGGGCATGAGTCCCAGCACATTGCCATGCGGGTTGCAAATGCCCGCAATATCGAGGATGGAGCCATTGGGGTTGCTGGGATATTCGCCATTTGCGGGCAAGCCATCGGCGCGGATGTAGGTGAGGGCAATTTGGTCGTTGGATACGAGGTGGGTAATTAGTGATTGGTCGTTGGTTTGGAAATTGCCTTCGCCATGCGCGATGGGGCATTCAATTGAATCCTGCAAGTCTTTTGTCCAAATACAGGTTTGGGAAACAGGCAAAAGATGAACCCATCTGCATTCAAAATGACCTTGTTGATTAAACGTCAGCGTTGCCGAAGAGTTACCATTTACCATTTCCAAATTACCGCCAGGCAAAATACCCGACTTTATCAACGCCTGAAACCCGTTGCAAATTCCGATGACGGGTTTGCCAGATTCGACAAAAGCGTTGATTGCGTCTGCAAAGTAAGAGGTAAGGTCTAGGGCAAGAAGTTTGCCCGCGCCCAAGGCATCAGCGTAGGAAAAACCTCCAGGAACAACGAGCAATTGAAAGTCTTGAAAAAGGGCGTGATTGGCGCGCAGTTCATTAAGAGGAATACCGACTGCATCGGCTCCCGCAAGAGTCAGCGCGTGGATGACATCAAAATCACGGTTGGAGCCGCGCGCCTGAATGATAAGGGCTTTGGGTTTCATAGGTGTGATGGGGTGTTGAATGCGCGAACAAGGTCGGGAACGGATACCGAAACGGATTCGCGGATGGGGAAGCGGATGTGAAGGGTTGGTTCCTGAGTGACCGCTCCAATTTTCTTGAAGGGCAGGTTTGCAAGCAGACTTTCAAAGACTGATGAATGTGTTGGGGTGACTTCAACCAGCAGGCATCCGTTAACTTCTGTGAAGAGGGCTGTTTCTTCGGCGTTGAGCGTCATGCCAAGCCGCCCGCCTATGCACATTTCGGCAGCGGTAACGGCAAGCCCACCTTCGCTTAAATCATGCGCAGAGCGGACAAGTCCGCTGGTAATGGCTTGATGTAAAGCGCGATAGACTTGCGGCGCAGAAACTGGGACATCGGGAACTGATTTTGGCTCTGGCGAAAAATCGCCAAGTAAATAAATTAGGTTGCCAGGTTCTTTTAGGTCCATGGTGATGGCTTGGGTAACATTTTCAATCATTCCAATGGCAGAGATTAATAAGGTGGGCGGAATGGAATGGCGCAAGCCGTCGGCGCCGAGGTATTCGTTGTTGAGCGAATCTTTGCCGCTGATAAAGGGCGTTCCATAAAACAGCGCCGCATCATGACATCCGCGACAGGCTTCGACGAGCGAGCCGAGCGTTTCGGGGCGAAGCGGGTCTCCCCAGCAAAAATTATCCAGCACGGCAATTCGTTGAGGGTCAGCGCCAACGGCAACCGCGTTACGGATGGCTTCATCCATGACAGACCATGCCATTTTGTAGGCATCGCGTTTACCGTATTCGGGATTAATTCCATTTGACAGGACAATGCCTTTTGTGCCGCTTGCGCCAATTGGCTTGATGACTGCGGCGTCAGACGGGGCGTCTGCTTCGATGCCTGTCAGCGGTTTGATTACTGTTCCGCCCTGTACTTCATGGTCGTAGATGCGGATGGCGGCGGCTTTGCTGGCAATGTTGGGAGAGGAAAGGAGGTTTAGCAAAGTTTCGGAAACGGATTTAGTAACGGATTGGGAAGCGGATAAACGGATGGATGGGGGGGGGATAATGGCGGTGAGGTTTCTTTGTGGAATGCCTTCGTGCAGAAATTCGTTGTTGAGGTCCAGCACAATCTGACCGTTGTAGCGCACTGTGAGGCGACCTTTGTCAGTGAATGCGCCGATGTCTGTTAATTCAGTGTCGAAGGTGTCGCAGAGGTTTTGCAGGGCAGGGAGGTTTTGGGGGGCAACCGCCAGTACCATGCGTTCCTGCGCTTCGGAGAGGAAGATTTCCCAGGGGGCAAGCCCAGGATATTTGAGGCGCACGTTGAGCAAGTCCACATCGCAGCCAATGGATGAAGCCATTTCACCTACGGCAGAGGATAAGCCGCCTGCGCCACAGTCGGTGATGTCGTTGTATAGGTTCAGGTCGCGGGCGCGGACGATGACATCAATTAATCCTTTTTCTGTGATGGGGT
>DYDH01000017.1:6458-10096 GCA_020717985.1 Herpetosiphon sp. | reverse complement strand
CCTTTTTCTGTGATGGGGTCGCCAATTTGAACGGACGCGCCAGAGACCTCGCCTGTTTGGGCGTCCATTGTCATGGAGGAGAATGTTGCTCCGCGCAGCCCATCGCGTCCTGTGCGTCCGCCAATGATAATTACGCGGTCGCCAATTTGGGGATTTTTGCGGTGCTTCCCCTTGGGGGCTATGCCCACACATCCACAAAAGACCAGCGGGTTGGCTGTGTAGCCTTCATCATATAAGATTGCGCCATTGACGGTGGGAATGCCAATTTTATTGCCGTAATCCTGCACGCCTGCGATTACGCCCGATTGAATGCGGCGCGGATGCAAAACGCCTTCGGGTAATAAATCTGGATTAAGGTTTTGCGGACCAAAGCAAAGAACATCTGTGTTGGCGATGGGCTTGGCGCTGACGCCAATTACATCGCGGATGACTCCGCCGACGCCTGTGTTTGCGCCGCCAAACGGTTCCACTGCCGAGGGGTGATTATGTGTTTCGGCTTTGAATGAAATTTCAAACTCGTCGTCAAAGTCTAGTATGCCTGCGTTATCTACAAATGCAGAAATAACCCAGGGGGCGGCAATTTTATCGGTGGCGGATTTTAGATAGGTCTTAATGAGGCTGTCCACCGTTGCCTGTCCGTCGTTGATGGTCACTTTTGCCTTGAATGTTTTATGAACGCAGTGTTCGCTCCATGTTTGGGCGATGGTTTCAAATTCGATATCAGTGGGGTCGCGCTGTTCCTGTATAAAATAGTTTTGAATGGCTTGCATTTCGCGCAAGTCAAGCGCGGCACGGCGGGATTTGGAGAGGGAAAGAAGTTCTTCATCGGATATGGAACGAAGGGGAATGAGTTCCACTGTTCCACTGGATGCAATTTCTTCGGGGAAGGATGGTTCGATACTGCCGATTGCCCAATGCTGGATGACGTTGTTGGAGAGCAGGGCAGCGGATAAGGCAGCGGATAAACGGATGAGATCGGATGATGGCAAAACGGATGATGATGAAACGGATGCGTGAAATTGGAGTGTGAAGCGTTGTCCTGTGGCGGCATGATGAACTCCATGGATGCCAATTTCGTGTGCTGCGCGGACAATTTGTTCGGCAACGGGGTCGGTGACGCCAGGGCGCAGGGCAACTTCCAGAATAACAGTATCTGGCCCGGGGGAGGTTGGGGCTGACGGCAATTCTTCCCAAGATGCAAATTGGGTCACTGGGTCAGTTAAAAGTTCGAGGGACAACTTTTGGCAGTCATCCTGCGACAGTTGTCCCTCGATAAAGTAAATATTCTGAATTACGATTTGTTCAAGGTCGTGAAAACCTAGCGCGTGGGCATCTGTGAGATACCCTGCGTTTCTGGGGTCTGGATGGCTGGTTTGAATGAGAAATTTATATATGGTCATAGGAAACACCGCCACCATTTTATCTCTGTAAAGTTGTCTAGTCAACAGCGGCGAGTTATTGTATGACAGTACCATTCCCTGCCAGTGCATTGGATATTGGATTTTGAATTCTTCCATCGGCGATGATGACGCGACTCACGCCGCCGTTGAGCGCTTCCTCCGCGCCGAGGACTTTCTTCTTCATGCGACCCTGCGCCGCTTCGCTCGCCGCCGCAAGTTGACTCTGCGGCAGTTGCCGAATGAGCGTGGACTCGTCTGGGAATTTTTTCATCAGCCCAGGCACCGCTGTCAATAACAGCAGAGTCTCCGCCTTGAGCGCGGATGCGACCATCGCCGCAGCGCGGTCTGCGTCCACATTGAGCGCTTCCCCTTTTTCGCTGACAGCCACAGGCGCGATGACGGGCATGTAGCCCGCATTCAGCAGCATCAACAGCAACTCGCTATTCACGGTTTCTATCTTCCCCGTGTAATCGTCGCGGATGATTTTGCGCTTGCCGTTCTCGATACTCTGAACGGATTCCTTGCGGATGGCTTGCAAAAGTTTGCCGTCGAGTCCGCACAGACCAAAAGCATTGACGCCCATCATTTGCAACTGCTCCGTCAGCAACGAATTGACCTTGCCATTGACCGCCATCAAAAAGATTTCCAGCGTCTTGCGGTCGGTGTAGCGTGAGGTGTATCCCGAAGGCGAGGTAATCATCTTCGGAGGCGTACCCAGCCCTTCGCCGAGCGCGTTCGCTTCCGCCGATCCGCCATGCACAAAAACAAGGCGCTTGCCCTGCTTCAACAATTCCACGGCATCCTGACAAATCGCAGAAAAATCCACACCTTCCGTGCCGCCGAGTTTTACGACTGTGATTGATTGACTCATAAGTTCTCCGTGTTTCGTGTTGCGTGTTGCGTAAAACGGAACACGTAACAACTTTCATCATTCATCCTTATATCGGATGTAGCCCCGCAAACTCAAGCCCCGTCGTCTCATCCCAGCCCATCATCAAATTCATGCACTGCACCGCCGAGCCAGACGCGCCCTTCATCAGGTTATCAATCGCGCACATCGCCACAACATGACCAGTGCTTTCGTCCAGTTCAAAGCCGAGGTCGGCATAGTTCGAGCCAGCCAAAATCTTCGGCTCAGGCACACGATAAATTCCGCGCTGTTCCTTGACCACGCGCACGAACGGATTTTCATTCGCCACGGCGCGATAGGCTTTCCACAAATCTTTGTTGGCAACTCCAGGCTTGACCTTGGCATGAGCGGTCGCCAACACGCCGCGCACCAAATCCACGGCGGTCATGGTCAGCGAGATGTCTTTCACGCCCATTTCTTGAATCACCTCTGCGGTGTGACGGTGACCGAACGCAGAGAAGGTCCGAATCACATTTGCGCGTTCCGCGTGATGCGAACCGGAATTCCCCTCCGCGCCACCTTCCGATGAACCGACTTTGATTTCGATAATCACAGGCGTGGACAAGTCAATCAAATCCGCTTTGACCAGCGGCAGTAGCGCGAGGTTGCTGGCTGTGGCATTGCATCCCACCCCGCTGATGTAATTTGCCGTCGCCATTTCGGCGCGGTAAAGTTCGGGAAGTCCGTACACGAACTTGCTCAACCACTCGGGCGCGGCATGTTTTTCGCCGTACCATTTTTCGTAAAAGTCAGCATCGCGCAAGCGGAAATCCGCCGCGAGGTCAATGATCTTCGTGCCTAGTTTGGCATACTCTTCGATATGCTTTTGCGCCTGTCCATGCGGCTGGGCGAGGAAGAGAATATCCACAGGCTCCAGCGTGGAAGGGTCGCTGAATTTCAATTGAGTCTTCTTCCGCAGATTAGGATGAGTCTGGTAGACGTACTCACCCACCCGCGAACGCGAAGTGACCTGCTTGATCTCTACGTTGGGATGTCCCAACAAAAGGCGCAGCAACTCGCCGCCGCCATAACCTGAACCGCCGATGATAGATACTGTCGTCATTAATAATTGCTCCTTTTTGACGTTGAACGTTAAACGTTCAACGTTTTTTCTTTCGCCACACTCACCACATAATCCACGATCTCGCCCGCAATATCAACCCCGCTGACGGGCTGCATGGTGTGGAATTCCATCGTGTGGTTGATCTCGTTGACAAGATAGCCGCGCTCCGAATGTTCGATTAGATCCACAGCCAGCACGCCGCCACCGACTGCCCTGGTTGCCTTCAAGCACAACTCTTCGATTTCAGGCGTGATGGGACACAACT
>DYDH01000017.1:0-6422 GCA_020717985.1 Herpetosiphon sp. | reverse complement strand
GCTCCGACTTGCGATACATCGCCGTCAGCACACGGTCACCGATCACAATTGCGCGGATGTCGCGCCCGGGCTTCTTGATAAATTCTTGAATATAAAAAACGGAATGTTGCACAGAGCCAAGCGTTGCCTTGTGTTCAAGCACCGCTTCCGCCGCATCACGGTCGTTGATCTTCGCCAGCAGGCGTCCCCACGAACCGACAACAGGCTTCAACACAACGGGGTAGCCAAACGCTTCGATCGCGTCCAGTGCGGCTTCGGGTGTGAACGCCACCATGTTGCGCGGCTGCGGCACACCTGCCCTCGCCAACATCGCGGATGTTGTCAATTTGTCGCCGCAGATCTCAGCCACCAGCGCGGTATTCACCGTCGGCACGCCGAAGGCATTCAACAATCGCAGGGCATACAGTCCGCTGGTGTAGCTGATACTGCGTTCGAGCACCGCGTCAAACGCGCGCCACGGTTCGGGGTTTTCCAGGTCGAATGAAATTGCGCGGTCATCGAGTCGTTCGTAATCAATGCCGCGTTTTTCCATCGCCGCGAAAATCCACTTTTCTTCAACGCGCACGCGGGAATAAAGAACGCCAAGTTTTAGTCGTCGTTGCATAATCATCTCCGTAGGGGCGCAGCATTGCTGCGCACCTACAACGAAAATTTATTCACCCCAATCTTCTTGTTCCATCGGCGCGAGTTGAACTGTGGCGGGGTCAACCGAGACAACTTCGAGGTCAACACCACAATCGGAACAAACGATAATTTCACCGGCTTCGGTTCCGGCATCCAGGGTGATTTCGGCTTCGCATTCGGGGCAAGTTACTGTAGACATAATTTTTCTCCTTATTTTATAAATGATGAATGAAGAATGCAGAGTGCAGATTTTTCTGCTGCCTGCATTATTTACTATTCTGACTTCTGCATTCTGCAATTTGCATTGCAACTGCTTTGGGACTGGTGCCGCCGATGGCATTTCTGCGTTTGACGGATTCCAGCGGATCGAAAACTTGATATACGTCCGCTTCAAAGGCGGGACAAAGAGCCTGATACGCTTCGAGGGGCATTTGCTCCAACCCAACATTTTTCTCCCCAGCCGCGCGGACAGCTTTGCCTGCAATCGAGTGTGTCTCGCGGAAGGGAATTCCCTTGTCCACAAGATAATCTGCAAGGTCGGTTGCCATCATAAATGAGTCGATTGCGTTTCGCATTCGTTCGGGCTTGGGTGTGATGGTCCGCAGTGCGCCAGCAATGACGGGCAGGATTGCAAGCAAAGTATCGGTTGCCGCAAAGACAGGCGCTTTATCTTCCTGCAAGTCTTTGTCATAGGTCGAGGGCAGACCTTTGAGTGTGGCAAGCAAACCTGTCAGCATTCCGATCAACGTGCCAGCCTTGCCGCGTGTCAGTTCAAAGACATCTGGATTTTTCTTCTGCGGCATCAGGCTGGAGCCTGTGGAAAAGGCGTCTGAGAGTTCAAAGAAACCAAACTCGGCGCTGGTGTACAAAACAATCTGCTCGGCAAGTTTGCCGAGGTGAATGCCGGTCATCGTGGCGCAGAATAAAAATTCGGCGGCGAAGTCACGGTCTGAGACGGAGTCGAGGCTGTTGGGCGAAGGCACAGCAAAGCCAAGCGATTCAGCGAGTTCAGCGCGATTGACTGGCACTGGTGTTCCTGCGAGCGCGCCGCATCCAAGCGGGAGGATGGAGACGCGTTTGGTCAAGTCGGCAAGTCGTTCGCGGTCACGTCCCAGCGGATGAAAATGACTCAGCCACCAATGCGCGAGCAAAACGGGCTGGGCGCGTTGCAGATGGGTGTAGCCGGGCATGAGAGTTTCGCCTGCTTTTTCAGCCTGTTCGAGCAATGCGGTTTGCAGGTCTTTGAATGCGGCATCCAATTCGGGAATGGCTTGCAGCATCCACAAGCGGAAATCGGTAGCGACCTGATCGTTGCGGCTGCGCCCCGTGTGGAGTTTGCCCGCGGTCACGCCGATCAACTCTGTCAGGCGGCGCTCGACGGCGGTGTGAATATCCTCGTCGGAGGGGACGAAGGAAAACTGTCCCGAAGCGAATTCTCCTCGGACGGTACCAAGTCCGAGCGAGATGGATGCGTGTTCTTCATCCGACAAAATGTTTGCGTTGTGCAATGCATTCGCCCACGCAAGACTCCCATCCACATCTTGAATCGCCATGCGCTGGTCAACAGGCAGGGAGGAATTCAAGTCCCAGGCTTGGTCGTTAAGTTTGGTTGAAAAGCGTCCGCCCCAGAGGGTCATTGTTGCTCCTCTGTTCATTCGGGGGCTTAGCCCCCGAATGAACAATGAAATTAATCTCTCTTGAACTTCGAATAATCAGGCTTCGGCATGTCGAGACCTGAGATGGGCAGACCATTCATGGCGCGGACTTTGAGGCTGAGTCCGAAGAGGCGGATGAAGCCTTCGGCGTGGCTCTGGTCGTAGACATCTTCCTGACCGAAGGTGGCGAAGTCTTCGCGATAAAGGCTGAACGGTGACTTGCGACCGGCGACGATGATGTTGCCTTTGTATAGTTTGAGGCGGACAACGCCTGTAACGGGTCCCTGTGTGGAGTTGACGAAGGCGTCGAGGGCTTCGCGCAGCGGGGTGTACCAGAGACCGTCGTAGGTGAGTTCGGCGTATTTGATGGCGGCGACCTGTTTAAAGTTCATGGTCTGGCGGTCGAGGACGAGGGATTCGAGTTCGCGGTGGGCATACATCAGAATCGTACCGCCCGGGGTTTCGTACACGCCATGTGATTTCATGCCGACGAGGCGATTCTCGACCAAGTCCACGCGTCCAATGCCGTGCGTGCCGCCGATGGCATTAAGCGTTTCGACGATTTTGGCGGGTGAAAGTTTTTCGCCGTTGACCGCAATTGGGTTGCCGGTTTCAAATTCGATTTCCACATACTCGGGTTCGTCGGGCGCGTTCTCGGGCGAAGTGGACATTTGGAACATGGCTTCTTCGGGTTCGTTCCATGGGTCTTCGAGCAAACCGCCTTCATGCGAAAGATGCCAGATGTTTGAGTCGCGGCTGTAAATGGATTTGATGGTGGCGGTCACAGGGACGTTGTGCTTGGCGGCGTAGGCGATGGCGTCTTCGCGGGAGCGGATGTCCCATTCGCGCCAGGGGGCGATGATCTTGAGGCGTGGGTCGAGCGCCATGACGGTCAGTTCAAAACGAACCTGATCGTTGCCTTTGCCTGTGGCGCCGTGACAGATCGCATCCGCGCCGGTTTCGTGGGCAACCTCTACAAGATGTTTTGCAATTAAAGGGCGGGCAATGGATGTGCCTAATAAATACTTGTGTTCATAAATTGCCCCCGCCTTGAGCATGGGGAAAAGACAATCTTCTGCAAATTCTTCTTTCATGTCGTGCAATACAAATCCGTTTGCGCCGCTCTTTCTGGCCTTATCTTCCAGTTTTGCCAGGTCTTCGTCGCCCTGCCCCACGTCTGCACAAAAGCAAACCACTTCACAACCGTAGTTTTCTTTGAGCCACGGCACGATCACGGATGTATCCAGTCCGCCTGAATAGGCGAGGACAACTTTCTTGACTTGCGGTTTTGGTTTTGAATTCATTACCTTACTCCTTGTTTATTTTTGAACCGCGAAGCTCGCTAAGGTCGCTAAGAAATTCTTTTTCTTTTCTTTGCGCTCTTCGCGCGCTTTGCGGTAAATTTTGGTCCCATCCACCACGGAAGGGAAAATAAAAAAAACAGCCCTCCGAGAAGGAGGGCTGTTTGGGTTGACGCAGGTGTTGTTTTCAACACACCGTTTTATTCGTCATCCAATCAAAAAGCTCCCAACCTTCTCTGGGAAGTGGGTTGCGGACGACGTGTACGGGGAAAGACAAACCTTATAAACATAACAGGCGGTATTCTACCCGAAAAACAAGATGAGTCAATGATTTGGGCTGGGCAAAATAATATTGCGTGTTCCGTCGTCCAATTTTTCAACCTGTCATCACAACATATTCATCCTTCATCCTTTATCTTTCATCCCTGCCTGCCCAATTACATAGTCCACCATCAACGCGGGGATGTTGACGCCGGTGGTGGTGATGCTGTTGCGGAATTCCATGGTGTGGTTGACTTCGTTGATGGTCAAGCCGTTATCGGATTCGAAAACGTCGATGGCGAGAAGTCCGCCGCCCATAGCTTGGGCGGTGCGACGACAGATATCGGTCAATTCCGGAGTGAGCGGACAATTGCTGGCGACTCCTCCGCGCGCGGTATTGGTGATCCAGCCTTCGGAGGTGCGGTAGATGGCGGCGATGGGCTCCTCGCCCACCACAAAGGCGCGGATATCACGCCCGGGCTTCTGGATGTATTCCTGAACGTAGAACACCTGATGATTGACTCCCAGCGTGGCTTTGTGTTCGATCAGAGATTCTGCCGCATGGCGGTTGTCCACTTTGGCGAGCAGGCGTCCCCACGAACCGATGACGGGTTTGAGAACACAGGGATAGCCCATCTCGTCCACAGCCGCCAAAGCGGATTCTTCGTCGAAGGCCATCAGCACTCTGGGGGTTGGGATTCCGTTCTGGACAAGGATCTGGCTGGTGACATATTTGTCGCCGCAGCGCTCCGCCACTTGCGATGAGTTGACCACCTTCACGCCGTTGGCTTCGTAAATTTTCGAGATGTAAAGTCCGCGTGAGTAGGAGACCGAGCGCTCGAAGAGCACATCCACAGGTTCGGAAATTTTGGAAATATCAAAGAAGTGATGCGAGTCGTTGATGCGGACAACTTCCACATCCGTGCGTTTTTCGAGTTCATCCAGCAGGTATTTTTCTTCCGCGCGCAGGCGGGTGAATAAAAAGCCAATTTTTGTCATGGGGCATCCTTTGGGTAATTGGAGATTAGTAAATGGTAATTGCCAATTACTAATTACAATTTACCAATTACCATTTTCGTCATTTCACTTGTAGTCAACGTACCGCCCAGATCAGGCGTGACCTGTCCTTCGGCAATGCAGGTTTCAACAGCGATTCGCAGGCGGGCGGCTTGTTCTTTTTCGCCGAGATAGTCCAACATCATGGCGACGGCGAAGAATGTGGCGGTGGGATTCGCCTTGCCCGTGCCGACCAAAGTCGGGGCGCTGCCGTGGACTGGCTCGAAGACTGCCGCGTCCGCGCCGATGTTGCCCGAGGCGGCCACGCCAAGTCCGCCGACCAGCATACAGGCTTCGTCGCTGAGGATGTCGCCGAACATGTTGGTGGTGACGATGACTTCAAACTGCTCAGGCGCGCGGATGAGTTCCATCGCGCAGGTATCCACGAGCATTTCCTGCATGGTCAGTTCGGGATAATCCTTTGCGATTTCCAAAGCAACGGTGCGGAACAATCCGCAAGTTTGGCGCAGCACGTTTGCCTTATGAACCACGTGGACAGTTTTTCGTCCCAATAGGCGCGCCGTGTCAAAGGCTTTGCGGAGAATGCGCTCTGAACCTTTACGGGTAATAACCCTTTCAGTGATGGCACGGTTCCCGTCATCTTCCAAACGTTCGACGCCGGAGTACAAGCCTTCGGTGTTCTCGCGGACGACAATCATGTCAATGCCTGGGCGCGAAGATGGATGTCGGATGGAGCGGTTGGGGCGCAGGTTGGCGTACAGTTCCAGCGACTGGCGCATCCGCACGACGGGCGAAAAATAATTCGGGATGTTGGGCGGGGTAGTTACGGCGCCCAGCAGGGCTGCGTCCGCATTGCGAATTGCCTGGATGGTCGCATCAGGCAGGGGTGAGCCGGAGCGTTGATATTCTCCGTAGCCGATGCCCTGTTCCACAAAATTCCATTCAAGCGGGAGCGCGGTCAACACTTCGCGGGCAGATGCGATCACTTCAGGTCCGATACCATCACCGATGAGTAAACAAATTTTATACATTGGGGTCTCCTACGCAACACGCTACATGATGTTTCGTGTTGCGTGTTGCGTTACGCCATCAATTCTTGTATATCGTGATCTTTCAAGAAATTCACAATGCCGCCGGCGGCCGCGATCTTCAAAACAAAATCAGGCAGGGGACGCGCTTGATAGGTGTGACCTTTCGTGACGTTGTTGATGTGTCCATTGGCAAGGTCAACATCCACTTCATCGCCTTCGGTGATGTCGGCAACGGCTTCGGGACATTCAAGGATCGGCAAGCCGATGTTGATGGCGTTGCGGAAAAAGATGCGCGCAAACGACGGCGCAATGATGCACTTGGCCTGCGAGCCTTTGATGGCAATCGGCGCATGTTCGCGCGAAGAGCCGCAGCCAAAATTCTGTCCGCCGACGATGACATCGCCGGGTTTCACATTCGGCGCATACTCAGGCTTGACCTCGCAAAAGACATTCTTTGCCAGTTCAAGCGGGTCAATGGTGATATTGTAACGGCCGGGAATGATCTCGTCCGTGTTTAAGTTTTCTCTAAAAGT
>DYDH01000176.1 GCA_020717985.1 Herpetosiphon sp. | reverse complement strand
GAGGTCAAAGACCAACTGCTGGCAAGTGATGAGAAGGATAAAGATGACAATACAGATAGTTGACCCACGCCATATCACTCAGAAAACCCGGCAGATCAGGGCACAGGTATCCAACGTCCTGACGAAATGGGGATTGTTACCGCGCTTCAAACGCTGGCGATTAACACAGGATCCAGAGACTGGAATGGTCGTACTGTTTGGCATACTCAACAATAAATATATCGCCACGCACACCACGACCCCTTTTAGTGATTACTTCGATCCGCGCCTGTTGCATGACCTCGCCAATGAACTACAAGTACAGGTCGTGTCCTGTAACAGTGACGGTCTGCGCTACGCCTTCATCCTGGACCGTGGTCAACTTGGCGAGTTGCCGACTCACATAGACTTTCCTGTTATTGATAACGGAAAGCTGTCAGCCAGGGTCGTTTACAAAGATAAACCTCAGCCTCCTGTGCCAGTTCCTCCTGTGGGAGTTGAGATCGTTGAAGATCAAACATTCCTGCGTCAGGTTGCGGGAGCTTTCTTGAAGGTCTTTGACGATATTAAACTCCGCGACGAAGCCGCCTTGCAGCTCACGGCTCAAAATCCGCCCGAGATCGTGATCGTCGATGAAGACGAATTTCATAAACGGGTGGCTGAGCACGAAGTCAACCGTCAGCGGATCAAACGCGTCGGAAGGTTGCTCGATAAGGCAGATGGGCCGTAAGTACGCCCAATCAAAGAAGTAATTTTATGATCGTAAATAAAGGAGAAAAAATGGGACACAAAGGTATCAGTAAACGAAAGCCCAGGAAAGACAAATCCAACGTTGGCATTGGCGCATCTTCTGATGTGCGCACGGGCGACATCCCATCTGTGCAGTTGCTTGTGAAAGACAAGGATGCCCCTCTTAACAGAGGCGGCGCAAATCAACAGAATGGGTCGAATAAAAAAGGCAAAAAAGACAATAGGTAATGCAGTTGGTATTTATTGTTTAAGCGTTACCGAGGAGAAATAAAATGAAACTGAAAATACTCTTTATCGTTATGGATTTACTCACCATTCTGGCATACCCGATTGTATTTTTACACGGAAAACTGCGCCAGCTTGCAAAGCCAAAAGAAGGCGTCGCTCGGGCATTGGTTCCAGTACCAGCGATGCCGGGTAGACAACCAAATTGAAAATTATCACTACGTAAAGAAGGTAGTTATGCGTACACAAAAGATTAACTTCCCAGACAGGCAAACGCTTTGTGTTTTTCCTGACAAACGTGAGGATTTGGCGGAAGCCATTATCGAATTGCAGTTGGGCGGGAATTTCCCGGTCATCGTCTTGATCGGTGGTGGGATCGACGAGCATGAAGCCGATGCAACCCGGCAAGCCATCCAAACCATTTCCAGGATCGCGGAAGATATGAACGCTTTGATCATTTGCGGAGGAACAGACATGGGGGTGATGGCGGAAATCGGTCAAATGCGCTCGCAAAACCAGTACAAATTTCCATTGGTTGGGATAACGCTTGAAGAACTGGTCACCTGGCCCAGCGGACCGCACAACGCAAATTTTTTATGGATGGGAAAGAAGCGCTGGCAGTTGGAGCCTCATTATTCCCATTTCATCCTTGTGCCCGGCAATGATTTTGGGGATGAGTCTCCGTGGATCGTCGACGCGGCAACCATCCTGTCAAAAGGACACCGGTCTGTGACGATCCTGATCAACGGCGGCGAGGTTTCCCGCAAAGACATTGAACTGAGTTTGGAGAAGAAACGTCCAGTCATCGCGTTGAGCCGTACAGGACGCCTGGCAGATGAATTATCAAGACAGCCCAATCGACACAGACTGATCACTGTAGCCCCGGCAAATGCCGAGAAACGAATTATTGAGGTTGTCCATGAAGCGCTATCGGTTAAGGAAGAAAACGCCATGGCGTAGTCGGCATTGGAAAAATTGTATCTGAAAGAAGTCAGAGATGAAAATTCTGTTTGTCTACCCGGAATTCCCGGACACCTTTTGGAGTTTCAAGCACGCGCTAAAGTTTGTAAAAAAGAAAGCTGGCGCGCCTCCGCTTGGATTGTTGACCGTAGCAGCCATGCTGCCTTCCGAGTGGAAAAAACGGCTCGTCGATCTCAACGTGACCAACCTTACGAATGAAAACCTGGCTTGGGCTGATTATGTCTTTATCAGCGCCATGGTTGTGCAACGAGAATCGGCTCGCACCATTATCGAACGCTGCAAGAAAGTTGGCGTGAAGGTGGTGGCGGGCGGTCCGCTTTTTACGATGGAATATGAGCAATTCCCGGATGTGGATCATTTTGTCTTGAACGAAGCGGAGGAAACCCTGGCTCCGTTCCTGCTGGACTTTGAGCGGGGTCAAGCCAGACGCATTTACTCATCGACAGAATTCCCCGACATCCACCAAACCCCCATCCCGCTTTGGGAGTTGGCGAACTTCAAAAATTACGACACGATTCCCGTTCAGTTCTCGCGCGGCTGTCCGTTCAACTGCGACTTTTGCAATGTGACCTCCCTGTTGGGACATCGTCCGCGCACCAAGACTTCCGCGCAGATCATTGCCGAGTTGGACAGTCTCTATGCATTGGGCTGGCGTAAAAGCATCTTTTTTGTAGACGATAACTTTATCGGAAATAAAAAACAGATCAAGTCCGAAGTGCTTCCAGCCTTGATTGAATGGCGCAAGGGCAAAAATGGTATGTCGTTCAACACGGAGGCTTCCATTAACCTGGCTGATGACCCGGAATTGTTGAAGCTAATGGTGGAAGCTGGTTTCAACACGGTATTTGTTGGCATCGAGACACCCAATGAAGACAGCCTGACCGAATGCAGCAAGAGTCAAAACAAGGGACGCGATCTGGTGGAGAGCGTCAAGCAGCTCCAGCGGGCTGGTTTGCAGGTGCAAGGCGGTTTCATCGTCGGGTTCGACAATGATTCTCCTTCGATTTTCCAGCAGCAGATCGATTTTATTCAGAAGAGTGGTATTGTGACGGCAATGGTCGGCTTGTTACAAGCTCCTATGGGGACGCGCCTTTACGAGCGTATGCAAAAAGAAGGCCGTCTGGTGCATGAATTTTCAGGCGATAACGTGGATGGTTCGACCAACATCATCCCCAGGATGGGCATTCAAAAGCTGCGGGAGGGGTATCGCGAGATTCTAAGTCAAATCTATGCGCCCAAACTTTATTACGAGCGTGTTCGGACATTTCTTCACGAGTACCAACCACCCAAGGTCAGAATTCAATTGGAGCCGCAATATATCCTGGCGCTGTGGCGGTCGATATATCAACTGGGAATCCGTGGTGTCGAACGTATCCAATACTGGCGACTCTTTTTCTGGACACTATTCCGGCGTCCACGTTTGTTCCCGCTGGCGATTACCTTTGCTATCTACGGTTTTCACTTCCGCCAAGTGATCGAACTACATGTCGATTGAACGAGAATGATCCCATTGTAGAGGTGCTGCAATACGACGCACTTCGTAACAACAGCTAATTAAATCGAAGGAATGAACCATGTTAGATACTATTCTCGTCCCATTGGATGGCTCTCAACTAGCGGATTGTGTTCTGCCGCATGTAGTTGCCATTGCCCGTCCCTTCGATGCAGAAATCACGCTGCTTCGAATGCTGGAAAAGAACCATGCAGGCACATCAGCGCAATTATTTGATCTACTTAACTGGCAGATCAACAAAACCAGATCACTCCTCTATCTGGATAAGATTCAGGCGCGGCTTGAGACATCAAATATCCGCGTGCAGACTGAAGTGCTGGAAGGGTTGATCGCGGAAGGCATCACGGAATATGCTCAAAGTCGGGGAATGAAATTAATCATTTTGAGCAGTCACGGCCGTCATGGATTAACGCAATGGGGAATCAGCAGCATTACGCAGAAAATTATTTTGAGCGCGCAAACTTCGTTGTTGATCGTTCGGGCGCACCAATATGTTGGACACTCTGACGAATTACCAGAAGCCCCACTATATCGGCATATCCTCGTGCCGTTGGATGGCTCACAGCGGGCGGAAAATGTTTTGCCCGCCGTCACACAATTGGCGAATTTTCATAAATCTCAGATCCATCTTGTGCAGGTGATTCAAACGCCAGAGATGGCGCGCCAAATGCCACCTGTCCGCGAAGATATTGAATTGTCCAATCGCATTGTCGAACGTAACCGCGAGGAAGCCGAACGTTATCTCGAACAATTGAAGTCACGTTCTTATTTGGAAGGCATTGCTATTCAAACTCACCTTATTGCCAGTGACAATGCCGCAGTCGCATTGCATCAACTGGTGGAGCAGGAACAAATTGACCTGGTGGCGCTGAGTGCGCATGGATACTCGGGGAATCATCAATGGCCGTATGGAAGTATGGTCAATAATTTCATCATGTATGGCAAGGTTTCCCTTCTCATTGTGCAGGACCTGCCTGCCCGACAAGAGTCAACGTCTCCAGAATTACTTTCAACTGAACGCACAGAGCGCTAACTTATGTTAACTGCTTCCCAGGTTACACTACCCGAACCGCCCATTACAGGCGTAGATATGCGACTGAGAGAGTTTGCGCATCGCCTGGCAAAAACGCACGAGATCGAAACAGCAAAAATATCTCGCCCCGAAGAAACAACTTTGTTGGAATATCTGGAAAGTTGGGAACTGGCTTTACGCAATGCGTATGCAATCTTCAAAGCCGTGCCCTCAAAAAATTTGCCTGATTTATCTGGTAAGTCCTCACGCGCGGGTGAATGGGTGTTGGATAATTTTTATATCGTCAAGCAAACCATCCGCCAGATTGAAGAAGACTTGCCAGATAGTTTTCTCAATGAATTACCAAAACTGAATGAAACATCGCTGCAAGGACATACCCGCATTTTTGCGCTGGCTCGCGAATGGATCGGATACAGTCAGGGCCAAATTGACCTGACTCAAGCTGCAATTTTTATTCAGGATTATCAACAGGTCATGCCGCTGACGATTGGAGAGCTTTGGGCTTTACCGATCATGTTGCGCATCGGGATTTTGGAGCGACTGGTCTACGCCACATCCGAGTTGACAGGAATCGAAGTGGACATCAGCCTGAACGAAGTCCCAAATCAGTTTGCCATCACCCTGCCCAACGACACGGTTGTTGCAAATTGTTTTCTGAGTCTACGATTGCTTTCTGCGACTGACTGGAAAGATTTCTTTGAAGAGACCAGTCGCGTGGAACAGATTTTACGGGACGACCCCGCGCAAATTTATGCAAACATGGACTTCGATACCCGCAACAGTTATCGTAGTGTTATTGAAGAATTGGCGCGTCACTCAAAACATAGCGAAGAGCAGGTCGCGCTCGCTGCAGTTGAATTTGCCCGCAATGCGGAAAACGAATCTTCAACACGAAAAACACACATCGGCTTTTATCTGGTTGACGCGGGGCGCGCAACGCTTGAGAACAGTGTCGGCTACAAACCTGGAGTTAGAGTCCGAGTGCAGCGTGCGCTGCTTGCTTTTCCCACAGCCACATATTTGGGCAGCATTGCGTTTCTTTCTGTTCTGTTTGTTTTGGGTTTACTAACCTATACAGCGCTGTCAGGCGGTTCACCCATTCAACTGATTGTCGCGAGTGTGCTTGGGATTGGATTGGCTTTCGAATCTGCCATCACAATCGTGCATTGGGATATAACTCATCGCATCAAGCCGCAAAGCCTGCCGCGTATGGATTTTTCGGAGGGTATTCCAGCGGGGAACCGTACCATGGTGGTTGTGCCAACTCTGTTGGAAAGTGAGAAAGAACTTAATCATCTTCTGCAGGAATTGGAACTTTATTATCTATCCAATCCTGACCCATTGCTGACCTATGCCCTGCTGACCGATTTTGGCGACGCCCCGAAAGAGGATATGCCTGAGGATGAAGAACTGCTTGGGCTGGCAAGTGCTGGCATTGAAAACCTCAATAAAAAGTACGGGATGGTTTCGCCATTTTATTTATTTCATCGCCATCGCCAGTGGAATCCATCCGAAGGAGTTTGGATGGGCTGGGAGCGCAAGCGCGGTAAGCTGGCGGACTTCAATCGCCTGCTGCTTGATTTGGGCGAGACACCTTACTCAACTCAGGTTGGGGACGCGAGCATTCTGACCGACGTCAAATATGTCATCACGCTCGACGCAGATACCTCCCTGCCGCAGGGCAGCGCCAATCGGCTGATTGCCACTCTGGCGCATCCACTCAATCACGCGGAGTTTGCCAAAGATGGGCAATCAGTTGTCGCTGGTTACACAGTGCTTCAACCGCGCGTGGCGATCAAACCCACCAGCGCGAACCGTTCAGTCTTTTCGCAAATATTTGCGGGGAACGCTGGTTTTGACCTGTACTCCTTCGCCGTCTCGGATGTGTATCAGGATCTATTTGGTGAAGGCAGTTATGTCGGCAAAGGAATTTATGATGTCGCGGCTTTCGAGCGCAGTCTGGCAGGGCAGGTGCGACAAAACACCCTGCTTAGTCACGACTTGTTTGAAGGTATTTACGGACGCGCGGCATTGGTCACGGATATTACTTTATATGAAGAATACCCGTCGCGCTATTTGGTTTACGCCCGCCGACTGCGCCGCTGGATTCGCGGCGATTGGCAACTGCTGCCCTGGCTGTTTCCCATCGTCCACACCCAATACGGAACGGCTCGCAACCGCCTGACCGCCATCAACCTCTGGAAAATTTTCGATAACTTGCGGCGCAGTCTTTTACCGCCGACCTTGCTCCTGCTTCTCGCTGCGGGCTGGCTCTTCCTGCCTGGCTCACCGTGGGTCTGGACTGTTCTGGTTTTTCTGCCTTCTGTCTCGCCAATTGTTGTGCAAACTTTTCAGCACGGCAGGCACAACATCGGAAAACTATCGCTCAAACAAATTCTCAAAACCAGCCAGCTTCCGCTCACCCGTTGGGCGCTTTCTGTTCTGTTTCTGCCGTATGAAGCTCTGCTGATGTTGGGCGCAATCAGCACAACATTGACTCGCTTATTGATCGAACGCAAGAATCTTTTGCAATGGACAACAGCAGCGAATACAGCAAGGGCGTTTCGGTCGAAGGCGCAATACGAGATCTGGGGCGAGATGTCGGCGTCTTTAGTTTTTGCTATTCTATTGGGCGTGGCTGTTGCCGTTTTCAATTCGAGCGCTCTTTGGGTTGCATTGCCTTTTGTGATTGTCTGGCTTGTCGCTCCACAAGTCGCTTACGTCATCAGCCAGCCTGTGACGCATGTCACCGCACCGCTCACGGAAACTCAGCGCAGACAAGTACGCCGTTTGGCGCGGCGCACCTGGGCTTTCTTTGAACAATTCGCAGGACCCGATGACCATTGGCTGCCCCCCGATCATTATCAAGAATCGCCGCGCGGAAATGTGGCGCATTACACCACGCCGACCAATATCGGGCTGTTTCTCGTCTCCACCTTGTCGGCGTATGATTTTGGCTATATGGGATTGGCTGAGCTGTCCGTCCGTTTGCGCTCAACTTTCGAAAACATGGACAAGCTGGAACATTACCGCGGACACCTGTTGAATTGGTACGACTCGCAGACGATGACTGCGCTTCCGCCGCGCTATATTTCCACAGTGGATAGCGGAAACCTGGCGGCGTGTCTGATCACGCTCAGGCAGGGTTGCTTGACACTGACCTCTGCGCCGCTGTTGGGACAAAATCGCTGGCAGGGCTTGCTTGTCATTTTGGATATTCTGGCAGAGATACTGCAAGGGCTTGAAAAAAATAATCCACATGCCTTGCTAGAATCTTTTGAAGTGGAACTGACCAGCATTTACGAGCGTGTCAGCGCGATCCAGAACCAGCCGTCAGCGTGGACAGAAACTCTCGTCTGGCTGTCAGGCGAAGGCTGGGAAAGAGTCGCGCATCGCTTAATCGAATTGCTGGAAAGTCATCCGAATCTAAAATCCGAATCCCTGACCGAACTCCAACTTTATCTCGACTTGCTGCATCACAGTTTGCAGGACATGCAGCGAAGTTTGAATTTGTTCGCGCCCTGGTTGGGTCGGGATATGCCGCTTGAATTTCGCGACTGCCTGCCCGTTGAAATGCCCACGCTTGGGGAAGCGGGCGCGGTGTACGAGAACATCCAAACCGCGTTGAGTAATTTCAAATCGCAAAATGAAGCAGCGCGTGAATGGTGTCAAAAATTTGAGGATGAACTATCGGCGGCGCGAGTGATGGTCGCGTCCATGTTGATTGAATTTCAAGAACTGGCAGATAAGGCGAATGCCATTGTGACAGGCATGGATTTTCGTTTCCTGTTCAGTGAACGCCGTCAGGTGTTTCACATCGGCTACAACGCCAGCACCGAAAAACTTGACCCAAGTTATTATGACTTGCTCGCATCCGAAGCGCGGATCGCCAGCCTGATCGCAATTGCAAAAGGCGACGTGCCGCACAGTCACTGGCAGCATCTTGGGCGACCCGTGACCAAGGTGAACGGCAAGCAGGTGTTGCTTTCGTGGAGCGGCACCATGTTCGAATATCTCATGCCGACCTTGTTTACAAAAAATTACGACGGGACATTTCTCTCGGATAGCTGCTACGTTGCGCTCGAAGCGCAGGTCAGTTATGGCGTGGAGCAGGGAGTTCCGTGGGGCATTTCTGAATCGGGCTACCATGCCTTCGACCTCAATTTGAATTATCAGTATCAGGCGTTTGGTGTGCCCGTGCTGGGATACAAACGCGACCTGCCCGATGATCTGGTCATCACGCCCTATGCTTCGATGATCGGGCTTTCGTTACAGCCGCAAGCCGTGTTGGAAAATATGGCGCGCTTGGAAGAATTGAAAATGCTTGGGCGTTTTGGTTTTTATGAAGCGCTCGATTTCACAAAAACACGCTTGCCAGCGGGGCAGACGCATAATAAAGTGCAGTCTTACATGGCACATCATCAGGGCATGATTCTGGTGGCGGCTTGTAACTACTTGTTGAGTGATGTGATGGTTCAGCGTTTCCATGCGGACGAACACATCCAAAGCATCGAACTGTTGTTGCAGGAAAAAATTCCGCTGAACCCGCCGATCGAATATCCGCATCTCGACGAGCCAGCGGACTTGCCCGAAGGGACGCGCCTGGTCAGCAGTGAGCCGTGGCGCGTGGCGGTGGATAGTCCCATTCCGCAAGTGCATGTCCTTTCGCAAGGCGATACCAGCCTTATGATTACAAACACAGGCGGCGGATACAGTCAGTGGTGCGAGTTTGCGTTGACGCGCTGGAATGCCGACACCACGCTCGACCCGTGGGGTACGTGGATCTATTTGCAAGACCGCGAGAGCGGAGCGCTTTGGTCTGCCACCCGTCAGCCCATCGAATGCGCGCCCGAACATCTTGACGTGATGTTCTATCCGCACAAGGTTGAGTTCCAACGTTCAGACAATGGAATCTCCCTGCGGACTGGAGTCACCATCAGCACGGATGGGGTTGAGAT
>DYDH01000501.1 GCA_020717985.1 Herpetosiphon sp. | reverse complement strand
CGCCCAAGATGAATGGCCCAAAGAAAGTATTTGGAAGTTTGGCGAACTGCAAAGCGCTCAGGGTGACAATGAGCAACACATAGGAAAGCGAAAAAGACAGAAGAAACCGATGCCGTCGAAGGTTCAGCGTCTTTAATACAAGCCAGCCGGGGGCAAAGAAACAACCGGCAAACAAACAGATAAAAATAAATTGATTAATGATCGTCATTGGACCAACATGAATTATGCTTTCGGCTGTACATAAATTCAGTATTTAGATGCAATGATTGTGACAAAATCAATTCGGACAAGCAACCTTTCTTCATCTACAACGCACACCGGCCGAATTGCCCCATAAATAATCTGACCGAAGCAAACAGTCTGTTATGTCGCATAATCATTCGTTGCCCCATAAATGACCTGACCGAAAGGAGGTCTATTTATGAGCAGCGAAACGAGACAAGAATGCCTGGAAAAAACACGGCCACGGTACCAAGGCGCAGGGCGTAAGTACAAGAAGATCATCCTGGATGAGTTCTGTGCTACATGGGGATACAACCGCAAGTATGCTATCGATCTTTTGAATGGCAAGACTGCCGAAGGCGGCGGACGTCGCGGACGGCCAGCGCGATACGGCCATAAGGAGCATTCAGTGCTTGAGCGGATCTGGTTGATCGCCACACGACCATGCTCCAAGCGATTGAAAGCTATGCTGATGACATGGTTGCCTTTCTATGAGCAAGAACACGGGCGATTGGATCTGACAACGCGACAGAACTTGCTTCGAATCAGCAAGAACAGCATAGATCGGCTGCTGAAGCCGACCCGCAAACGATATGGCACCCATGGGCGCTGTGGAACACGCCCAGGAACACAACTGCTCCACCAGATCCCGATCAAAACCTCGCATTGGAATATCTGTGAACCCGGCTTTATGCAGGCCGACACGGTCGCTCATGGCGGATTGTCCATGGAAGGGGATTTCGTGCATAGCCTCACATTTACAGACATTTTAAGCGGTTGGACTGAGAACCGAGCCACTTGGAACAAGGGTGCGGACGGCGTACTTTCACAGATCGAGGACATCGAACAGGAATTACCCTTTGTCATTCGTGGGTTTCACTCTGATAACGGGTCGGAGTTCATGAATCACCACCTCTATCGCTACTACGCCAAACGCAGGGAACCGGTCTCAATGACCCGCGGCCGCCCGCGCCATGGCAACGACTCAGCTCACGTGGAACAAAAGAATTGGAGCCATGTCCGCCTCCTGCTCGGGTATCAGCGCATCGAAGACCAGAAGCTTATCCCCATCATCAACGATTTATACCGCGCCTGGGCATTGTTCAATAACTTCTTCTGTCCCAACCTCAAGCTGATTGAAAAGACGAAGGTCGGCTCACGATATCAGAAAAAGTACGATACTCCAAAAACACCATACCAGAGACTCATGGATTCAGAGCACATCAATGAAGTTCAGAAAACACACCTGACCGAGAGGTTCTGCAACATGAATCCCTTCAAACTGAAGAAACAGATTGACTATAAACAGCGCCAAATTCTAAACTCGCTTCGGTCAGGTGATTAATGGGGCAGACTTCATCGGTTTGCCATTTGCTTTAGTCAGGTTTATTTATGGGGCAACGCGCCTACAGCCCGCTTAGTCCGTCATCCGTATTTCCG
>DYDH01000175.1 GCA_020717985.1 Herpetosiphon sp. | reverse complement strand
GGGATTCGAAGAAGAGGCAGGTGCGCAGGTCGGTCAACGATTGCGTGAGGTCCTTTTGTCCGCGATATAACTTAACGCCTTCCTCGGCGACTTCGCGGCATTTTTTGAAAGACCCCCAATGTTTGTAGCCGTCAAAGGTTACTGCAAAGGGTTCAATTTTTTTCCAGCTTGCATGAAGGTGGGGAATGTCATTTTCGATCAATTGAGAATTGGGGATTTTGTTCATAAGGTTCTTTCCGGCGTTCACGCTTTTGCGATGCGTAAACGCATGGTGCGACAGGATTGCCGCTTGCCGCATAATTTTCCAGGTTTTCGGGTGCGAAAATACAGGCAAAAAATATCGCTTACAACAGTTTTTTGATGGCTTGTTTGTGGAGCGGCAGGTCGTCCTGAACGGTGTTCCAAACATTGACAAGGTTTATATTGAAGCTTTCAGGGATGATCTTTTTGCGGATACCTGTCATATTACCCCATTGTAATTTGGGATGTTCGTTTTGAAACTCAACAGAAATACAACTGGCGGCTTCTCCGATGAGTTCGATCTGGCGCACAACGGCGTCCTGTACCATGGCGCGGGAAAGGAATTCACTTTCAGACATGCCTCTTGTGTAGCGGTCTATCTGTTCCATGGCGGCGAAAATATGGTTTAAATAGACGGTATCATCGCTCATAAGTGACCGTTTTGTCCTGATTGAAACAGGCGCTAACGCTGGCTTTGTGCATTGTTTTCGTGCAAATAATCATACATCCATTTTACCGTAATAACCGCATCGTGACGGGCGAGAGAGTCAATTACCTCAGGGATGTAAGGTGGAGGAGCCAATATCAGTAGATCACGAAAATGTAGTAACCGCTTCGCGTCAGTCGTTTGGCTAAAAAGCGACTACACCTGCCCTGGCGGGCGGTGCCAGGGCAGTCGCTACTACGAAGCCCTTTCGTGTAGTATTGAATATAAAAAAATCTCTCAAATTAAGTGTTTTGTGCTAAAGTTGGAACAGCCTCAACCGTTCGCTGAATACTCGGTTGAAGGCTTGTTTTATATAAATTTTTGTATAGGAAAATGACATTGCAGCAAAAAAATTTACTGAGATCGCCCTTGAGCAGTAGAAAGGCGTCCATCGTTCTCGTCTCCACTTTATTTTTTCTTTCCGGGGCGGCAGGCTTGATTTATCAGACCGTCTGGATGCGCCTGTTGGAATTATATTTTGGAGTCACGCTGACCGCCACAACCTTGATCGTGGCGGCATACATGGCCGGGCTAGGACTTGGCTCCTTGCTTGGCGGTCGTATCGCATCCAAAAGCCGAAATACCATTTTGCTTTACGGTTCGATTGAAGCCGCGGTGGGTGTATTTGGCATCCTTAGCCCAACCCTGATCAATTGGATTGGTCAGCACACAGCGGGCAGTCCATACATTCTGGTGTTTTTCCTTAGCTTTGTTTTGCTTCTCCTGCCTACTTTATTGATGGGGATGACCCTGCCCTTGCTGACTCAAGCTTTTGTCACCCGTGTCGAAACCTCCGGGCAGGCGATAGGCTTGCTTTATGGGATTAATACACTGGGGGCGGCTGTTGGGGCGTTGATCTCCGGCTACATCCTAATGGGCTGGCTTGGGTTTGGCGGCGCATTGTTGGTCGCCGCGTCGCTGAATTTTTTGATCGGCTTAATTGCCATTCCACTCAAGCCGCACTTTGAAATTCATTCGGAGCAACAGGCGGTGCAGGCGTCCATTTCTTCCGCTCCGACGCGTGAACTTTGGAGTTACAAAGCAATTTTACTTTCGGCATTTTTGGTCGGGTTTGTTGATATGGGGTTTGAAATGCTGTGGTTTCGTCTGCTCGGTATATTCAACAAACACACGGCCTATAATTTTCCCAGTATCCTTTTCATCTTTCTGATCGCACTGGCATTGGGCGGCTGGTTTTGGGGTGGAAAAGTTGACAGGATCAATGACCCGGTCAAACTGTTTTGGAAATTGCAGATCGCAGTCGGCATTGTAACCGCGCTGTCTTTTTTACTCATGTGGGGACTGATCAACCTGCCGCAACTGCAACCCTGGCTCCAGCAAAATTTCAACAAGTTTCAACAGCCGGGCTCGCCTTTTATTAGAGTGACCGAGGAACTCGTTTTTTCGAGAAGGATATTTCTATCCGGACTTCTTGAATACTTCCTGCCGATCCTCATCATGGTTTTGCCTGCCGGGTTGTTGATGGGCGGCGGTCTGCCGGTGCTTGACCGAATCGCAATTGATCAGGTTTCCTTTTCAGGGCGACGCGTGGGCGATATTCATCTTGCAAACATCGCCGGCTCTGTTTCAGGTACGCTTGCTGCAAGTTTTCTTTTACTGCCTTTTTTAGGCAGTGAATTGACACTGAAAATATTATCTGCGCTTACTTTGTCGTTTTTGGCAATTTACCTGATGACAAAAAAAACGCCAGTACGCATGTCCATGTTCTTTTTGCCGTTTAGTCTCATCTTTTTGATTGTAATCCTGCCGGGCAGGGGACAGTTTTATACACGGCTTTATCAAAACGCAACCGGACTTCAAAGCGTTGTTGTCCGCGAATCAGGGGATGGAATCCTTGCCATTACTTTTCGCGGCGATAAAACAGACCCGGCTGACTTGTGGATTGCCGGCATTAAGAACAGCTTCTTCCCATCTGATGGAGAATACGAACGTTCAGCCCTGACCTGCGCCTCGGTTGCCCGCCCCAAGCGGATTCTCATTATTGGGCTGGGCGGCGCAAATACCGCAAATTTCATCACATCCCTGCCTGACGTAAATGAAGTTGTGATCGTGGAATTGATGCAGGAACTTGGCATATTTTTGAATGAATACGTGTCGGTGGCGCAATCGGCCCTAAATCATTCGGCTGTCCAATATATTGTGGATGATGGACGCCGTTATTTGTATGCCAATCCCGATGAAAAATTCGACATGATCTTTATTGACCCATTGTGGAGTTTTACCGCCGGGCATAATAATCTGTATTCACAGGAGGCGATACGACTTTATCAAAGCCACCTCTCTGATAATGGGGTTTTTTGTGCATGGGTGAATGAGGCGCATTTTATCCCCAAAACCGTGGCGACCGTTTTTCCGTACAGCGATTCGTTTGGTAATTACCTGGTTAATAGCAACCAACCCATTGAGTATGATGCGGGTTATATGGCACAGGCGTACGATCACTATCATGAAACGCAATCTGCCCATTTGGATTCCTCCGCAATGGATACGATGTCCCCAGATTCCATATTAAAATATTCGAAACATAATCAATTACAAACGCTTCAAAATGAACAGGATGTTCCTGTGTTAACTGACTTGACCCCCTGGCTGGAATATTATTATGTGTGCCCGCCGCGTTTTTTCAAAAGCCTGCAAGCACAGCAATTAAGATATTGTTACAGCCAGTACCTTCGTTAAAAAATTCATGCGGGATAAATTGTTAGTTATCCCGCATGAATTATCGAGTGAATTACCGTTCAAGCAATCCCAGCACGGCGGGTAGTAATTGTTTTTTTCTTGAAACCACACCTTTGGCTTCGCGTGTGCCGTCGGGGAGAGGCGGGTAGGGAAGGTCATCGAGGACGGATGGCGCGTTTGAGGTGATAAGCAGGCGGCTTGTGCCGCGTACGACATCTGTAATGAGGAGCATGGCGAAGTCCAATCCGCGTTTGTCGCGCAGGTCATTGATCGCCTCTTCGAGCGGCTCGAGATGATCGGTGAGCTGCAGGAGGTCGGTCACTTCGGCCTGGGCAACGGCGAATTTATATCCACCGGCTTCAAAGGGTTTGATGTCTGTACTGACAACATCTTTTGCGTCACGGTTGGAAAGTCCCGCGCCTGCGTTGAGTACTGATTTGCCATAGGATTCGATTGTTTCGCCTTTGAGCGGACTTCCACCCACAAAAGCCCAGCGCGATAAACGTTCGGCTGCGGTTTTGTCGCGCGGCGTGGTGGTGGGAGATGTCAGGATGAGCGTATCAGCTACCAGTCCGGCGAGAAGCGTGCCTGCCAGCGGAGGCGGCATGGAGAGTCCAGCCTCGGCGGTTAGTTCTGCCACCAGCGTGGAAGTTGATCCGACTGTATCCACAGTAAAGCGAATGGGTTGATGGGTGTATGGATTGCCAAGGCGGTGATGATCCAATATTTCGATCAATTCGGCTTCTTCGAGCGCGGCAATGGCTTGACGCGGTTCGTTGTGATCCACAAGGATGATCTTTAATCGCGGGGGGTTGAGAATTTCGCGTTGATTTGCGATCCCAACATAAACGCCATGTTCGTCGACGACCCAGCAGTCATTGAATTCATCCCGCAGGATTTTGTTGAGTGAATCGCGGATGTGCGCGCTGGCCACATATCTGGGGACGGTGGTATCGGCGGCGTCTTTGCATTGCGCCGACATCATTTCGCGCACGGTTGTGTCGCCGGGGCGCGGACCAAGCGTGTCGGTGAAATATTTGAACATGCTCATGCCGTTGATGATCCCATACGGCTTGCCATCTTCTCCAACAACTGGGGCAATGCCGCCGGTTTTGCTGGCAAGTGTCCATGCGAGGCCGAGCTGCGAATTGGGGCGGATGGTGTCGAGGCGGCGTGTGACTGATTCAAAACGTGGTGAGGCGTCGGTCAACAGGACGGGAACATCAAGTCCCAGGCTCTTTAGCACGTAGGATGTTTGTTGGTTAAGTGCGCCGGCGCGCGCGGCGATGGCATTGACTCCGTCGCGTTCACGCAAAAGCCAGGCGTAGCCCATTGCCGAGGCAATGGAATCAGTATCGGGATTAACATGTCCTATAACGTAAATTTGATTGGGCATTTTTTGAGTCCTGAAAATGTATATGGGGATTTGCTGGGATGTATTTGAACGTGGCTGCCTGAGCTAATTATATCTCGCCTTTTTCGATCAGACCTAAAAACACATTGACTATCGTTGGGTCGAAATGTCTGCCTGATTCTTCGATGAAGTATGAAATCATTTTACTGCGTGTCCATGCCTGGTTGTAGGGACGGTTCGAGCCAAGCGCGTCCCATACATCCGCAACGGCGAAGATGCGTGCCGCAAGGGGAATATCGTTTTCTTTTAGTCCTCGTGGATAGCCTGTGCCGTCCCATTTTTCATGGTGGGAGTAAGGGATGTCCAATGCTTTTTCCAGGAATGGGATTGGGGAGAGCAATTTATATGCGGTATCAGGATGTCCTTTGATAATATCGCGTTCTTCCTTTGTTAACTTGCCGGGTTTATGTAAAATCTCGTCAGGGACGCTCATTTTTCCGATGTCATGCAGGATCGCGCCGCGGCGGATATGTTTAAGGTCCTCTTCAGAAACATTTATTGCACGGGCGATCTTCAGCGTGGTTTCCGTAACGCGGCGGGAATGACCTTCTGTTTCCTTGTCGCGCAGTTCGAGCGCGCGCGCCCAGCCTTCAAGCGTTGTGTCGTAGGCTTCCGCCAATTCCTGTGTGCGGGCACGGACACGGTCTTCCAATTCCGAGTTCAGTTTTCGGAGTTCCCGTTCGAGTTCTTTTTGGGCAGTGATGTCGTGTGAGATGTAAATGCGGCCCGTCATCTCTTTGCGTTCATTGTAAAGCGGCCAGACGGTCAACTCGTAGTAGACGTTAATGCTGCCAACAATAAATGTGGCTTCGGCGCGCGCGTAGGATACCTGCATGTATTGCTTAATTGGGATCGGAAAGTCCGCGAATATTGTTTTGGCGGATTTCCCAATAACGTCATTAGATTTTTTCCCAAGTAAAGCCAGCATGGATGTGTTTGCATCCACGATCAAATTTTTATTGTCCAGTAATACCACAGGCTCGACCATCGCCTCAAAGACCTTGTCGCGCCCGATGGGGACGACCTCAAAAATCCGGAAACGGAAAAATCCCCAGGCCATCATCAGATTCCCAATTATGGCGATGAATGGGGTTGGGTTAAGCTGTGCGACGATGTGAATATTGAATAAAGTGAAGACTGTTCCAAAAATGGGAAAAAATATCCCAATGGTGATGAGCATGGTTTGGGTCCGATACAGGCTGTGATGTTGAATGACGCGCCGTATGAGCAGGTTAAGCATCCATGCCGTCAACACATATCCGTAAACCGCATACCCGTATATGATGGGCGTAATGTCATAGGTTAGTTCAGAGAAATACAATGCGGGTGCGAGTTGTGGGGAGGGATGTATCCAATTGAAAAAAAAATCGCCAATAAGAACCGCTATAAACAGACTTGGGATAACAAACATCAGCCAAAATAATTGTTTTGACGGATTTAGGTTTTGCTCGGTATATTGAATTGTAAAAATGGGAAGAGCAAGAATAACTATGACACTGGCGAACCATTGAAGATCATCCCAAAAGATTTTGGCGGCAATGTCTTCGCTAATAAGTCCAAAGATGAAGCCCGCTATCCATACTGTCTGACCGACCATGTACCATGAAAATGCCGCCGCGCCTTGTGCGTTTTGTTTACTCCATGCGTAAAATAGAACGCCAATTGATAGCGCAAGGGACGCAAAATATGGAATAAGGTATGTGATTTCACCGCGAGTCATATATATTGCTCTATTTTACCCGCCCCAATGGTAAACCAGTGACAGTCTTTTTAAATGTCCGTCACTGGTTTCATCTTTTAATGTTTAAGTGCGCGCCAAACTTTTTCAGGCGTTACAGGATTGTCGTCCACGTTTACACCGACAGCATCAAGGATGGCATTGCCAATTGCGGGAGCAACTCCGTCCATCGGAATCTCCGCAACAGCTTTGACCCCGAATGGGTGGCTCGGTTCAAACGTCTCGACAAAGATGGTCTCCAACTCGGGCATTTCATCTGCGCGGAAGAGATGATAGCGGTCGAAGTCGCGTTCGAGGGCGACGCCTTTTTCGTCGTAGCGCATTTCTTCGCAGACTGCGTAGCCGAGGGCCTGTGTCATGCCGCCTTCGATCTGTCCCGATGCCGTGAGCGGATTTATGATTATGCCCGAATCAACGGCCATCACCAGCCTATCCACTGTGACCTGACCTGTTTCCATGTCCACGGTCACTTCAGCGAACTGCGCTGCGAATGGGGGCGGCGAGACAGGCGAAACATAACTCGCCACGCCCATGATCTGTTCCTGGTTGTTCTTGTGCAAGGCATCGAGCGCTATTTCGGCGAGCGAGATGCTTTCGCCGTTCGGGGCAATTGCTTTTCGATTTGCAAGTCGAACGTTTGCAGGTTCAAGGTTTAACTTGAATTGTTCGCCAAACATTCTTGCTGCGCGCACTTTGATTCTTTCCGCCACAATTTGTGCGGCTTTGGTTGCCGCTGTTCCCGAAATATAAGTTGTGGATGAAGCATACGCGCCCACATCGAACGGCGTGAAGTCTGTGTCTGATGAATAGCAGATCATATCTTCGACAGGCACACCCAACACTTCCGCCGCCATTTGCGCGAGGACGGTGTCTGAGCCAGTTCCAAGATCGGTTGCGCCGACCAGCAAATTGAATGAGCCGTCGTCGTTCATCTTGATCGATGCGCCGCCCATATCGAGGTAGGGGATGGCCGTGCCTTGCATGGCGAGGGCAATACCAATACCCTTGCGGGTAGAGGACGACGGTCCACGGTCTTCGGTCCTTCGTCCAGAATGCCATTCCTCGTTCCCATATTTGTCATCCCAGTTGATTGCGGCTCGCCCCTGTGCCACACATTGTTCCAGCCCAACCGTGTGGATGATCTCAGGGCGCGGCTCGCGTCCTTCATTCCACGCCACTGAAAATGGATGGTATTCGCCAGCGTGGATTGCGTTCTTCAAGCGGAAATCAATTGGGTCGAAACCCATGGCGCGCGCGATCTTTTCCAAATGACGATCAAGAGGCCAGTAGCCTTGCGGCACGCCGTAGCCGCGGAATGCTCCAGCAGGCGGTGTGTTGGTGTAGACCACATCCGCATAAAACCTAATGTTGGGCGCTTTGCGATATTCGCCGTCACCGACGTACAATGCCATCGCCTTGTGACCTGTGTTGCCCGTGACGGTCAATGCGTGACAGCCGTACGCGCCCGTGTCTGAAAGCGCATACATTGAGTTGGCTGTGATCGTGCCGTCTTTCTTCACGCCCGTCTTCATCTTGACGCGCATCGGGTGACGAGAACGTGCGGCGATAAATTCTTCCTCGCGAGTGTATTCGTAGATCACAGCTTGTTTGGTGGCGATGGTCAAATGTGCGGCAACGTCTTCGATCAACACTTCCTGCTTGCCGCCGAAGCCTCCGCCAATGCGCGGCTTGACGACGCGGATTCTCTTCACCGGCAGACCCAGCACGGGCGACATCATTCTGCGGACGTGGAACGGAACCTGCGTCGAGGTGCGAATCACCAGTCGGTCATCTTCATCCCAATAGGTGACAACCACATGCGGCTCGATGTGCGCCTGCTGAACTTTCGGCACTTCATACTCCGCTTCAAAGATTTGATCGGCTTCGGCGAAACCTTTTTCAACGTCGCCAATGTCAATGCGGATCTCGGCTGCGAGATTCTTTTCAGGATTGGAATCTGCAAAGTTGACAAACTCAGGTTCGTCGTGAATTTGAGTTGTGCTGGTCATGGCTTCGCGCGAGTCAAAAATCATCGGCAGGATTTCGTATTCAACCTCAATCAGGCTCACAGCCTTTTCCGCAATCTCGACAGTTTCCGCGGCGACAAATGCCACGCGGTCGCCTACAAAGCGGACTTTTTTATCCAATGAGAAAGCATCCAATGGACCAGGGATCGGGTCAGATTGTCCCGCAGTCGAGTAGATCACGCGAGGCAGGTCTTGCCAGGTTAGCACAGCCGCCACGCCATCAAGGGCTTTGGCTTTGCTTGTGTCAATCTTTTTGATGAGCGCGTGCGCGTGCGGCGAGAATAAAACTTTGGCGTGCAGCAAGCCGCGCTTTTCAAAGTCAGCGGCGAAGGCGGGTTTGCCTTGCGCCAATTTGACCGCGTCCACTTTGATCTCTGGCTTGCCGACAGTTTGGTAGTCTTTCTTATCGGGAGATAAAACCACTTTTGGTCGAACCAGCACACCGGTTAGGTTGGATGCGGGGGCGTCACTTTGAGGAGCATCATCTTTGGGTGTTCCAAAATCCCAGTTGATGGAATTCCAATCCAGCGGCGTATCGCCCCTCATTTCTGCCGCCGCTTTCAACACAGCCTGCACGGGTTTAAGGTAGCCCGTACAGCGACACAACACGCCCGAGATCGCCTCACGGACTTCCGCCTCGCTTGGGTTTGGATTCTTTTCAAGCAAAGATTTCGCGGCGAGGATTT
>DYDH01000174.1 GCA_020717985.1 Herpetosiphon sp. | reverse complement strand
CGTGGCGGTCACCGTCCCCGGCGGACTAATGACCATGGTGGTCAAAGACACCGATCAAAAGACCTTGCGCCAAATTTCGGGTGAAGTCAAAGCCATGGCCGCTCGCGCCCGCGAAGGTAAGGTCAAGCCCGAGGATGTGGATGGCTCAACCTTCTCCACTTCCAATTTGGGGATGTATGATGTCGAAGACTTCATCGCCATCGTCAATCCGCCCGAAGCTGGGATTTTGGCGATTTCATCCGCAAGAGAAGTGCCAGTTGTTGTAGGGGCGGATGGTCATCCGCCCGCGTTGGGGATCGGCTGGCGTATGAAAGCCACCATCTCCGTTGACCACCGCATCAGCGATGGAGCCGAAGCCGCGCAGTTCATGCAAGCGCTGGCGGGCTTCCTCGAAAACCCTGTCAGAATGTTTGTGTAGAAACGAAAGACCTCCGAGTTTTCAAAAACTCGGAGGTCTTTCGTTATGCTATACTTAACGCATGGATGAGAATCAATTTCCCCGGATAGATAAAACCGCCTTCTCAATCGTATCTTCCTTTGAAGAAGCCGACAAGCAGGATAAAGAATACTGGCTTTCCAGAACTCCTGTTGAACGCCTGCAACACATGGAACTTTTGCGGAGGATCAATTATGGATCTAACGCTACCGCCCGACTTCAAAGAGTTCTTGAAATTACTGAAAGAACATGACGTTCGCTACCTGCTGATTGTTATCAAACAAGAATTGTGGATAAATTTGACGGCATTGAAGTCAACGTGATTGATTTGGAAAATCTAAAGAAGAATAAAAGAGCAAGCGGCAGAACAAAAGATATCGCCGATGTCGAGCAGTTATCGTAATCCGTTGACCACCGCATCAGCGATAGAGCGGAATCCGCCCAGCGCGAAGCGTGCAAGCGCTCCCGAAAGAGCATCGGGACAGGTGTGGCGGGGTTTCTGGAAAATCCTGTCAGGATGTTGGTGTAGAAAAGCAAGCCTCCGAGTCCAAAAGAACTCGGAGGCTTTTTTCATTAATCTTGTTGGTAGCGGACTTGGATAAGTGATGGGGTTGCGTAGTAACGACTTTAGCCGTGTTTTTACGGTGCAGAAGCGACTAAAGTCGCCACTACGGGAAGAATATCACTTATATTGACTCACTACCATCTTGTTTATCTCGGCACATAATATTCGATCAGCAAATGGGGGCGATCTTTTTGCGCGTCGTAATCTCCACTATAGAACCTGATATAGTCATCACCCAGGTCGTCATTGTCATCCAGTAGGAAGCCAAGCCGGAACTGCGTCACATTCGTCAGGCTGATATAAGGGAATGCCCTGCTATCCAATAGCGCCCAGTACCAATCGCTGACTGGGTTATTTTGTATCGTACCCACCATATACATATCCGCGGGGACTTGAAAATCCTGCGGCTGCAAAGACCCAAACTTGAAGAGCTCGAAATTGCCGAACAAGCCATTGCGGATATCGACTGAGATGTTTTGGTGAGTGGTAAATGGGTCGGTTCCAATCACATCCTGCTTTTTGAGCATCAGGATAGCCTGGGTCACCACTGCGTTATCAGGCAGATAGTAGGTTGGGAAATGTAATATAGAGCGGAATTGACGGTTCTGGGCATCGTCGCCAAGTATGAAATTACCGGCATTGGAATTCTTTGAACCACCTAGATTACTATTTTCACTTGATTCAAGCACCCAGCCATCGCTCGACCCTGTGGAACGATATGATGTGCTGAGGATGGTCGGGGAAAATTTATTGATCGAATACGCCTCGCCTGTTATGAAGCTGCCATTACCCGCACCCACTCCGCCCAGTGGATGATTTACATCATCAACAATACTGTCATTATCAATCAAGTCAAGGCGCAACGTGCCGCTACCGCTGCCCGTAGAGACAGTCACTATAAATGTAAAACCTGAAGTGCCTATCTCCACTCCACCAATGGAAGCGCCTGAAATATTAGTCGTCGTCAAAGCAAAATCGTTTACATCCACGCCCGTGACAGCTTCAGAAAATGTAACAATGAAGCGGACACTGGCGGCAGTTGTTGGATTCGCATCCATGCGTAGACTGCTGAACATGATCGGCGCATTCTTATCGATTGAGTAAGTCTCGCCCGGTCTAAAATACCCAGTTCCGGGACCTACGCCGCCCAGTGGGTTCCCAGCAGTATTTATAATACTGTCATCATCAATAAGGTCGATGCGCAAGGTGCCATCCCCTGTGCCAGTGCTCATCGTGACAACATAGGTATCCCCAGAGCCGCTTACTCCGGTTATGGCCACCGATGAAATCACACCGGTTGTGGCAATCACAAAATCACTCGCATCCACACCGCTTACCGTTTCAGAGAATGTCACATTGAAGTGAACAATATCCGCAGAGGTGTAATCGGGGTCAACACGCAGGATACTGATCACAACGGTCTGGTTAATTGTTTGGTTTCCACCCATGAAATTTCCATTACCTGCGCCTGGTCCACCCAGAGGAGAGTTCGAAGCGTTCACGATGCTATCGTTATCCAGAACATCAAGACGTACCGTGCCGTTACCTGAACCAAGGTTAATTGTGACAGTATAGATAGCTCCTGAGCCGCTGACGCTTGCCACAGTTGCACTCGAGATATCGCCCGTAACGAAAGGCGTAAAATCAATGGGGTCAACGCCAGTGACGGCTTCGGAGAAAGTTACAGTGAAATGGACGCTGGTCGCATTCGTCGCATTTGGCTCACTCGACAGGCTGCTGATCACGGTGGGAAAGGGAACGACCCTGTTGATCGTATAGGCTTCGCCCGAGGTGAAATTTCCATTCCCTGCACCTGGTCCCCCCAGAGAGGAACTAGAAGCGTTCAGAATGCTATCGTTATCAACGACATCCAGCCGCAGGTCCCCGGCACCGCTGCCAGTTCCGACTGTGACCGTGTATATGCTTCCGGAACCGCTCACATTCGTCACAAGAACGCCGCTGAGATTGCCAGTGGTTGTCATAGAGAAATCGCTTGAATCCACCCCACTGACAACTTCGGAGAAGGTCACAGTGAAGTTGACACTCGCCGCGACTGTGGGGTTGGCGTCAGCACGCAGGCTGCTTATAACACTCGGTGTACCCGGTGTGCTGCTGTTGCCAATGGTGTAAGTCTCGCCTGTAGTGAAGTTTCCGTTGCCTGCACCTGCGCCGCCAAGTGGCATTCCGCCAATTGGACCAATGAAATTATCAGAAATGCTGTCATCGTCAATGAGATCCAGGCGCAGGGTACCGTCACCCGTACCGGTGTTAACCGTGAAGGTATACGTTGCTGATTCTGCAATGGGATCAACGGCTGTAATGGTTGCGCCTGATATGCTGCCTGTAGTGGACAAAATAAAATCATCTGGTAAGACCGGGTATACCACTTCTGAGAAGGTCACTGTGAAGCGCACAGTCCCGGCAGTGGCCGGGTTGGGGTCGGCGCGCACAATATTCGTAACAGTAGGGAAGTTCTTGTCGATCATATATTTTTTCCCCGTGAAATTCCCGTTATCCATGCCGGCACCACCCAACGGATTGAGCGCCGTGTCCATAATACTGTCATTATCAACGACATTCAGGCGCAGCCTGCCATCACCTGTGCCGGTGTTGACGGTGACGAAATATTGAACGCCGGACCCGCTGACTCCCGTAATGGAAGCGCCAGTTATGCCTTCAAGCATCTCCAGGGAAAAATCGTCAGTGGTAACGCCGCTAACTGGCTCTGAGAAGATCGCAATGAACAAAACACTGGAAGAGGTGGGATAGGGACATGCCGGTGTGGAATAGCCGCAATCCGGAGTGACCGAAGCGACGGTCGGGTTGCGCTCAGGTCCAGAGGCAACCTCGCGGACGAAGACATCTGAGGCTCCGTTCATGTCGCCGCTGACCAGGTTCGATGCGCCGGAATTGTAGGCAACAAACTTTCCATCCGCAGAGAGCGATGAACCGAAGGACGAATCATTGCCATAATTCACCGATTTCGATGTGCCTGTCTGGAGATCGCGGACCCAAATATTCATGATCCCATTATTGTCGCCTTTATCGTAGAAGGAGAATGCCACGTATCGCCCATCCCTAGAAATGGTCGGCTGGTCGAACATACCTACTGTCAGGATCATCCCATCTGAAGAGACCGAAGCGAGCGTGGTCTGTCCAGTCTGGCGGTCATGCACATAGACAAGTTCATCATATCTATATTCATCGGCTCTGGGATCAAGATTACCTGAAGCAGACAGGAATACAACATAGCGCCCATCCCCTGAAATGGACGGGCTGTTTCCGCCTCCATCAGCCTGCGCTCCACTGGTATTGACAGAAACAAGGGTCGTCCCCCCCGTCTGGAGGTCATGTACGAAAATATCCCTTTTGCCATTTATATCCCCCATGACAAGGTTCGTGGCGGCGGAGGCAAATGCCACGTAGCGGCCATCATCAGATATGTCCACCGCGCCGGAGCCCGCATTCGCTTCGGCTCCGTTCGAGGCAACCGAGACGCGCCGGGTTTGACCGGTCTGGCGGTCATGTACGAAGATATCTCTCGCATTGTTCGTATCCCCACTGACCAGGTTGGTTGCTTCGGAGGGGAAGGCTACAAAGCGTCCATCGCCGGAAATCGCCAGATAGGGATAGGAATAGTAATTGGAATCTCCGCCATTCGCTTCGTATCCGCTCGAATCCACGGATACGCGTGTTGTTACGCCAGATTGGATGTCGCGCACGAAGATATCGCCGACCCCATTGGTATCCCCACTGACGAGGTTGCTAGCATCTGAATAAAATGCCACATAACGTCCATCGTTGGAGATTGCGGGAGTACCTGAACCATTATTGGCCTGTTCCCCGGTCTGGGAAGCTACTGAAACGAGAGTCGCCGCACCGGTCTGACGGTCCTTTACAAAGACATCCTCTGCGTTGTTCGTATCATCGGGGACAAGATTTGTGGCCGCGGATACGAAGACCACATACTGCCCATCAGCAGAGAGTTGACCACTGAAAGACCTGCCATTCGCCTCCGCTCCACTCGAATCAACGGAGACGCGTGTGAGATCGCCCGGAGCGGCATAAGCCGGAAGCACTGCGCCCGGGGTTAATCCTGCCAGCAAGGCAAGCAGCATAATTACGGCAACAACCCGCGCCATGGATTTTATGTATTTGGGATTCATTAATTTCTCCTTCTGGAGAACCGCTTGAGCATCCGCTGGTAAACCTACCAACAACCAAGGGTTTCACAGTCCAACTGGAGACCGCTCAAGAATTCGAGCAGTGAATATCTGCTTGTAAAGGCGCAAAACCTTAGGCTTTACTTCCCCACTGCTCAACTAAACTCCTACGCTGATTGCGCTGTAAAAAGGAGAGCAGCCTCACAAAATCATTAAATCACAAGTTGAGAAAATAAAGCCATCCATACTCCGTTTTGGGATTAAGTTGTAACGAATGTTTGTTATAAAAGAACAAGCCTCCGCGCGCTTGAGCTCGAAGGCTTGTTGGTCGTGTTTATCTCGGCACATAATATTCGATCAGCAAATGGGGACGATCTTTTTGCGCGTCATAATCCCCGCTATAGAACTTGATATAGTCATCGCCCAGATCGTCGTTGTCATCCAGCAGGAAGCCAAGCCGGAGCTGCGTCACATTCGTCAGGCTAATATAAGGGAATGCCCTGCTATCCAACAGCACCCAGAACCAATCGCTGACAGGGTTATTTTGTATCGTACCCACCATATACATATCCGCTGGAGCTTGAAAATCCTGCGGCTGCAAAGACCCGAACTTGAAGAGCTCGAAATTGCCGAACAAGCCATTGCGGATATCGACTGAAATATTCTGGTGAGTGGTAAATGGATCAGTTCCAATCACATCCTGCTTTTTGATCATCAGGATAGCCTGGGTCACCACTGCGTTATCAGGCAGGTAATAGGTTGGGAAGTGCAAAACAGAGCGGAATTGACGATTTTGAGCGTCGTCACCAAGCACAAAAGTACCAGCATTGGAATTCCTTGAACCGCCCAGATTGCTGTTTTCATTTGATTCAAGCACCCAGCCATCGCTTGATCCTGTGGAGCGATACGAGGTGCTTAGTATGGTCGGGGAGAACTTATTGATCGTATACGCCTCGCCGCTGGCAAAACTCCCATTGCCTGCGCCCACTCCGCCCAGCGGCTGGTTTACAGAATCGACAATGCTGTCATTGTCGATCAGGTCAAGACGCAGCGTACCATTGCCGCTGCCGGTAGCAGCGGTAACTGTATAAGTATTGGCTGCCCCGCTCAGGGCGGTGACGGATGCGCTAGAGATATTACCAGTCGTGTCCAACATAAAATCGCCCGCATCCACTCCGCTGACTGCTTCGGAGAAAGTCACATTGAAATGGACGCTATCCGCCGTTGTCGGATTCACATCGGTCCGCAGAATGCTGGTTACCACAGGCGCATTCCTGTCGATTGTATATGTCTCGCCTAAAGTATAGTTTCCGTTTCCTGCGCCATCCCCTCCCAGTTGATGAAATATAATGTCATAAATAGTCTCGTCGTCAATCAGGTCAAGGCTCAGAGTACCATCACCTGTTCCCGTATTTACCATAACCGTATAGTTTTTTCCGGAGCCGGTGACTTCTGCTACAGCCGCGCCTGAAACACCTCCAGTTATATCAAGTGCGAAGTCACTTGCATCAACTCCGGTGACATCCTCGGAGAATGTGACCGAAAATTTGACACTGCCGCCTATGGCAGGATCAGGATCTGCGCGCACAATACCAGTTACCACAGGCAGGCTTTTGTCAACAGGGTACACGCTGGTGAAATTACCATTGCCCAAGCCTATTCCGCCCAATGGATTTTGTGGGTAGTCCCTGATGGTATCGTCGTCCAGCACATCCAGACGCAAGGTACCATCGCCAGTGCCGGTATCAACCAAAACTTCGTACCTCGCCCTGGAACTGGAACCGCTCACACCCGTTATCGCCGCGCCGGAGATACCACCAGTCACGGTCAGCGAAAAATCAGATGAATCAACACCGGTCACATTTTCGGAGAATTCAACAGCGAAATTTGCAACCTGGCCTGTGACCTGGTCAGGGTAACCACTGCATCCGGAATAACATTCCACTGAAGTGACCGTTGGATTAAGATCCGGGGGATAAATCATCGTCTTTACGAAAACATCACGTACTCCATTCGTATCGTCGGGTACCAAATCGGATTCAGTGTCAAAAGAAAAATAGAGACCATCCGCGGAAAGCGACAACCGATAAGGCGAGCCTTTGTCTCGTAGATTTGCGGGCATAATATTTTGGTCGGATAGACGGTCATGAACATAATTCCATGTCACTGCCTCTCCATCCCCTTTATCGTCAAACGTGAAAGCAATATATCGTCCGTCAGCGGATATGACTTCTCCGTCCGTCCAGCCGTACATCGGGTCTCCATTATCGAACGAAGCAACAGTAGTTGTGCCATTTTGACAGTCACGCACATATATATAATCAAAATCCATCGTATCCACGCTCATCAAATTATGGGCAGAGGATGAGAAGCTTACATAACGTCCATCACCAGAAATGGACGGGTTCCAAGCGCCTTCATCAGCCTGTACACCGTCTGAATTGACTGAGACTCTGGTCGTTTGACCTGTTTGGAGATCACGCACAAAGACATCCCGGGCCTCATTCGTATCACCATCGACAAGATTGGTTGCGGGAGAGGCAAATACCACATACCGCCCATTTACAGAAATTTCGGGGGAGGATGAGGTATTGTTCCCTTGCACTCCAAACGAATCAACTGAAACAAGCGCTGTTGTCCCTGTCTGCATGTCATGCACGAAGACATCCTCGGCGGCATTCGTATCCCCGCTGACCAGGTTGGTGGCTCGAGAAGTGAATACGACAAAGCGTCCATCCCTTGATATTGAAATTGGAATTGGATAGTTCCTTGAAACGCCAATCGCTTGAACACCGGCAGAATCAACCGAAACAAGAGTTGTGATACCCGTCTGAAGGTCTCGAACGAAGACATCATTCTGTCCGTTAGTATCCACACCAACCAGGTTTGTGGCAGCGGATTCAAAAGCAACATACCGCCCATCACTGGAGATGGCCGCGCCTCTCGAGTCGCCATCCGCTTGCGCCCCGGTTGAAGATGCCAGTGAAACACGAGTCGTCGCGCCAGTCTGGATATCTTTAACAAAGATATCCTCCATGTTGTTCGTGTCATCTGCGACCAGATTTGTGGCGGCGGATTCAAAAACAACATAACGCCCATCACCGGAGAGTTGACTGTTCTGAGAAGCGCCGTTTGCCTGCGCCCCACTCGAGTCAACGGAGACGCGCGTAAGATCACCCGGAGAGGCATGAGCTGATTCAACTGCGCCCGGAGTTATTCCTGTCAGCAAGGCAAGCAGCATCATAACGGCAAGGACCCGCCCTATATATTTTATGTGCCTGGGATTCATTATTTTCTCCTTCCGGGGATCCGCTTGAACATCTGTTGGTAATCGTACCAACAAACAGGGATTCCACAGTCCAACTGGAGACCACTCATTAATTCGAGCAATGGATATCTGCTTTTGAAAGCGCAAAACTTTAGGCTTTATTTCCCCGCAATCCGGATAAACTCCTGCGCTGATCGCATTGTAAAAAGGAGAGTGGACTTACATTGCTACAATATCACAAACGGATGGAGAAAACACTCCGTGTCCTGTTTTAGCATCAAATTGCAATTAATACTCGGACTGTTTTTTATGCTACACTTTTTATATGACCATTCGCCTGCTCAATTGTTTCACCTGCAATGCCCGCTGGCCCAGCTCCCTGAAAACGGGCATGGTCTGTCTTTTGATTGAAACAGACCAGGGATTGGTTTTGATAGATACGGGGCTCGGTCTTGACGATTACGCCAATCCAACCTGGATGACCCGGCTTTTCCGCGTCATCACCATCATGCCCTTCGACCCAAACGAAGCGGCAATTAATAAAATAAAAAAGTTGGGGTACAAGCCCGAAGATGTAAAGCACATCATCCTCACTCACATGCACTTTGACCATTGCAGCGGACTGCCCGATTTCCCCCATGCCAAAGTCCATGTCCATCGGCGCGAGTATGAAGCCTTCGCCGAAGGGAAAATTCGTCAATTTACAGAGTTCGCTTACATCTCACGTTACATAGCGCGCAAGCCTGAATTTATTTTATATGACAGGGTCGATTCAAAGTGGTACGATTTTGACGCCATCCGCCTGCCCTTTGAGCCTGAGATGTACTTCATCCCCCTGCATGGACATTCACGCGGACTCTGCGGCGTTGCGATAAAAACTTCACAGGGATGGTTCTTTCAAGCCGGAGACGCAGGCGCAGTCACCAATGACGAAACACCCGCATGGTTGATCAAACTTGT
>DYDH01000500.1 GCA_020717985.1 Herpetosiphon sp. | reverse complement strand
CTTGTTGAAAGTACAGTTTAGAAAAATAAGGTATCATCCTGTTGCCAAACAAACCTAACCAAACCCATCAGCAAAAACAGGATGTTATCATGCAGCCCTATGCGCCTGAAATTGAAGCCGCGATGAGACACTTTTACAATAGTCTGGATGAAAAAGGCCGCCGCCGTTACACTGGCATCGAGGCGCTGAAACTGGGACTGGGTGGGCGCAACTACATTGCACGGATACTGAAGTGTAGCCGACGAACTGTTGCCAAGGGTGCGAAAGAAGTGAGCGGGTTGTCCGGCAAAGAAACGGATGCGCGCATTCGAGAAGTGGGAGGTGGACGCAAGCCTTATACACAGCATTGGGAAAACATAGATGAAAAGTTTCTGGAAGTGCTGCATGAGCATACCGCTGGGGATCCGATGGATGCGAAGGTGCGTTGGACAGATTTGACGCCCGGAGAGATTATGAGCGCTTTGCGGGAAGATCATGGCATTCGGGTCAGTCATTGCGTTGTGCGCCAATTGCTCAAGAAACACAATTACCGGCGGCGCAAAGCCCAAAAGAAATGCACGATGAAAAAAGATATTCCTAACCGCAACGCACAATTTGAGAACATCGCCCGACTCACGGCTGAATACCAAGCGGCTGGCAACCCCATTCTCAGTATGGATACGAAGAAAAAGGAACACTTGGGCAACTTTTATCGGGAAGGGCATCTGTATACGCTGGAAACCCTGCTGACCAATGATCATGATTTCACCAGCAGTGCAACCGGGATCATCATCCCGCACAGTCTCTATGACGAAGAACAAAATATCGGTTACATTCAAATCGGCACCAGCCACGATACCAGTGAATTTGTGTGTGATAGCCTGCGCCATTGGTGGTACACCTACGGGAAATCGCGCTTCTCCTGTGCCACCTCGATCTTAATCAAGTGTGATGGCGGTGGCAGTACGATGCCCGACATTACTTGTTCAAACAAGACCTGCAAGCCCTGACCGACGAGATTGGCATTGAAATCCGCATCGCCCATTACCCGCCCTATTGCTCCAAGTACAACCCAATCGAACATCGCCTGTTTCCACATGTTACGCGCGCTTGCCAAGGCGTGGTGTTCGCCAGCATCGAGTTGGTCAAGGAACTGATGGAAAAAACTCATACCAAGACAGGATTGAAGGCCTTTGTGCATATTATTGACAAGCTTTACCAAACCGGACGTAAGGTGACTGAAGAATTCAAGAAAGCCATGCAAATCGTTTTTGATGATCTCTTGCCGCAATGGAATTATTGCGCTGTTCCCCGCTCCCAGCTGAGTGGGAAAGTTATTTAATCTGCGTTACTAAGTGTTCGGCATGGACCGGCCAGCTCTAAGTTTTCGTTGAGATTCTCCTTTGAGTTCAATGCGTTGAGCATTGTGAACAAGGCGATCCAAGATGGCGTCAGCCAAGGTGGGATCAGGGATACGTAAATGCCAATCCGAAATGGGGACTTGAGAAGCGATCAACGTCGCAGTATGTCCAAAACGATCATCCAAAACTTCAAGAATATCTTGTGCGTTGGAGAGCGTGATGGGATCACGCATCCAGTCATCGATGATCAAGAGGCTGATCTTTGCCAAAGATCGCAACAGAGCGGTGAAGGAACCATCGGCACGAGCCAGGGTCAATGCATGAAGCAAGCGCGAGGTGC
>DYDH01000499.1 GCA_020717985.1 Herpetosiphon sp. | reverse complement strand
TGCATGACACTGGGAGTTTTTCCTTGGAGGAAAACATTGTTGACCAGGTTGTCATCGCGATACGTCACGGTCGAGGTCAACGCGACAGCGGCGGACGCGCCTTTCTGATGTTGAATGTCCGCGCGGTTGAGATAGCCATTCGCATTGTAATCCAAAGTCGTAGTGAGCACGAGATTGTTGGGTGTATCCGTCGTCGTCCAGCCCTGGAGCGAGCCGCGCGTGTTGTAGGAGTTGTTCGTCGTCGCGATCACATTGTTGTTCGCGTCGCGATGTGTTGTTGTTTGCGGCTGATTGAGCGCGTTCGGCGTGACGCTGGTGGTATAGCCCGTCGGATCGGTTGTGCTCGTGCGATTGCCCGCCGCGTCGTACGTGTAGGTCGTCGTGTTGTAACTCGGGTCGCGCGTTTCGGCGAGCCAGTTCGCTTTGTTGTAGGTGTAACTTGTTACGCGATTCGGCTTCCCAGGGCGCGCTTCGGTTTCTTGCGTGCGATTGCCGTTCGCGTCGTACGAGAAAGTGTACGACACGTTCAGCGCGCCGCCGGACGCGCGGTCGTCTTGCTGGGTCACCCAGTTGACCGCGTTGTAGCCAAAGGTGGGCATCCGGTTCATCAGTGCGACATGCAGCTGAATTCCAGGGACAAAGACGCTACTGCGGAGGTAATCGTATCTATCTGATTCTCTCCAGGGAATTGATTAGAACTACAGTTTCGTCAAGTGATAGGATGGAGTAAAGCAGAAACCAATACCTCCCCGATCTCCACGCTAGACAAGTTTGGTAGGAGTTGCCTGAGAATTCATCCCCAGCAAAGCTATCTGGTTTAGGAACACAGGTGAAAGCAGTGAAATTGTTAGCCCAGGGGACCTTTACTTCTCTGCTATTCTCCATCACACTGTCTACCGATAGCCCAAGCAATGAGGTGCGCAATTTTGCAACTCGCACTGTTTGCCCATTCAATCCTTTAGAGCCAAGATACAATACTAACCATCCTTCACTGCCGAGATCGATGTAATAGAAAACTGGAATAAGGGACGAATCTTGTGGGGGCGCATAGACTGGTTCCGACACCTGGAGTTGGTCAAGCCTTGTTGCGACCTCCGATAAAGAATACGGTCCGTAACTCTTGCTAGAGGTACAGGCAGTGTGAGTGATAATCGCAATTACCATTACCACCACAAACCAAGCAATTTCTTTATGTGTGTTTCGTGGGTTCATGGATTCTATCTCCATATCACCTTGAACGTGGCCCGAGGATCTTCTCAATATCTGACCGCGGCCAGTTTGCGTAGATTTCCTGGTCGGATGTGCCACATGCATCTTGCATCAGCAACTGAGGTAAGATTCCCAGCGCGTTTCTTTTTGTCTGGAACACACCTAGACCGGTTGGTCCAGAAATGATCAACCGCCTCGCATTTTGAATGTGTTGCACGTGTGCCATAGCCACCTGGCCCACTGCAATGTCAGCCATGCCTTCAAAATAATCTTGGCGGTTTGTTGGAGCGTTGTTTTGATTTCTCTCGCGCCATTCATTGAATGCTGCCGTGAAGGGAGAGCCCAAAAACCATGCTTGATAGAAAACAGCGAAATAGTGGTGTGTGTTTTCAAAGAAGATTCGCCTGAACCCATACTTGTGGCGTGCCTCTTGTCCTTCTCGGTTATCAAGAGGATTATGCACGGGGCCGGTCGGCAACCAACGGTCTCT
>DYDH01000173.1 GCA_020717985.1 Herpetosiphon sp. | reverse complement strand
CGAATATATTCATTCTCCCGCAATGCTTCAAAGGCATCCTTGCTGGATTGAACATCACTGAATGCGCCCACCTCCCAAACCTTCTTTTTGATAAACTCTTCGCGTGAATAACCCAGCATATTTATCAAATACGGGTTGATATCCTCGATCATTCCCGTCCCGGCATTCAGTATTAAAACCCCATTCTGGGCGGTCTCAAACAGGCGGCGATAGCGAAGCTCTGAGTCTTTCAGGTTTTGCATGATTAATTTCTCAACTTTTTTGCACCTCAAATGCACACTGTTACTTAATCTTACAACGAACTCTCCCCAGCCACATCCATCGGCTGGGGAGAGTTCGTCTCCGCCACTTGGGGGAGGCGGGCTTGCATGTCAATCAGATCAGATTTGTCCTCCAAATTCGATGGACGACTGATTATCGATATCCTCTCCATAACCGGACGAATAGTGGGAATAGCCAAAACGATTCAATTAGGAACGAACGCTCGCTGCCACAGCCCTCAGGCGTTCAGCCACACGATCAGGCAGTTCGCCTTTACTGATAAACGCATCGGCACCGACAGAAATGGCGGCTTGCTGACGGGCATCCAGATGACTGATGAGTACCACGATGATCGCAGCGGGACAAACCAGGCGTAGTTCTGCCAGGGCTTGCACACTCGAGTTGGTTGGAAGCAAGTCCCATTCCACCAACAACATATCCAGGCGGGTGGACGGGGCATTGGCTAATGTAGTAACCCAATCGGCTGCCTCGCCAACTACTTTCATCTTCAAATCGAGTAATAGCAGGCGAAGAGCAGATCGTTCTTCTGGTTTGGCATCGGATATAAATACGCGGGTCATGCACTCATCCTACAATGAATATCCCCCAGGTGCGTCCCACGTCTGGGGGATATTCTTCTCCCCCACTTGGGGGAGAAATAAATTAAAGTGGCTGTCACTTGGCTTTATATAATACCCACGGTCACAAATTGCACTTTCCGCCTTCAGAAAAAGCGCAATTTGTGACCGAATGCGGTACAGCAGGTTCAAGAAACAATGTGGTTACGCAGCGCAAGAGTCACCGCCTCTGTACGACTGGCGACTCCCAATTTGGACAGGATATTGCTGACATGGGATTTAATTGTGGATGGACTGACGGTCAGCCTGCCAGCGATCTGTGTGTTGTTCAACCCTTCGATCATCAAAGATAAGACTTCACGCTCGCGTTCCGTCAGGTCAAGACCGGGCGCTGGTGGCTGATTGGCGGCCTCAACCAAAGTTTGAGCAGCCTCCGGAGAGAGGGTGGCACGCCCTGAATACGCAGCGCGGATGGCTCGGGCAAGTTCATCCGCAGAGACATCCTTGAGTAGATAACCAATTGCTCCAGCCTCCAATGCATTCTTAATCAGTTCTCCCTCCTTGAAACTGGTCAAAACAATGACTTGCACTTGCGGAAACTGCTGGCGGATGATGCGTGTTGCGGTTGCCCCATCCATATCCGGCATGACCATATCCATCAAGATCACATCCGGCTGGGCTTCACCACAAAGGCTTATCGCAGCTGATCCGTTTTCGGCTTCGCCCACCAGTCGTAAATCAGGGAAGACTTTCAGAATGGTTGCCAGTCCTTTGCGTACCATCGTATGGTCATCAACAATCATGATGCGAATGGGATTGATTGGGGATGTTTTCATAAGGTTTCCTTTTTTTCTGTTTCCACCCAACGCAGGGTGAGTTCGGTGCCCTGATCGGGCTGGCTTGTGATGGATAATTGAATGCCTACTGCCTCGGCACGCTCGTGCATCATGCTTAAGCCATAGTGACCGGTGGCGGCAGGTTGTTCAGGATCAAAGCCCCTGCCGTCGTCTCGTATGCTCAACTGAATGGAGGCATTTTCGTGCTTTAGATTTATTTCCACCAAACTGGCTTTGGCGTGTTTGGCGATATTGTTCAACGCTTCCTGACATATACGGTAGGTTGCAACCTGCACCCGGGCAGGCAGCACGCCCTGACCAACCAACGTTAAATTGACTGCGATATTTGTGCGCCCTGTGAATGCGTTCCCCAACAAGCGCAGCAGATCGCCCAGTTCGGCATCGGTCAGGGTCGAGGGGCGAAGTTCAGCCAGCAGGGCGCGCATTTCCGCCATGGCGCCGCGTGTTAACTTGCGCAGGTCTTCAAGCGATTGTCGCGCCAACTCCTGATCCTGATCCCACAGGCGCGGCAGGACTTCCGCGATCAGACCCGCCGAGAAAAGGGATTGGTTGACGGCATCATGTAGGTTGCGCGCCAGACGTTGTCGCTCCTCCAGCACTGCGAGTTCCTGCGCATGTCCATACAGTTCCGCATTGATCATGGTGATCGCCGCTTGATTGGCGACACTCAGAGCCAGGTCAGCATGATGAGATGTAAAGTAATTCCGCTTCTCGTGTGCCACACCCACGCCGCCGATGATGCGGCCTTTTACTGCCAGCGGCACCCACATCCAGGATTGCATTCCTTCGAGCAACACGGCTGCTCCATCGTCAAGAAGCGAACGCAGGAATTGTGCCTGCGGGTCATCGCTCCAAATATCCGCGATACGAATGGGGCGGTGTTTGTTGAATAGTGTGACCAGGATTTCGGGAGTATTCAAATGGATACTGATCGGCACAGATTGCTCAAGTTGTCCTGTTCCGCGCATGGCAAGGGTGATCAGATTTGGGTCTTCAAATGAAAATAACCCTGCATGGTCGTACTCGATAATCTCGCGCAATTGGTCGAGGATCAAGCCCGGCTGGAGTTCAAGTGTAGATGCCAACGTATGGGATATGGCAAGCAGAGCTGCCTGTTCGCGCATCCGGGCGTCCACCTGTGTGCTTAGAATTTTTTCCGTCTGGATGCGCCGACTGACATCGCGGACGATACTCAACAGGCACGACCGCCCTCGGTAGTTGATCGCCGATCTGCTGACTTCAACGTGAAAAGGGGCTCCATCCTTTCGCTTATGGATGACGAGCGCTTCGAAAACAACACCCGGCTCAGCCGCCTGAACATGCTCCATGAACAGGGCATGGCTTTCAGGGAGCATGAAGACTGCCGGACTCAGTCCTATGAATTCCTGGCGGGTGTAGCCATGCATTTCACAGGCGGCGGGGTTGGCTTCCACCACTATATCCGCCTCTATATCATAGATTATCAATCCGTCGCTTGCGGCTTCGAAGATGTTTCGATACCCTTCTTCCGAAGTGAGTTGTCCATCGGGAATTTGACTCATAAAATTTTACCTTCATGTTGCTCAACATCATGTTTTTTCTTCTGGTCTTCTTTTTCTTCGAAATTTGGCTGGTTCTGCTCTGTAGAGTTACTTCCATTCAAACGACCTGCCAACAAAAATTGATTTCCTTACATCCATTCTACTGCAATAATCACCCAGCATTTCATGAAAATACTGGAACGTAGAATGCCGAGAGTGCAAGGAACTTACCTGGCATTCTCCTGTAAAACAACTGGGTCAGGTCGGCACGGTTGTCGAAGTCCTTGCGCCGGATGTGTACGAAGTTGAATTTATTGATAACGATCGGCGCTCATACACGGAGCCTGCTTTGCAAATTGATCAATTACTTGGATTGCATTACGAGCCGGTATTTGCCTGAGTTATAGAACTCGGAGCATAGCCTGTGCTGGCTACTTCCTCATCCACTGTTTTGTTACAGGAATTTCGCTAATCTTTGGCTGACGTTTTTAGACGGGTTTACAAAATAATGGTAGTGGCATCAGGCAAATGATAAAACGAGGCATTGCCTTCTGAAATAGCGGAACAATCATTTACCGATTTCACCTCCTGCGCTGGCTATTTGGTTCATCTACCACGTTTTTAGGGGAATTAATCAAATAAGAGAACTCCTCTCTTCATAATAATCTTGTAAAGATGAGAGCCTGTCTGCGCGATCCTCATTCCTGTGCTTGCTGCACCCTCAAATCTGGGCGGATGGCCGCAACCAGGATAAGCGATAACCGCCATATCATATTCCCCATTTTCTTCGAAAATATTAACCGCTGATTTCAACCATACCCCTTTTTGATTCTAAAATACTCCCTCTTGACTTTTGTTTCATTCTTTTGTATTATACCGGTTACGTTCAATAATTTGAACGGTCGTACAAAATTTCACAGGAGAGAGCCATGTCCCATGTCAAGTTGAATTGGCGCACCACCATCCTTGCGGCAACCCTGCCCGCCGTGATGGAAGTCATCTGGCAGTTGTATAACACCTACGTCCCCGTCTTTTTGCAGGCGGGCAACCCCGCCTTCACCGAAGCGGGAGCGACCACCGTCGGCTTTGGGCTTGGTCCCGCGCTGACGGGCTTCATCCTCGTCTTCGACAACATCGCGGGACTGTTCATCAGCCCGCTCGTCGGCGCGTGGAGCGACAGCCTCCGCACCAAGTGGGGACGCCGTATGCCGTTCATCCTTTTCGGCGTGCCTGTGGCGGTACTCGCGTTCATTGTCATTCCGCTCATTCCGCTGGGTATTGCCCCCGAACTCAATGGGCAGACGGGACAACTGACGGGATTGCTCATCCCCTTCATCATCTCCCTGTTCATCGTGTTGATTGCTTTTGCGATGGTGCGCCCCGTGGCGGATGTGCTACTCTTTGACGTGACTCCCTCCCAGCACCGCTCCACAGCCAACGGCATTGCTGGCGCGATTGCTGGATTTTTGGTGGTCGTGACGGCTCTCGCGGGCGCGGCGCTTTACGACATTTACGGTCCGCTTCCTTTCTGGCTGGCGGCTGGATTCGCCCTCGTCATCCTTTTCCTCACCTGGGCATTTGTCAAAGAACCCGAAGACCTCGCCAGTGCCAGGGAATTGGCAGGCGAGCCGTTCAACCTGAAAGGGATTGTCGCCTTCCTGCGCGGACTTCCCAAAGAACACGCCCGCAGTTTGATGTTCCTGCTCCTCAGCAATTTGCTGGCGTATGTGGCGCTCGCTCAAATGCAAGCCTTCCTCAGTTCCTACGGCGTCTTCGCCCTCGGCATGGAAGAAGCCGATGCCGCCATGCTGGTCGCCATCCCCGCGATTGCGTTCATGATTATCGCCGTGCCTGCGGGTCTGCTTGCCAACAAAATCGGACGCAAGAACACACAGATTGTCGGCTTGGTCGGGTACGCCGTCGGCGCATTGGTGATTTATATGTTCCCCGACGCAACCATGCTCAATGTGGGACTCCTCATCTGCGGCTTGACCTGGCCCCTCGCCAACGTCGTCCAAGTCGCGATGATTGTGGACAGTGCTCCCGTCGAAACATTGATGGGAACCTACACAGGTTTGCGCCAAATCGCCGTGACCCTCGGCTTCATCATCGGACCCATCCTTGGCGGGACTCTCGTCGAAGCCATGGGCAACGACTATCGCTGGGTCTGGCTCATCATGTTTGTATTCCTCGTCCTCGCCACCGTTGCCATTTTGCCTGTGACGAAGGGTGAAGCGAAGAAGGAAATGGCGTAATTACCAATCTCCAATTACTAATCTCGGGTATTAGAGATTGGTAATTGGAGATTATTTCATCATGCTTGTCCTTTACGTTATTCTCGCTGTTCTGGTTTTATTCACATTGTATGTAGCGATTGCATACTATCTTTATCACCGCGTCCTGCCACAATCCCGCCCCTGCGTGGACTGTGCCACTCCCGCCCACGTCAACGGTTATGACTTGTACTATCGCGAACTCGGCACGGACAAAGACATCCCGCCCGTCATCCTCGTTCACGGCGGACCTGGTCACTCGAGCCTGAGTTTCAAGAACGGATTCGACTTCCTCGCCAAGCAGACTCGCGTCATCTTCTATGACCAGCGTGGTTCGGGCAATTCGCAAATCAAGCCCAACCCCGAAGATTACACCATCGAGCAACTCGTGGAAGAACTTGAAGCCCTGCGCCGTGACATAGTTAAAGCGGACAAGGTCATTCTCGTCGGTCATTCCTTTGGCAGCGCTGTGGTTCAACGCTACGCACTCAAATATCCGCAACACGTTGAGAAGATGGTCATTGCAGGCGGGATTCGAATCAACAACGGCATGAGCAACCGCTTCGTCTGGAAGTATTTTGGCGGATTGCTGTACTCCACCGCCCTCGGCTTCCCTCCCACGGATTCAAAATCCGCAGACGCATGGTTTACCAAATCATCCGAAAAAGATAATCCGCAAAGATTATTTGATAAAACAAAAACAGATTTACTCAAAGATACAGGCACAGTCTCCTTCGCCCCGTGGCGTGAAATTTCTTTTTCACTTGTTGGCTACGATTACAAAAAAGACCTCAGCCAATTGCAAGTGCCAACCCTTTTCATCTACGGCACCGCCGACTCACAATACACAGGCAAACCCGTCGCCGATGAACTCTGTGCCACGCTCCCCAACTGCCAATCCGTTGAATTCACCCAAAGCGGACACTGGGCATTCCTCGAAGAACCAGAAAAGTTTCAGCAAGTGATGAACGATTTTCTTTCAAATAAAAAATGAACCGCTAAGAGCGCAAAGTCCGCAAAGAAGAACTAAAATAATCTTTGCGCTCTTGGCGGGCTTCGCGGTAAAAAACTTCGTGACCCTTCGTGTACTTCGTGGTTAAAAAATGACTTTTCCTTCTACTGAATCACTCCGCCCTCCTTCATACAAAGGCTCCACCGAGCAGACTTTGTACATCCCCATGCGCGATGGGACTCGTCTCGCTGTTGACCTTTACCTCCCGCGCGGACTCACGCCCGAAACCAAAATCCCCGCGCTCTTCGCCGCCACACGTTACTGGCGCAATCAACAACTCAAAGCGCCATTCTCATGGTTTCTCTCTTTGCCAGACTCCGCTCGCAATTTCTTCACCGCCTTTGGTTACGCCGTCCTCCGCATTGACATGCGTGGCACGGGCGCGTCGGAAGGAAATCATCCGCACCCGTGGTCAGCGACCGACCGCACCGACCTCTACGACCTAACCGAATGGGTCACTCAACAACCATGGAGCAACGGACAGGTCGGCGGCTTTGGCAATTCGTATCAAGCCACCACCGCCGAAATGCTCGGCGCGTGCGGACATCCCGCCGTCACCTCTGCGCTCGTGCGCTTCAACGAGTACGACGTTTTCACCGACATCGCTTTCCCTGGCGGCGTGCCCAACGAGTTCATGCTCACGCAATGGGCAGAGTACAACCGCGCCCTCGACGCCAATCAACTTCCTAAAAGCATGAGCGCGCTCGAAAAGATTCTCGTCAAAGGTGTCAAGCCCGTTGGCAACCATCCAATTCCAAAACACACCAATCAACAAGTTGACTCCGCGCTGCGCCATATCACTTTCCGCGATGACCTCGACCCCGAGCTCAACATTCGCATGGACGACGTCAGCATGTTCAATCGTCCAACCAATCACACCCTCGACCATTGGGGCAGTTGGTTCGACGCCGCCACCGCGAATGCCGTCATCCACCGCTTTGCGAACAATCCCCGCCCGCAGCGCGCGGTCATCGGTGCGTGGAATCACGGCGCAACCCAACACGTTGGCGCGAAGGAAAATCCATTTCCATTGCTCGCACAGATGAAGGAGTCCCTGCGCTTCTTCGACAATCCACCCGCGACCCGCGAGTTGCACTACTACACCATTTTTGAAAATGAATGGAAATCGACGCCTGAGTTTCCACCTGCGGGTTTGACCTCCACCCGATTCTTTTTCCAACCCCAAAGCGGACTCTCCTCGCTTCTTCCCCCGCCCGCGCCTGCTGACCGCTACCAGACAGATTTCAACGCCTCAACAGGACTCAACAACCGCTGGCAAACTGAACTCGACCAGCGACCTGTAAAGTACGCGCCCATCAAAGGACAACTCTCGTACACCTCCGCGCCGCTTGAACAGGATACCGAAATCACAGGCTATCCTGTTGTGACTCTGTTCATCAAGTCAACACATAATGATGGCAACTTCTTCGTCTATCTCGAAACGATTGATGAACAAGGCAATGCACACTATCTCACAGAAGGAATGCTGCGCGCTATCCATCGAAAAGTTTCAACCGATACGCCGCCTTATAAACAATTTGTCCCGTACCATTCTTTCAAACGTGCAGACGCCATGCCATTGATTCCAAACGGAGTGGCAGAAATCACCTTCGGGTTGAACCCCATCTCGGCGCTGATTCGGCGCGGGTGGAGGTTGCGAGTATCGCTCTCAGGTGCAGACAAAAACACCTTTGCCAGAATCCCGCTCACGGGTAGTCCGAGCGTGGAGATTATGATTGGGGGCGAACAAGGCTCCTTCATCGAGATTCCGCTAAAGGTCAGACCAGACTCTCAATCATCCTAAAAAATATGACAGACATCCTTTACGAAACCAAAGACCAAATTGCCGTTATCACCTTCAACCGACCTGACGTGTTGAATGCGTTCAAGCGCAGCATGTTCCAGCAATTGCTCGACATGCTCGATACGATTGCAGCCGACAATTCGATTCGCGTCGCGCTCATCACGGGCAACGGACGCGCGTTCTCGGCAGGCATTGACCTTGAAGAACTGTCGCACCTGTTTGACGGCTCGACGGTAGCAGAGCAGGCGCGCACCGAATTGGACGAAATGCAAGAGTTGACGCGCCGTATGGTGAATTTGCGCAAGCCAATTATCTCTGCCATCAACGGCGTGGCGATTGGCGTGGGCGCGGAGATCGCGATTGCGAGCGACATCCGCATTGCGGCGGAGAGCGCCTATTTTCAATTTGCCGAAGTGAAGCGCGGCATTTTTGAAACCAACGGAGTCATGCACCGCCTGCCGCGCCTCATCGGCATGGGGCGCGCCGCGCATGTGATGATGACAGGCGAACGCATTTCCGCGCAATCTGCTTACGAGATGGGATTGGTCACGAAAGTGACATCGGCAGAAGCAATTATTCAAGAAGGCATGGACATCGCCCGCACGCTCGCGTCGAACGCGCCCATTTCTGTGCGCTTGGTAAAGGAAGTTTTGCAACAATCCTACGACCTAGACCTTGAAACCGTCATGCAACTCGAAACCGAAGGCACGCTCGAATGCTTCGCCAGCGAAGACATGCGCGAAGGCGTAAAGGCGTTCGTGGAAAAACGCGCACCTGTGTATAAAGGAAAATAGACCACAGATAAACACAGATAAAAGGATGTCTTGATAAAAGAACCGAAATCTATCTGCGTTTATTTGTGTCCATCTGTGGTTAAAAAAATTCGTGTATCTTCGTGACCTTCGTGGACAAAATGAAAATAACCAAAATCGAAATCATCGACCTCAACTTTCCCTTCAATCACCCGTTCAAGATTGCTTTGGCGGTGATGAACAGCGCTCACAATATCATCGTCCGCGTACATGACAGCGACGGTTTAGTGGGCGTGGGCGAAGGTGTCCCATCGCGCTTTGTGACAGGCGAAGACGCCGACAACGGATTCGAATCCGCCAAACTTTATGCACAACTACTCATCGGCAAAAATCCATTGGAGATTGATACACGCCTGCGCGAACTTGAACAGTACATGCTCAAGAATCCCGCCATCCGCTGTGCATTTGACATCGCGCTCTATGACTTGCTTGCCAAACATGCAGAACTTCCATTGTATGCCTTGCTCGGCGGAACAAAGCAA
>DYDH01000498.1 GCA_020717985.1 Herpetosiphon sp. | reverse complement strand
TGAAAAACGTAGGTCACGTTTGCAACGTGACTGTCACGTTGCAAACGTGACCTACGGGAGTATTCTTTTTTCATATCAGGTCACAGAGTTTTCAAGAGGTCTTTCTCCGTGCTCTCTGTGGGCTCTGTGGTCAAATCTTTTGGCAATCCCACGGAATTAGACACTCTCAATTGTCGAATTGATTACTGTATCCTTAATTTCTGTGGTAAACTCTTGTCCGCTCTCAATGGAGGGCAATTTTTTTGGGAAATGGTTTTGATCACTCTAAACTGCAAGCCCGATGAAACCTGATCGGGCTTTTTTGTTGGGCGGGTTTACTTGCAAAAGTAAACTTTGTTGACAGGAAGGAAGTTGAACGGAGTTGTCAGAACATTCCCTTAGTGGAGTAGTTGACTAGTGAAGCAGTTGCGTAGTTGGATAATCCCCAATTATCAATTGAGAAACTAATGAACCACCCAACCAGTAAACTAAAGGACTGATAATGACAACCGAATTTACTTCTTTAAACCTGCGCCCCGAGTTGGAGCAGGCAATCATTGACCTTGGCTATATTACGCCAACCGGTATTCAAGAAGGCATGATCCCCCTCATGCTCACAGGCGTGGATGTGATTGGTCAGGCCCAAACAGGCACTGGCAAGACCGCTGCCTTCGCTCTCCCCATACTTCATCATTACATTCATCAACGACTGCCGCAGGCGCTTGTTCTCGCGCCTACGCGTGAACTTGCTGTTCAAGTCGCTGCCGCCATGGAACAATATGGCAAGCATCTCAAGGTGCGCGTGCTGGCTGTTTATGGCGGACAACCTTACGGACCGCAGGTCAATCAACTCAAACGCGGCGTGGATATTGTCGTCGGCACACCCGGACGTATCATTGACTTGATGGAACGCAAAGTTCTGGACTTGAGCATGATCAAGACCGTTGTTCTCGATGAAGCCGATGAAATGCTTAACATGGGCTTCATCGAACCCGTGGAGGAAATTCTCTCCGCGACTCCCGGCATACGTCAGACCGCCCTCTTTAGTGCGACCATGCCCGTGCGGATTCGCTCGCTGGCAGAACGTTTCATGCGTGACCCTCAATCGGTCATCATCAAACAAGCGACGATGACGCTGACAGGGACTGAGCAGCGCTACTACCTCGTCCACGAAGGCGATAAACTGGCAGCGTTGACAAATCTCTTTGAAATAGAACCCATTACCAGCGCATTGATCTTCGTCCGCACGCGCATCGAAACGGGACAGTTGGCAGGTCAACTCTCTGCGCGTGGATTTCCCGCCGAAGCTTTGAATGGTGACCTTGAACAAAATGCACGCGAACAAATCCTCGGCAGATTCCGCAGCGGACAGATAAAAGTTTTGGTCGCCACGGATGTCGCCGCGCGCGGTTTGGACATTGACGATATTTCACATGTTTTCAATTATCATTTACCAGATGATGCCGAAGTGTATGTCCATCGCATTGGACGTACAGGCCGTGCTGGCAAGACGGGCATCGCCATTTCACTTTTTGCCCCGCGTGAAAAACGACGCTTGCGCGAAATTGAACACCTGACCAAGCAGGCGATGACACTTGGAAAACTGCCCACTGCCGCAGACATTATGCAGCATCGTGAGGATCAGGTTTTGGCTCAAATGAAGATCTGGCTCGGCCGTGGACGTTATCAACGCGAAC
>DYDH01000497.1:190-1599 GCA_020717985.1 Herpetosiphon sp. | reverse complement strand
ACAGACCTACTTTGCGTTTGGCAGCACCCGCACCACCAGCGGCGATTTGCACACCGACTACACTTTCACCGGACAGAAACTTGACGCCGACGCCGGGCTGATGTACTATGGCGCGCGCTACTACGATTGGGTGCTGGGACGCTTCATCAGCGCGGATACGCTGGTGCCAGATGCGCCTACTACGCGCTTGTCTTCGCTCACAGTTAATTTCAGTTCTCCCATATTCGTCGCGGAATTGGGCCGTGAGTATCGTTGGTCTGCGTACCGCGCTTCACCCAGTCAGCAGATGTCAATCGGCGAGATGCCTAAAGGGCTGGGTGCGGTGCAATCGTTCCAGGAACCAATGATCCGTTCGAGTCTTCAAGCGAAAGGTCCGGATGATCCACAGAATCTCAATCGCTATGCCTATGTTCGCAACAATCCACTCCGGTACATAGATCCCTCAGGGTATTGGACGTTTGGGATTGGTCTAGGGGGCACTGCTGGAGCTATTGTTGGACTGTCGGGTAGTGTAATGCTTGTAGTTGATTGGCATGGCAACTGGAGTGTTGCGTTTAGTGGTGGTGGGGGAGGATACGCCGGTATAGGTGCAAGTGGCGGTCTTGTAGTCCAAGGTACCAATGCAGATAACATCTATGACCTCAACGGTACTGTAGTTCAGACCGGCTTTTCGGCTGGACCTCCAGGTTTCAGTGTCGGAGGTGAAGTAGTTACGCAAAATAGTCCGGATGGTCCAGTTTGGGGGCTCAATATCAATGTCGGACCAGGAGCTCAAGGCAATGGTCTCACTCCAGTTGAATTTCACAGCATGGTAGAAAATACTGTGGTCGTTCCTCCTGGACCTACGTGGCCAATAGATTGGGAGAATTATCCGGGTCCCGATTAAATCAATATGTATCGCTTGGTGGACACGAACCGGCGAGGGAGCGTTGTTACTGAGTAAGTAGAACATTGTACGCACATTTATTCAATGGTTTGCGTGGTGAAATCAGGTCTGTGGCATCATGTTTTCTCACAGAGAGAAAATACTTCTGATGAGAAAAAAGACAATCGGAGGAATACATGGGTTTGTGCATGGGCATAGCGTTTCTGTATGCGGTTGCATTGTTGCTCGTTATTTTCCCAACAAGGATTGTTGCTTGGTACGCTGCATATACCAGAGATAGTTATCCTGACCAACGCTCACTTGAGCAGGCGGATCAGTACATGGTTTTTAATCCCCTGAGCAAGTTTCTTATTGGCAAGGTTAGTGATTATGCAGCTAGGGGCCCCGAACACCCTGAGGATTTTCCGCGCATGATTTGGTTTGTCCGACTGATGGGGTTGATTCCAATGATCTTTTATACGGTTGGTTTGATCTGCGTGTTTCTAAAACGTTAGACATCCGCCTGTAATGTCGGCGCGCGCGT
>DYDH01000497.1:0-182 GCA_020717985.1 Herpetosiphon sp. | reverse complement strand
CCCAGGATGGCATCACCACCTACTACATCGGTAACTGGTACGAAGTGACGAACAGCAGCGCGGTCACCAAGTACTACTATTTTGGCGGCAAGCGCGTGGCCGTGCGGCAGAACGGCACACCATACTACCTACACACCGACCACCTCGGCTCCACCAGTGTCACGAGCGACGCCAGCCGGAAC
>DYDH01000172.1 GCA_020717985.1 Herpetosiphon sp. | reverse complement strand
GGTTCACAATGCACAGCGAATTGAATTGAAAGGAGAATCTCAACGAAAACTTAGAGAGCGTTTCTTAAATCAATTAGTAGCTAATTTCAACATACGGCGAATGCTGGCGATATAAACAACGGACTCGCTGGATGAAACGGTATGTTCAAAATCACGCGAGAGACGACGATAGCGACCCAACCAGCCAAAGGTGCGTTCGACAATCCAGCGATGTAGCAAGAGTTCAAATCCTTTGGCTTTATCTGATCTACGCACAATGTCCAGTTTCCAACCAAAATGCTTACGAACTTCTTCCACGATGCAAGCATAAGCGGCATCTGCCCAAACCAGTTTCAGACGGCAGCAGCTATTGTAAACACTGTGCTTGATTTTATCGAACAACTTCTGCAAGGTCTGGAAGCCGCCTTTGCCATCTTGAATGCTGGCGCTATGGACAAAAACCATCAAAAGCAAGCCCAAAGTCTCAACCACAATGAGGCGTTTACGCCCAGGCGTCTGTTTATGTACATCTACACCGCGTTGTTCGCCGCCTTCCGATGTTTTCACGCTTTGGCTATCAATAATCGCAGCGCTTGGTTCTGGTTTACGTCCTGCCTTCACGCGCACTGTCTTGACCAGAGTTCCATTCATGTGTTCCCACAAGCCCTGATGCTTCCAGCGTCGAAAGTAACCGTACACGGTCTGCCAAGGCGCAAAGTCTTTCGGCAACATGCGCCACTGGCAACCTGTGCGAACTACATATAGGATTGCGTTGATAATCTGCCACATCTCCCATTTGCGCGGGCGTCCCATCTTGTTGACTGGAAAAAGGTGCTCTATTAGCTTCCATTCGGTATACTTGAGGTCGGTCGGGTAGGTTTCGGTGAATTTGGTCATTCTCCAATCTTATCCGACCAATTAAGAAACGCTCTCTTAGAGCTGGCCGGCCCATGCCGCACACTTAGAGTACAATCCCAACACCAGCACTTTCCTCTCCTCCCACTGTGCGGCATACTCCGGTCACAGTGTGCGACATGACCGATTTACACAGTGAGCAGCGGCACATTAATCTGTGAGTGCAAAGAGGTGCAATTCGGCGGAATCGCCAAAGATCTTGAGTATCTGGCTGAACTTCGCTACAGCTCTCTCGCCACTTTGGCGCGAAAAATGGGATGTTAAAGGAGAATAGGATGAACATAAACGTTTTAGATTCGATTAATCCCCCTATAAATTTAAATCCTCATTACGTTTTGCGAAATTCAAAAATTTGATAATACCCGATTTGGATTACATCCCCATTCTGGATACGAACCGGCGCTCCCTGTAAAATTGGCTTTCCGTTGACAAATGTTCCCAGGGAACTTCCTTCGTCGCGGATATAAAAACCTTGTTTTGTCAGGAGTATGGTGGCATGAATGCGCGAGACACTTTTTTCATACAGCCTAATGTGGCAGTTTGTTCCCCTGCCAATCAAGGTTTCATGTCCAGAGAATTGAATGGATTGCCCTGCAAAATCCCCGGCACGGGCATATAAATGTGGAATGCCTGCTTTGAATTTTGGCTGCGGTTGCGGTTGCGGCTGCTGTGGACGCGGTGGAATTTTATGTGTTGGCGATTCGACCATTGGCGGCGGCATAAACACCGTTTTTTGCGAGTCGTCTTTTTTGGGAAGGGTCAGTGGTTTGGTTTTGACATTGCCACATGCCTGCACAAAGGCATTATAGAATTCCAGCGTGGTGGTATGCCGTTCGGCTGGATTTTTACTTGCGGCTTTTTCCACGACAGAAAATACAGCTGTGGGGAGCTTTGAGTTGAATTGTGAAAGCGAAGGGAGAGGCAGGGAACTGTGTTCATAGGCATACCGCTCACGAGGGGTGGTTCCAGGACTTTTGGTGTCGCCGTGATAGGGGACAATGCCGCCGCTCAACATTTGATAAACTGTAATCCCAAGCGAGTAAATATCCGTTTGGGCGCTGACAATGCCTTGTGAGAATTGCTCGGGCGCCATGTAGGGCAGGGTACCGCCGCCAGCGTATTCCTGCGCGGCATGAGCCACGCCAAAGTCTGCGAGAAAGACATCTTTGCCGTTTTCGTGCAATAGGATGTTCGAGGGTTTGATGTCACAATGGTAAAACCCCTTTTGGTGAGCAAAATTCAATGCGCTGCAAACGGGTTGAAGGATGGGGATAATTTCGCCAAGACTGAGGGGGCGGTTGAGCGCTTCAATTCTTTTCTTTAGGTCTATGCCATCCACCCATGCCATGACAATGTAGGTAATGCCGCGCTCACTGCCCGACTCGTAAAAACGCACAATAAAGGGATGGGTCAGGTCTTGCAGTAAAACCGCTTCCCTTTCAAATGCCTCCAGCACGCCGCGGTTTTGTGAAAGGTCACGACGCAGGGCTTTGACAGCCATCTTCGCGGAGCGCAACGTATCCCATGCAAGATACACATCCGCCATCCCGCCGCTTCCGACGAGTTCACGCAGGAAATATTGTTTGTTGAGGGTGGCGCCTTTGAGGGTGGTCATTGTTGATACGAAGTATAGTTACAATATTCTGCTGAAAATGTTTGGGAATTAATTTTTGAGGGCATTTTTGGTACGACTGCCATAAATTTCGAAACCCGGATTGTGAAAGAGTCTTTGGGAAAGTCGTACATGTTTTGATGAGGCAACATTGTTGGTTTTATGGGGGTATTCCCCATAATCGTAATCTTGTTGGTACACTATTTTTTGCTGTCCAATCGCTACCAGATGGACGACTAACATAAGACAAAGAGGCTAGAACAGTGCCGTCACTGGAAAATACTAGATCGGATACCGACTCATGGATATTTGCGTCCCAAATTAGCGCCCCATCAGTGATACTCTTTAATTTAAATCCTACGTTCTTGCCTGTTGCCGTGATAAATCCTTTTTCATCAAGGAGAAAGATTAGGTTTGAGCACGAAGAATCATTACATTGAATAGTATTAAGTAATGACCAATCAGTTATACTCCATAATTGTATCATTCCATCTTTGTCTACCGAGGTTAGATGTTTTCCATTTTGTGAAAAAATTATTGTGCTAATATCGGAGTCGAAATTACTATTATCTATTGTATGTACTATTGATCCATCAAGGGTATTCCAGATATGTATTTGGTTGTTTTTAGTTATATATGCCAATAAGCTTCCATCGGGCGAAAAAGATGTGCCGCGAAAATAACTTGTTGGGATATCTGTTAAGTTGAATTTTTTAAGCAGGGTGCCATCTTCAATTTTCCAAATATTAATTACATCACCTATTGAACCAGCCAGCCATATTCCGTCTGGAGAAAATTTGACGTCGGACGAGATTTGTTTTTCTGTTCCTGGTATTGTATAGAGGAGAACCCCATTTTCTGCGTCCCATATTCTTACCTCTCCAAGTCTGCTAACCGAAGCTAATATATGTCCATTTGGGGAGATTTCAAGACAATCCACATTATTAGTGTGTCCTTCTAATGTATGTTGTATTACCCCATCCCCCATGTGCATTATATATATATTATTCCCCAAGGCATACGCTATAAAATCGTCATTGGGAGAAATTTTAATAATGCCCCCCCATCCATGCCCTATTTGTATTCCTGCTAATTCGACCATGCGATTTGCATTATTTATATTGAGTGGCTCTTGTGGCCAAGGTACACTTGTGCCATTCCAGGTAATCCAGCGTGGCTCAAGTGTTGCAATTGGTGAAGGTAAGACCGTTAAGGGAATATTGGTAGGTTGTTTAATGGTTTTTGTTGAAGGAATGGATGTAAAAGTCGCAGTGGTTGTTGGTTGTGGCGTCTCTGCTATAACAGGATTTTCTGGAATTGGTGATAAGATGCCCTGCCAGATCAAGTAACCGAGTAATGCAACAAATAAAACAAAAGCAGGATTTTTTAATTTTGACAACAGGTTTTGCGAGGTTTTTATAGCCACTTTACTAGAGAATCCTTCGGATTCTTCTTTGGCTTTTTGCGAAAGAAGGAGGTCGTCAGCCTGTGTTTTATGCAAGGGCTGATTTTTAGACTGCTTTACGTCAACTAGTTTATACAAGTTATCTTGAGCCGTTGCACTTAACGCATTCAGCAAACTGAAAGCATCTGCATAACGGTCTTCGGGTTTTTTCTGCAGGCAATTGGAAACCACCGCTTCCAATTGTGGGGAAATGTCAGGGTTATATTTGCGCAACGATGGCGGTTGGAGTGTGATCTGCTCCCATCGTACTTTTTCAGAAGTGCTGCCGTCTGTCTGGGCTTGCTCGCCCGTAAATGGGCGCTCCCCGCCGGTGAGCATCTCATACAAAACAATTCCCAGCGCATATATATCTGTTTGCGGGACTGGATTTTTTCCCAACACTTGTTCGGGAGCCATGTAGGCGGGTGTTCCTGCTCCTACCATTGTTGTCGTTGTGCTGTTTTCCATCATTCGCGCAATGCCAAAATCTGCAACCAACACATCCCCGTTTGACTTGACCATAATATTAGCAGGCTTGATGTCGCAATGGACACGTCCCATCTGATGGGCATAATGCAAGGCGGAACATACAGGTTTTACAATCTGTAAAACCTGTTCAACAGTGAAAGGCTTGCTGGAGTCGAAAATCTGTCCGCGCAGGGTTGTCCCTTCCACGTAATCCATTAACATGAAGGTCAGCCGTCCCTCCTGCTCCAACCCATAAAAGCGGACAATATGCGGGTGTTGCAGCGCAGAAAGTGTTTCTGCTTCACGCGCAAACCGGCGTAGAAAAACCTTGTCCTCTGCCAAATCTGCGTGGAGGACTTTCATTGCAAGGAAAACGCCTCGCTGGCTATCCCAGACTTTGTATACGTCTCCCATGCCACCACGTCCAAGCAGAGAGTCAACACGGTAACGGTTTGATATGTTTTTTCCAATTAGATCTGGCATCTGTTATCTCCGAAGAACCGATTGAATTTATCCGATAGTAAAATCTATGGGGTTGGAATGTAAAAGAACCCGTCTGGATTGGGAGCGCGCCTCAAACCACGCTTGATAGCCAATCTCAAGAAAATCATCTTTCTATTTTAAGATAAGTTATATGAATGAGAATCTGAGAGTTGATTTTCTCCACATAGTTTTATGGATTGGTGACAAATGATAGAGTCGCCTGATTGCCTCTATCATCGGTAAAAATATAATTGTAACTCCCTGTTCCGTTATGGAAGTAACCTATCATTAGATTCCCGTTTTGATCAGTTTTATTTGAATATACTTGATCCCATGATGAAGCTATTGTATTGCCAGTAGCGCATTCTACTTCAGAATAAGTGGAAGAAATTGTAATATTGCTGTTTGAGGAAAAGCCAGAGAGGTAAATTTGAACATTCCATTTACAAGTTGTAATAAGTGTATTACTTGAGAGAGACGCCAAAGGAATGTTAGGCGCAGGAAATGTTGGAGTCCATGTTGGAGTCGTCGTTGTAGGATCAGGCACAACTATCAAAGGTGTAACAGTTGTAGGCTGGAATACTGCTGGTGCAATGTACGGCGTATTGGTGGGTTGCCGATTAAAATCGGGCGTCGCAGTTGCGATCCGCGTCACAGGAGATGCAGCCATGCCTTTTGGAACACCTTTTTGCTCCAAACAGATGCCAGTTGACGCGTTTAACACCAGTAATTCCTGTCCCAAGGCGAGCGCGCCTGGGTTTTGCAGGGTCATTCCGCTTACGTCTTTGATCAAATCCGCATCAACGCTAAAGCGTGTGGCAATTCCATAAAAGGAATCGCCTGACTGAACTTTGTACGCGCAATCTACAAACTCAGAGGTCGGGGTGATTGTGGGCATGGGCGTATCTGTTGGCATAGCAGCCGTTTCTGTTGGCAGGATGGGAACGCTTGTTGGCGTCGGCGTCTTTGTCGGCGTGGAAGTGGCAGATGGGGTTGAAGTTTCAGTGACGGTTGGCTCAGGCAACAGCGCGGAGACCCCTCCCACCGTCTGCAAACCAATTACAACGGCAAGCAGAATCAACATGGTAGTCGCGGCGGCAATTATTCCCCACTGTTTTTGTTTTTGCGGACGATGCTCGATGACTTCTTTATTTTTGAGGATATTTTGCGAAACAGGCTGCGGCGTTTGAATAGGCTTGCCCGGAATTGGGATGTAGGTGGCGCTGGTTTTGTCTTCCCCCATGGCTTTTGCGCCAGCCATACCCTGGGCGGAGACGTGCGTCTCCAGGTCGTTGAGCAATTCCATTGTGGTAGCGTAGCGTTGGACAGGATTCTTTTCCAGACACTTCAAAATCACCGCTTCGAGTTGCGGCGAAAGGCTGGGGTTATATTCACGCGGGGAAGGCGGCTTGACCTGTAAATGTTCCCAGCGCATTTTCTCTGCGGTGCTACCGCCTGTCAGGGCGTGTTCTCCCGTGAAAGGTCTCTCGCCGCCAGTAACCATTTCGTACAGCACAATTCCGAGGGAGTAGATGTCGCTTTGCGCGACCGGGTTATGACCTATCGCCTGTTCGGGAGACATGTAGGCAGGCGTTCCCGCGCCGAACATCGTTGTCGTTGTGCTGTTCTCCATCATGCGGGCAATGCCGAAATCGGCGACGAAGATGTTGCCATTTTCATGGAGCATGATGTTGGCAGGCTTGACATCGCAGTGGATGAGCCCCATCTGGTGGGCATAATTTAGCGCCGAGCAGACGGGACGCATAATTTCCAGAACGCGCTGCCCGCTCATGGGATTTGAAAGTTGAAAGATTTCGTCGCGTAGGGCGGTGCCTTGCACATAATCCATCAGTAGGAAGGCTTGGAGTCCTTCCTGTTCAAGACCGTAAAAACGCACAATATGCGGATGTTGTAATTCGTTGAGAATTTGCGCTTCGCGCGCAAAGCGGCGCAGGAAGATTTTGTCACGAGCCAGATCATCGTGCAGGATTTTCATGGCGAGAAAAACAGTGCGCTGCTGGTCCCAAACCTTGTAGACCTGCGCCATGCCGCCATGTCCCAGCAATTCAATAACACGATACCGATTGAGAAGCGTTTGCCCGATTATGTCTGCCATTCTTTATTTCCCGTTTCAGTGATGCGGGTAGAGTATATCATGTCGGTTTTATCTCATCTTGCCCAATGCATGAAGCGCGCCAACACTTTGAGGTTGGTTTCATAATCCAGTTCGCTATGTGTGGTGAGTTCAATGTCTACCGCGGCAACCTCATGGGCGGAAGCCCAGTCAATCAATTGACCCGTGTATTTGCAGCCATATTCGAGCGGCGGATAAGGGTAATTGCTCACCTTGTGCAATGCCTCTGCCAGGTGAACGGAATTGGCGTCGGGGGGCTGACCACCGGGGAAAATTCCCAAAGCGGCGCTGTGATAACTGATGAGGGCGTCAATGTCATACTCCATCAAAAATGATACGAGTGCGCGCGTTTCAGGCTCAGAATTGGGGGAGGCTCCCGCTGTAATGGGTTCCATGTTCCAGCAGCCTTTTCTATCCCAATCTGCTTTCCAGAATGCGTCGAAGTTGCGGTTGATATCCACCCCGTTGGTGTTTGCGCGTCCTTTTGCGCCGAATTCCTTATCGTATCCATCGGGGTTGATTGAAGGCAGGATATACAACGTAACCTCAAGCGGAACTGCGGATGGGTTTGCCTTGAGGTATTCGATGAGTTTCTCCGCCAGTTGAACCGTGTTCCATTCATACCCGCCATGAATTCCCGCAACAATCATCCTGTGAGTTTGTCCGCTGCCAAATTGATAAACAGTTAATGGGTTTCCAAGTACCGACTTCCCGATGATTAGGGATTGCTGTGCCGTGGGCGACGGGGTGACGGAGACCTCGGCGGTGGGTGACGATAAAATGATGCTTTGGGTTGGCGTTATTTCAACGGTTGTCGAAATTGCCGATGAAGACGGGATTACTGTTTGGGCGGCAGTCGGCGAATGAACAGGACTGGCTGTTGGAGTAGGGACTATTCGGCTTGGGGTCAGAAGTAGCCTTATCCCAGCCAGAAGGATAATTCCCAATATGAGAATTTCCAAGGCAATGATAACTTTTAAGTTTTTTTTGGAGATCATTGTTTGCAAATATAGTAGGGGTCTTTGTTGTCGCTGCCTTCGCGTACCCATCCGATTTTTTCGTTGACAATATAATAATAATCGTCCAAGGCTGTTTGCCCTTTAGATGCTTTTGTATCTGCTGGCACATTGACCTGCCACCAGGAAGAATTATCATCACATATTGGACCTCCAACGATGGTCAATGACGAACCAGGATATATACGGAACATTTCTATTCCGTCTTTCCCAGCCGTCTTTTTGACTATCAAGCGGTCAGTTTGAGTACAGACATACACACGGTCTCGAACCACCACCCGTTGCGGTTCTGCGCCGGGACATGACATTTCCTTTGTTGGTGTAGCGGTTGGCGTTTCCGTGGAAGTAGCTGTTGGCGTCGGCGTGAATGTAGGAGGCTCCGTGGGCGTGTCTGTCGGAGGGATGATTTCTGTTACGGGAGGGGGAATGTATTCTGTCGGAGGAAGCGTTGGATCTTGCTGGATAACGGTTGGCGGAAGGAGCGTCGCAATCGGAGGTACTATTATTGGGAGAAACATGCCCATGCCAATCACAGCCAATATGAAAATAATTCCCAGCATGACCCACAGGGCGGCGTTTTTGCTGGAAGGTTTGCGTCCAGCAGGCTCGGGAACATTTTTAGAAATACGTTCCGAACTGATAGCGCCGTGTAAATTCAATCGGACTGGAGTTTGCTCGTGAGTTTGTCCAACTGCCGCACTCAAGGCTTGTAAAAATTCCACTGCGCCGTAGTAACGTTCTCCCGGCTGTTTTTGCAGGGCTTTTTGAATGACAGCGGAAACCTCCCTTGAAATGGACTGATTAATTACGGATGGATTGGGCGGCGCGAGATACAAATGCGCGTACCGAATCCGCTCTCCCGATGTATTGCCGTGTTTCATCGTTTGTGGTTCGTCGCCGCGAAATGGGCGCTGCCCGGTGAGCATTTCAAACAGCAGGATACCAAGCGAATAGACATCGGTCTGGGCGTTGACGGACATTCCCCGAACCTGTTCGGGAGCCATATAGGCAGGCGTTCCTGCCCCGGCGATGGTTGTGGTGGCGCTTTCAGCATGGCGCGCAATGCCAAAATCTGCTAAATAGATTTGCCCGCCGCTATCCAGCATCACATTGCCGGGTTTGATGTCGCAGTGAATAACGCCATTTGCGTGAGCATATCCCAATGCCGGACAAAGCGCCTTCATTACAGTCATCGTGTCACGTAATGGAAGCCCGCGCGGTTGTTTGTTCAGGATGTCGCGCAGGGTGGGTCCATCAACATATTGTTCAAGGAGAAACGTCTGTTGCCCATCCTGATAAATTCCATAAAAAGGCACGATATTGGGGTGGCGGAGTTTCTCGAGGGCGCGCGCCTCACGCTGGAAGTATTTAAATGCCGAAGGGTCATCTGCGAAATCGGCGTGCAGAACTTTCATTGCCAGTTCGACGTTGCGCTTGATATCCCAGACGCGGTAGACAGACCCCATGCCGCCAGCGGCGATGAAGGCATCAACCCTGAATTGAGAGAGCAAAACTTTTCCAATCAAATTTGACATTTTATTTCCTATTGTTTAGGGGTGATGGATTAACCTGAA
>DYDH01000496.1 GCA_020717985.1 Herpetosiphon sp. | reverse complement strand
CGTCACTATCAATACCGCTATCACTATTCTCGTCATGTTCTTTCTCCCTGGCCAACTTGTTATTCTGCGCCGACTGCCCTTTGCCGGGCACGCATATGCCAAGCACTGCAATCCTAGGAGTCTGTCGGAGAAAAACGATTGATATTTTATAAAAAAGACGAAGATAGAAGACATGGATAAAAAATATCGAGAATACCATCCCGATCAATTGTTGTTGTTGCCACCGGACATGCGAGAGTGGCTGTCCGAAGGGCATCTGGCGTTATTTATCAGCGATGTAGTGGATGAGCTGGATTTGGCCGCAATTTACCGAGTATATGAAGAGTGCGACAGGCGCGGCCAGCCGCCATACCATCCGCGCATGCTGGTGAAGTTGCTGATCTATGCCTACTGCAAGGGGAAACCGTCTTCGCGAAAAATCGAACAGGCGACAACAGACGAAGTGCCATACCGTGTGCTGGCCGCCGGAGCGTGCCCGGATCACGACACCATAGCCGCCTTTCGTCAACGACATCTGAAAGAGCTGTCGGGGCTATTTGTGCAGGTGTTGCAGTTGTGCCAGAAAGCAGGGTTGGTGAAATTAGGGCACGTGGCGCTGGACGGGAGCAAGATAAAAGCAAACGCCTCGAAGCACAAGGCGATGAGCTATGATCGAATGTGCGAAAAAGAGCAGGAATTGGAAAGAGAAGTTGCGACGATGCTTGCGTCCGCGCAGAGAGTGGATGCGACAGAAGATGAGCAGTATGGGCAAGGGAAGCGCGGAGATGAGCTGCCAGCGGAGTTGGCACGACGCACGAGTCGCTTAAAGAAGATACGGGAAGCGAAAGCAGCGTTGGAAACGGAAGCGCGAACGAAAGAGGCGGAGAGAAAGCAGTTGTGTAGAGAGACGCTGACGTCGGATGTGGAACAAGCGTTGCCTGCGCCGAAGGCGCAGCGAAATTTCACTGATCCTGAATCGAAGATTATGAAGGATGGCGCAAGCAAGAGTTTCGAACAATGCTATAACGCGCAGGTGGCCGTGGACAGTCACGCGCAGATAATCGTCGCGGCGGAAGTAACGCAGCAAGCAAATGACAAACAGCAATTGGCGGCGATGTTCGAGAGAGTGAGAGAAAACACGGGACAACTGCCGCAGAATGGTTCTGCCGATGCCGGTTATTTTAGTGAGAAACAACTCACGGATGAGCGAGTGGCGGAGATGAACTTATACGTACCGCCAGATCGTCAGAAACATGGCGCGAGTTCTGTCGCGGAAGCTGGAAAGCAAGAATCGCAACGCAAGGTGCCGCAAACGCCATTAGCGCAAAACATGCGCGAGAAATTACGTACAGAGGTGGGGCACGCCATTTACAAAATGAGGAAAGCGATCGTAGAACCAGTATTTGGGCAGATCAAGGAGTGTCGAGGATTTCGGCGATTTTCGTTTCGCGGGTTGGAGAAAGTTTCTGCGGAGTGGCAGTTGATCGCGTTAACGCACAATCTATTGAAACTATTCCGAGCAAAAATAGCGTAAATGATGAGAGGAAAGCGTGTCTTTAAGACCGTCGTTGCTTGAGAAAGCGTCGTAACGACGAAAAGTGCGAATTTATTGGGTCTAATTTGGTTTAATCATGGCAAAATCAAGAGATCAAAGTGTTAAACTCATGCCAAAACCATTTATTCCGACAGACT